>NZ_QOCC01000007.1:84689-162455 GCF_003318185.1 Tenacibaculum sp. E3R01 | reverse complement strand
CTTTTTTGAAGTTTTTTTTTTTAAATTTGTAAATCCCATAAATCAATGAACTATCCCCTAAAATTCGGACTGCAAAGATACTCACTTTCATTTGTTTTAAACAAGCTTTTTTTAACTTATTTTTTAACCTTCTCTTAATACCTCTATAACCCTATTTTAATGAACTTTGCTTACTTTTAAACTCTGAGCTTATCCGTTTGCGGGTGCAAATATAGACCCCTTTTCTAACATGACAATGATTTTTTTGAAGTTATTTTTAAAGAATTCCTTAATCAACTACTTACTAAGCTTTTAAAGACAAAAGTTTTTTTGAAGTTTATTATAAATACTCTTTTCTTCTAGTAATACCTATACTGTATTGTTTAGTAGCTTACTTCCTTGTGTTACGTCTTTTCTTTCTTTTACGTTGTTTAGCAAACATTTTTTTATACTTTTCTACATTAATCCCTCCTTTTTTATTTGCTAATATACTTACATAGTTCATTTTTAACTTAGGCTCTTGATAAATCAATGCTTCATCTATATATGCTCTTTGTAAAACATCTTCTATTAGATAATCTTCATTATTAAGTTCTGGATTATATTTTGACTTCAACGATAGCTTGAATAAATTAGCTGTAGTATTATACCAGAAAGCTTTCCAACCACTTCGTAATTCCTTTATATTATCAAATGCAGTTTTTCCTGTTTGGCGATGAATTAACTTTAATAGCACTCTACCTTCCGTTCTTGTTAATTTTTTCAACCTATTTGTTAATTCGTTTTCAAGATATTTCTGAACTCTTTTTATATATTGCTTTTTCTTTCTTTTTGAAGAAACTCTATTTAAACGTACATTAAGACTATCTATTCTTTTTGAAGCTAACATGGCATAAGGATAAGCTTTGAACACCTTTCTTCTAAACCAGTAATAATAATGTACATCTACTTTTGAAGTAAACTTATGCTTAGGTAATACTGACACTTCATTAAGTTGTATCATTAATGAATCACCATTCTTTATAAGGTAATAATCATCTACAAAGCTTGGTAATGTATCTTTCACCTGAGCTATAATTAACGAACTAAAAAAAACAATATAAATACTTAAAACCTTTTTCATTATAATAAGATATAGATCAATCTCTCTACTTTTAAAGTAACAGGGCATAAAGTTAATTATTTTAATGCTACCCTATTTTCTTATTTTTGTTTTTTTTATTATTTACTTTTGTTCTCTATGACACAAGTAAACGCATACCAATCGATAAAAGTATCTAATAACATTTCAAATAAGTTAAATGACAATTTAGTTATAGAGGCTCCTTTGCAAATAAACATTAATGAAGAAGCTTATACCGTTGTAATGCGAACTCCTTATAATGATACTGATTTAATTACTGGTCTTTTATATGCTGAAGATATTTACAGAAGCAATGAACCATTATCTTTTAATATTACAACTAAAAAAGATAATCATCATGATATTATAAACGTTACTATTGATAAAGAAAAAATAGGTAAAGGCTACTTAAATAAACGAACTTTATTATCAGTCTCTTCATGTGGTATTTGTGGTAAAAAAGAAATCAACGATATTCAAGTTTCTGGAAAACCTGTAAAAAACACTTATACCTTAAGTTCAAATAAAATTCAGCAAATGTTTTTGCAAATGACATCACTACAGTTTACATTTAAATCTTCTGGAGGAAGTCATGCTTGTGCTTTATTTAATAAAAATCAAAAATTATTAACCTGTAAAGAAGATATTGGTAGACATAATGCCGTTGATAAATGTATTGGAAGTTTGTTAAAAGAAAAAGATTTAAATAGTGCTAAAATAATGCTAGTTAGTGGTCGTGTTTCCTACGAAATAGTATCTAAAGCGTTTTTTGCTAAAATACCTATAATAATTGCTGTTTCTGCTTGTTCTTCATTAGCTGTAGATTTTGCTAAAGAGTTTGGAATATGCCTTATAGGTTTTAGTAGAGATGATAAAATGACAATATACACTAACCCTCAATATATCAATTACTGATCATAAAAAACGCTACTAAAAAAAGATTTGTATTTTAGTGGTCGAAAATCAACTAAAAATAACAACGGTATGCCATTCATCGAGGAAGAGAAGTATCAATTAATGCAGGAAGATTTTGACAAAGCAAAACTTAAAAGAGAAGAATCTGAAAAAGAGTTAAGTGAGCTTCAAGAAACATACAAACACCATAAGCAAAAATCTAGAACCATTTATATTATATTAGGTCTTTTTTTGGGGTTAGCATTAGGTATTATCTATTTATTTAAAAGCGGAAAATTAAATGATAAGGGTATTATAACTAATAATAAAGTTAATATTTCTGAAATTAAAGCTAGAGAGGCTGAACGTGTTATTGACAGCTTAAAAAGAGTTAATAAAAAAGTAGAGAAAGAAGATATAGCTTCGGTAAGTACTGATAATTTAGATGACACTATAAATGAAGTTGAATCTAATGTACAAGGAAAAACAATCTACTCAGTTCAACTAGGAGTTTTTCAAACAAAAAAATACCCATTACTTTCAAATAATCTAATACCTGGAATTATATCATCTAAAAATGGTTACTTTAAATATTCATTAGGATTATTTTCAACTTTAAATGAAGCTAAATATTTTAAAAAAGAACTAGCAAAAATAGGTTTTAAAGATGCTTTTGTAGCATCATACATAAATAATAAACGACAGAAAATTCATCATTAAAAATTAATTCAATTATTTTATATGTTTAAAAACATAATGAAAAGAACACTTGTGTTAAGTATAACATTGAGTGTTCATTTTTTTTACGCGCAAGAGAAATTACCAAACAAAGTTACCCAAATTGGTTTTGGTCAATTAGATTTTCTTTCAATAAAGATGCCTGAAAATGAATCTAATATGGATTTCACAGGCTTACATTACAATTTAAAAATAAATAAATGGAGTTATGCAGGTGTAGGCTTTTATGGTGCCGTTGGAGGTATTAGAGGTGGTTTCTTCACTTTAGGAATTAACGCAGGAATTCAAAAAAACATCACTGATAATTTATTTATAGATACCGGTATTCATTTTGGTGGTGGTGGTGGTGCAAACGCACCCGATGGAGGTGGTGCATTTATTTTACCACACTTTAATTTAGGATATGACTTTAAACACTTTTCAATCTCAACTGGTTATAGTTATGTTAACTTTTTTGATAAAGGAACTATTAAAGGGAGTCAATTAAATGTAGCTATTCAAGTTCCTTTATCCTTTCAAACTTCAAGTTTTGACGAAAAAGAAACTGAATTTTCTTTTAACAACTTAAAAGACTCTGACTGGAACAAACCTAGTAGTAGATTGTCCTTATTAATGCATTTAAATAACTTATCAGTTACTAAAGGTTCATATAAAGGAAAAACAATACGGTTAGCTGGATTTGAATTTAATTCATATTTAACAGATAACATTTTCTTTTTTGTAAAAGCCGACGGTGCTTATCATGGAATTAAAGCTGGTTATATGGATATTTTTCTAGGAGGAGGATATCATTTTTCTATGAATAAAAACAGAACCAACATTCTTGCTAAATTTGGTATAGGTGCTGGTGGTGGTGGTGGTGTTGATACAAAAGGTGGTTTTTTAATTTATCCTGATCTTTCAATTGAACAAAAACTTTTTGACAACTTTTATGCTACTTTAAATAAAGGTTATTTAATGAGTCCAGATTCTCATTTCACCTCCTCTACTCTTGGTTTTGGTCTAAAATATTATGTAGATAAGGATGGTATAAATTCAAAAACATTGTCTTTTTCAAAAGGAGTATTTAAAGGTTTAGAAACCATATTGAAACAAGATTTATATATAAACGCACAAAGAGTTAGTGGGATTAGTCAAAATATGCATCAGATATCACTACAAATTAACTTCTTTTTAAATAAACATATTTATGGAGCAGGCCAAACCTCATTTGCTAACTTTGGTGATGCCGGAGCTTATGCTGAAGGTATAGTTGGTTTAGGATACCAATCAAAAAAAATATTTGATAATACTACCTCTATTTTCCTTCAAGTATTAGGAGGAGCTGCTGGTGGTGGTGGAATTAGTACTGGTCAAGGTTTAATAATAAAGCCTAGCTTAGGTATCAACTATAAATTAACTGATAAGTTAAAATTAAGAGGAGCTTTAGGTCATGTTAAAGCTAAAGGTGGTAGTTTAAATTCAACATATATGAATTTAGGTATTAGCTATAATTTCTCATTTTTAAGTATGAAAAAATAACAATAATAAATAACCAAAATCTGGTACTAAACATATAGTTTACTTGGTTTTGGTTATATTTCAATTGTTTTTTTCTTTTCATCAGAAGATCTAAAAACATAAGTATATAGCCACATAAGTGTAAAAGTAGGTATCACATCTAAACCTGGCATTGCTTCTTCTATAAACGATACTGCCGCTGCAATTTTCCCTTTATTCCCTTTATATAGCTTAGTCATTAAAAATGCAGAGATTGGAGCCCA
Source organism: Tenacibaculum sp. E3R01 (assembly GCF_003318185.1). Taxonomy (NCBI): domain Bacteria; kingdom Pseudomonadati; phylum Bacteroidota; class Flavobacteriia; order Flavobacteriales; family Flavobacteriaceae; genus Tenacibaculum; species Tenacibaculum sp. E3R01. The sequence goes on along the minus strand of NZ_QOCC01000007.1, from coordinate 157,958 downwards.
AATAACATCTGTAATTTCTCCTAATCCTGGTAAAATAAAAGATGCATAACCTACAGCGTCAAAAATTAAACTCAAAGCTAGTTTTCTATATTTATATTTTTTACTCATATATTTTATTTGATTTTTAATAGTATTTAAAATACAAAATTCGAGCCAAAAAATTGACTTCGTGCTATTAAAATCAATATGTTTGTCTAAAATACTATAAAAAATGATTTTTTCTGATTTCACTAATCAAATACAACGATTTCAAAATAGTACTTTAGGAGGTTTAGAATCTCAATTTAAGCTAGCTCCTGAATTAAGGAGAAAATATACAGAAGAAATGATTACACAAAAATCTCCTAAAAAAGCAGCAGTTTTAGCTTTGTTTTATCCCGATAAACAAAATAAAACAAACTTTTTACTAACACAACGAGCAAGTTATAATGGTGCGCATTCTGCACAAATAAGTTTTCCTGGTGGAAAAGTAGATAAAATCGATATTAATCTTCAACAAACTGCTTTAAGAGAAACTTACGAAGAGGTTGGGGTTAACAATAAAGATATTACTGTAATAAGACAATTATCTAACACATATATTCCTCCAAGTAATTTTTTAGTTACTCCTTTTATTGGGTTCTGTAACCAAAAACCAATTTTCAATCCAAATAATGAAGTTGCTACAATTATTGAGGTATTAGCACAAGATTTACTGGATGACGATAATATTGTTTACACTCCAATGGAAACATCATACATGAAAAATATCGAGGTACCATCCTTTAAACTAAATAATTACATTGTATGGGGAGCAACTGCTATGATGCTTTCAGAAATTAAAGATTTAATTAAATAGTAACAGTATTATTTTTCTTTTGTAATTTAGCATTTATACTAATAAAACCTGCATCAATATGCCCTTATTTAAAAGGAATCCTTTTGGACATATATTATGGATAAAAAAATGGCTTATACGTATCTTAGGAGTTATTTCTCATGGACGTTATCGTAGGTTTAATGAACTTCAAATTGAAGGTTCTGAAATTTTACGCCAACTTCCAAATCAAAATGTCTTATTCATTTCCAATCACCAAACATATTTTGCTGATGTTGCTGCTATGTTTCATGTATTTAATGCTTCTTTAAAAGGACGTATTGATAATATTAGAAACATTGGTTACATATGGAATCCTAAATTAAATGTATACTACATCGCTGCTGGTGAAACCATGCGTTCTGGTATTTTACCTAAAATCTTTGCTTATACTGGATCAGTATCTATTGACAGAACTTGGCGTAGTGGTGGAAAAGATGTTAATAGACAAGTTAAATTATCTGATATTTCTAATATTAAAAAAGCTTTAGACGATGGATGGGTTATCACCTTCCCTCAAGGTACTACAACAGCTTTTAAACCTATTAGAAGAGGAACAGCGCATTTAATTAAAACATACAAACCAGTAGTTGTACCTATTGTAATTGATGGATTTAGACGTTCTTTTGATAAAAAAGGATTACAAATAAAAAAGCGTAACGTTTTACAATCAATGGTTATTAAAGAGCCTTTGGATATCGATTACGAAAATGAGAGCATTGAAAACATTGTTGAAAGAATAGAATATGCCATTGAGCAACACCCATCTTTCTTAAAAGTAATGACTCCTAAACAAATAAAAGAACAAGAAGAATTAAACGAAAAACGTAAGTTTTGGAGTTAATCTTTTAGTTCTCATAAAATCTTATTAATAAAAACATGGCTGAGAAATCAATTTTAAATCAAAAGTCGATAGACTTCTTAGAAAAATATTTAAACAACGCAGCACCTACTGGTTATGAATGGGAAGGCCAAAAAATTTGGATGGACTATTTAAAGCCTTATGTAGATGAATTTATAACAGATACTTATGGAAGTGCTGTTGGAGTTATTAATCCTGATGCTAAATATAAAGTAGTTATTGAAGGACATGCTGATGAAATTTCATGGTATGTAAATTACATTTCTGATAACGGACTTATTTATGTAATTAGAAATGGAGGTAGTGATCATCAAATAGCACCTAGTAAGATAGTAAACATTCATACTAAAAACGGTATTGTAAAAGGTGTTTTTGGTTGGCCAGCTATACATACTCGTAACAAAGCTAAAGAAGAAGCTCCAAAACCAGATAATATTTTTATTGATTGTGGTTGCTCAACTAAAGAAGAAGTTGAAAAATTAGGTGTTCATGTTGGTTGTGTTATTACATACCCAGATGAGTTTCATATATTAAATGGAGATAAATTTGTTTGTAGAGCCCTAGATAATAGAATGGGTGGATTTATGATTGCTGAAGTTGCAAGGCTTTTAAAAGAAAACAAAAAAGACTTACCATTTGGTTTATATATTACAAACTCTGTACAAGAAGAAATTGGTTTACGTGGTGCAGAAATGATTACCCAAACTATTAAACCTAATGTAGCTATTGTTACCGATGTTACTCATGACACTACTACTCCAATGATTGATAAGAAAAAAGCTGGTTTATTAGAAATTGGGAAAGGTCCAGTTATTGCTTATGCACCAGCTGTACAACAAAAACTTCGTGATTTAATTATTGATGCAGCCGAAGCAAACGATATTCCTTTCCAACGTTCTGCCTTATCAAGAGCAACAGGTACTGATACTGATGCATTTGCTTATAGCAATGGTGGAGTTGCTTCTGCTTTAATATCTTTGCCTTTACGTTATATGCACACCACTGTTGAGATGGTTCACAGAGAAGATGTTGAAAACGTTATTAAAATGATATATCAAAGTCTCTTAAAAATTGAAAACGGAGAAGATTTCTCTTATTTTAAATAATATACTAAGTCCCGCAAAATGCGGGACTCTTTTTTTATGGATGAAATAATTGACATTCTTGATGAATTTGGTAATTACACAGGCAAGACCTGTTTAAAATCAATAGCTCATAAATATGGCTACTTCCATCCTACTATTCATGTATGGCTATATACTTCAGATTACAAAATTTTACTTCAAAAAAGAGCTTTAACTAAAAAAGTATTCCCTGGTTTATGGGACATTTCAGTAGCTGGCCATATAGCAGCAGGTGAAAATACTATTGTTGGGGCAGTTAGGGAGATACAAGAAGAAATTGATTACACAATAAATCCAGATGACTTATATAAAATTGGTGTGAGAAAACATCAAATAAACCATAATAATGGTATAATAGATAACGAATATCATCACATTTTTATAGCAGAATTAAAAACACCTATTGAAGATTTAATAATTCAAAAAGAAGAGGTAGATGAGATTAAATTATTTGATTTACAAACTATTATAACTACTAAAAATTTAAAGAATATTTTATTACCTCAATACCATGACTATTATAGTTTTGTTTATGATAAAATAGTAGAAAAACTAAAATAAACATTTAATAACTCTTTATATTATAAGTTTTTTAAACGAAAGACTTCCTCTTTATTTTATTATGAAAGACATTTAAAAATAAGTATATTTAAAGGAAAATACTTAGTCAATGTTATCTAATAAAGAAAAATCAATACTTAGAAGTAGTTTATTTCGTCATTTAGACGGAATTGTAACCTGTCCTGCAGCATATATTCTAAAAGAAAAAGGTATCACTAAATATTTATTGAAAAAAAAATCAGTTAGTTTAACAGAAATCACATCGACTTTTAATGCTAATGATGGTTATTTAAATGTAGCTTTACGCACTTTATGCTCACAAGGTTGGTTAAATCAACAAGTAAATAACACAACTAATACTGTACACTTTGAAATAAATGAGTTGTCAGCAATCGCTTTTTCTTATTTCGATATTTACAAAGAAGCTTATTTATTACTTAAATTTTCAAAAAATTACAACTCTAGAAAATTTGAAACAGAACCATTTTTAAAACTAGAAGAACTATATCAAAACTTTAAAAATAATTTTAATGTTTCATCTCCACCTAATTCAAAAGAAAATGAAATATTAAACCAAATTTTAACACATATTGAGGGTATAATTATTGGACCCACTGTTGTATTATTAGGTATGAGTGGGATGTTTCATAAATATTTTATGCAAACAAAATTTAAAGCGGAAGAGTTTCATAAAGATGCTAAAAATTTTAGCCGCTTATTAGATATACTTACAGGTTTAGATTGGTTTACGAAAACTGGAGACTCTTATGAATTTACAAATAAAGGACTATTTTTTGCACGAAGAGCAAGCGCTTATGGAGTAACTGTATCTTATATTCCTACTTTAAGAAAATTAGATAAGCTTATTTTTGAAGACTCTACAATTTTAAGAAACGCTAACACTGCCGCTGAAGAGGTTCATGTAGATCGAGAAATGAATGTATGGGGAAGTGGAGGTGCACATGCAGCATACTTTAGAGTAATTGATGAAATCATTATCAACTTATTTAATAAACCTATACATGAACAGCCAAAAGGTATTTTAGATGTTGGTTGTGGTAATGGAGCATTTTTAAAACATCTATTTAATGTAATTGAAAATCAAACAAACAGAGGCAAAGTTTTGGAAGAGTATCCTTTATTATTAATTGGAGTAGATTATAATGAAGCAGCCTTAAAAATTACTAGAAAAAATTTAGTACAGGCTGATATTTGGGCTAAAGTAATTTGGGGAGATATTGGAAATCCTAAAGCCATGTCAGAAGATCTGCAACAAAAATATAATATTAACTTATCCGATTTATTAAACGTTCGTACGTTTTTAGATCATAATCGTATTTGGGAAGAACCAAAATTAAACAATAACATTGCTATAAGTACTTCAACTGGTGCTTATGCTCATAAAGGCAAACGCTTAGATAATAATTTAGTAATTGAATCGCTAAAACAACACTTCAAAAAATGGACTCCTTATATTCATAAATTTGGCTTACTTTTAATAGAACTTCACACATCAAAACCTGAATTAGTTAGTCAAAATTTAGGTAGAACAGCTGCTACTGCTTATGATGCTACCCATGGATATTCTGATCAATATATAATTGAAATTGAAGAATATATGAATGCTATGAAATCTATTGGATTAATACCTGATGAAAATACTTTTAAAAAATTTCCTAATTCAGATTTAGCTACAGTTTCAATTAATCTTTTTAAACCAAAGGTTTCTTAATTTATAAATACTTAATATTTTGTCTACAATAATTAATCAATAAAAAACCCCGAAAAATATTTCGAGGTTTTTCTGGGTTTATCTTTCATTCTTTTTTAAGGACAATAAGTTAGCAAATAACTTATATGCTCCTGGAACCCCTGCAGGCAGTTCTCTAAAAAAACTTAAGCCTGTATAAATATAATTTCCTTTACCATATGCTGCTACCAATAAACTTCCTTTTTTAATACTTTCATCTTTATCGTTCATTGAAAGTATTGGAGTATACTCTTTACTCCATTTATTAGGGAAGTACAAACCTCTTTCTTGCACCCAATTTTCGAAGTCTACATTAGTAATTTTATTTGGATAATTCAGTACTGGATGCTCTTTTGCTATTAAATTAACTTTTGCATTTTCATCAGTAACTCGGTCTCTTGACAACTGTAATTCATAAGGAGCCTTAACATCTACCCTCCTATTAGTATTATACTGTACAATTACATTACCCCCATTTTTTACATAATCTAATATATATTTTTGTTTAAACTGAAGCTCTTTCTTTGTATTGTATGCTCTAATACCTAGTACTACTGCATCAAACTCCAATAAAGTTTTATCGTTTATCTCAACAGGATTTATCTCAGTTACAGTATACCCAATTTGACGTAAACTTTCTGGCACTGCATCTCCAGAACCAAGGATGTAACCTATCTTAGTTCCTTGCTTTTTAATATTCAAACGAACAACTTTTGCTTGTGAAGCTAATAATATTGATTGTTTTGGTATATGTTCATAATTAATTTCTACCAACTCTTTATCATAAATTTTACCATCAATTTCTGCTATTGATTTTAGTAATCCGTTTGACTCTTTTTGGGTAGGTTTAACCATAAAATTTATTGATCTTACATCACCTTTTTGTTCTATAGAAAACGAAACTTTATTAGGTGTTACTTCCCAACCATCTGGAGCTTTTAAACTTAAAGAACCCTTAGTGTTTTTTCCTCCTGATCTAACTTCTACAGAAACTCTCTGTGCTTCTTGTGTAGAAAAAATTAATACTTTATCTTTTAATTTTGTAGTTACCTGTGGTAAAATTTCAAAAGGTTCATAAATTTCTCCTTTATCTCTTTTAGAATATCTATATATTAAAGGTTTAATAAAAGAGATTGGTTTATTATCTATGATAAGATTATATTTAATTTCAACAGGTCTTTTAGTTTCTGGGTTTCCTCTTTCTTTTTGATTAGGTACTTTATACATACCTAAATTCCATTCAGAATTTAACCAATAAGGTGATGAATATGGTAAATCACCTATGGTAATAACCTCTTTAAAATTTCTTTTATCATTAGCTTTCAATCTTATTTCTTTTGCAATTTTCTTTCCATTTGATAGAAATTCAACAGAATTTAACTCCATTGAAGTATTACTTCTGTTTAATACTTCAAAATTAACATTGATAGTACTATTAGGTGTTGTACTAGAACTAGTAGCTGATGCTTCAATATATAACCCTGAGCAAGCAATTATAATCTCTTCTAATTGCTTAGTTTTTATACGTTTCCAATGTTCATTTTCTAACTTTAGAACCTTAGTATAGGCTTTCATTAAATTCGGTAAATGCTTAGATGGATTCACAAAATCAAAATTCTTTTCTACACTGTATAAAATTTCACCTATTTCTCCTCCTCCTTTAATACGATTCCACGTAGTATTAATTCCTGAGAAAATATCTTTTTTATCTTTTGGAAAATCACCTTTTAAAAACTCTACATATTCTGTTTGACTACCACGTGTTGTTAAACGTCCAAAACCTTGACACAAATGCTGACTACTTGCAATAGATGCCAACTCATTGTTTGACAAACCTTTTAATGGGTAATAAGTTCCAATATCAAAACTTAACATTTTACTTTTATCAGCTTCTGCGAATTTTTTTTGACTACCATAAAACCACCAAGATGTATTAAAAAACAATCGATTTGGGTTCCATATATCTGTATAGGCTAACTGTTCAGGGTATTTAGTTTTATCTCCAGCTAATTCAAAAGCTTCTACACTCAACATAGCTGATGAAGTGTGATGTCCATGAGTAGTTCCGGGAGTTCTATGATTAAACCTGTTTATAATAACATCTGGTTTAAAAGTTCGTATCGCCCAAACAACATCTGCTAAAACTTTCTTTTTATCCCATATTTTTAACGTCTCATCAGGATGTTTAGAATATCCAAAATCATTAGCTCTTGAAAAACGTTGCTCACCTCCATCAATTCTTCTTGCTGCCAATAATTCTTGAGTACGAATTACACCTAACAACTCACGTATTTCTGAGCCAATTAAATTTTGTCCGCCATCACCTCTTGTTAATGATAAATATGCAGTTCTTGCTTTTTCATGATTAGCTAAGTAAGCAATTAATCTAGTATTTTCATCATCTGGATGAGCTGCTATATACAATGCAGAACCTAAAAAATTTAATTTTTGTAATTTTTCGTATATCTGATTAGAAGATAACTTTTGCGGTTTTTGTGCTTCTATCGATATTGAAATCAATAAAAATAAAAGAAAAACAGTTACTTTATTCCTCATCCTTAATATTTTGAATTGGGTAACAAATGTAACTTTTTTGTTTGTTGAATTTAACAAATTAACAAAATGCTAACATTTTGCATTTATTTTTATTCAAGTAATAATTTTTAAATTACTTTAATTTGAAGTTCATAGGAAAACTATATGACACAGACGTTACATGACCATCTTGTTTTCCTGGAATAAATTTTGGTAACAATGACACAATTCTAATTGCTTCTTTATTTAAAATAGTTATTTCTTTAGTAGAAGAAACTTTAATATTACCAACATTACCGTTAGAATCTATTACAAAATAAACTAACAATTCACCTTCAACTTCATTATTTATTGCTTCTTTAGGGTATCTAAAGTTATTTTCTATATGTAACTTCATACTGTTATTAAAACAATCTTCGCTTGCTTTATCGCAATCTAGAAATTTAGGAATTTCATTTACTTCATTAAATGAAATTATTTTATTTTCTTTTCTTTTATATATTAGTGAAATCATTGCACTAACATTTTTTTTAACTAACTCAATCTTACTACCCTCAAGAGTATTACTTAATATATTTATTTTTTTATGTAATGTTTTTGTTTGAATAAAATCTCTCTCATTTATTCTTTTTTTTAGATATCTAAATCTCTTAACTTCTAAAACTTTGTTGTCTTTTATATTTTTCTCCGAAGATGAGTTAGTATTACATTTATTAATTGATATATTATTTGCCTCTACATAATCAGCTTCTTGATTTTCTTTACACACCTGTTGTGTAAAGCTTACCTGAAAAGTTAATAAAGCAACAATTAATAGTATTTCCCTCATTATGAATTTTATTATATTAACTTCTATTTACAATATATTTCTAATTTATATGACACTAAATTTTAAAATAAGTCACATTTACACAAGAATCATTAATGATTTACGAAAACAGGAATGTTAAATAAACTTTATCATGGAAATAGGTGAAATTAGATTATTAGTCTACAAAACATTCATCTTTAAAACCTATTAAATATAATTTTTCTTGCGCACGTGTTACTGCAGTATACAACCATCTTAAATACTCTACACTAGGGCCATCTGGAAGATATGGTTGCTCAATAAAAATTGTTTTCCATTGTCCACCTTGAGACTTGTGACAAGTCATCGCATAAGAAAACTTTACTTGCAAGGCATTGAAATATTTATTCTTTTTAACTCCCATAAATTGCTTATACTTTGATTTTTCATTAGCAAAATCTTCTTTAACAGCTTCATACAACTTATTTGACTCTTCATAAGTTAATGAAGGACTTTCACTTGTTAAAGTATCTAACAACAATACTGTTTCAAAAGGCTTCATATCTGGATAATCAATCATACGCACTTCAACTTCAGCAAATTTAAATCCGTATAATTCTTTTATGGAATTAATTCGCATTACTTCACAAATATCCCCATTCGCAATAAAACCAGCCGACGAAGAATCTTTTAACCAGAAGTAATTATTTTTAACTACCATTACGTAATCTCCTGTAGAAATTTCATTTTCTTGCCCTCTAATTTTTGTTCTAATCTGATCATTATACTGGTTAGCTCTTTTATTAGAGCGCACTATAATTGCAGTATCCTCTACTCCTATTTCACCGTCATAAGCTGAAGTAATTGCATCTTGAATTTCATAACCATCTTCCAATCGGATAATATCTGGAAAACTTACATCGAATTGAAAATCAACAGCTTTATTTTCTATTAATAATCTTAAATCAGTAGCATTGTATAAAATCCCTGAATCCTCTTGCTGACGTACAACTTCATCTAATTCAATTTCAGTAACTTGTTTATTAAACTCAAATGATAGCTTATCAGCTTCTAAAGCTGGGCTCATTGTTAATTTTACAGGAGGTAACTGAGCTGTATCTCCTATAAAAACAATTTTGCAATTTTTTCCTGAATATGCATATGCCATTAAATCATCAAGTAAAGAACCATTTTCAAACAATTTGGCATTTTGTTTTTCATCAGAAATCATTGAAGATTCATCAACAATAAAAATAGTGTTTGTATGCTTGTTAGGTTGCATTACAAAACTTACTCCACCATTACTTTGTTTTTTAGGGAAATATATTTTTTTATGAATAGTAAATGCTTGCTTACCTGAATACCCTGATATTACCTTAGCAGCTCTACCAGTTGGTGCCAATAAAACAGCCTTTTTACCAGCCTTCCATAGGTTATTTACTACGGTACTTATAGTTGTAGTTTTTCCAGTACCCGCATACCCTTTTAAAACAAATAAGGCATTTTCATTATCTTCGAAAATAAAATTAGTTAATTCATTTAATAATTTATTTTGCTTGTAGGTTGGTGTATAAGGGAATTTTTGTAATATTTCAGTATAAAATTTGTGTGCAGATGCTATCATAAAATAAAATAATTTCCAAAGATATATCTATTTATAGTTAAAAATTTTCTTCATTGAAAAAAAATTGTAGATTTGCGAATATCATATATTAAAAATTAAAAAAATGAATTTATTATTAATGATTTTAGCAGCAGCAGTTGTTGCGTTTCTTTTAGCTGTACTTATTGTTAAATTTGTACCTCTAAAAATGAGATGGTTAGTTTCTATATTACTATTAGTTGCCTCTATCTTCTTAGCCTATAAAATTTATGGCGGAATTATGGAGCCAATAAAATTTAATAAAGATAAAAAGGTTCGTTACGCTAAAGTTATTAAAAGTTTAAAGTTAATACGTGACGCTCAAATTAAATATAAGGAAGCTAAAGGTGATTATACTAAAGATAAAAATGCTTTAATTAGCTTTATCCAAAATGATTCTTTAGCTATTACAGAAACTAAAAATATAGAAAAAGAAGTTACTTTATCTGGTGGTTTAACTGATAAAATATCTGTTAAACAAACTGACACTATTGATTATGAGCCAGTAATTAAATATTTTGAGGGGAAAGACTTCCAAAATATGTTTAATGTACCAGGTACTGACAAACAATTTGAGTTAGCAACGGATAAAATAGAAAAAGTAGCTGGTTTATTAGTTCCTGTATTTGAAGCTAAAGTAGATAAAAAACCTATTTTAGAAGGAATGAATAGTTCTTTAATAAAAATAGAATTAGAAGCAGTTGAAACGGATCAAGTAAAAGGTCCTTTTATCTCTGTAGGGTCTCTATCAGAAGTTACTACAGGTGGTAACTGGCCTCCATTTTACGACAAAGAAGATGCAGCTGCAAAAAAAGAGTAAAAAAATTAGCGCAATTGCGCAAAATAAAAATCTATCCATCCAATTTAGTTTGGATGGATTTTCTTTTTGTATTACTGATTTAACAACTAATGATGTTAATCTTTTTTCTGAATACATTTTTGAAAAAACTATTGCTTCTCCCGAATTATTGTTAGAGAAAATAATGTACATTTTTGCTAATGATAAAGATTTACAGCAAGATTTTAAATCAGTATCTGCTATACATCAAAACAACCTAGCTACTATTGTGCCTAATGATTTTTTTGATAGAAATAATTTAGTTCCTTATTTAAAATACTCTGTAAAAACATTAGCTACAGATTTTATTACATATGATAACCTGTCTTCTATTAACGCCAATACAGTGTATATCCCATATGTAAACATTAATAATTATTTATTTCAAAATTTCGGAGAGTTTGAATACATGCATCATGCTTCTGTACTCATAGATAAACTTATTACTAAAATAAAAAACTCATCAATAAAAACAGGATTTTTTGTTAATGTTGCTCCAAACTTGATGGACATTATAATTATTGAAAATGATAAATTAAGTATGTATAATTCATTTTCATACTCTTGCAAAGAAGATTTTATTTATTACATATTATTTACTGCTGAACAATTACAAATGAATCCTGAAGAATTCCAATTAACCTTTTTAGGTAAAATTGAATCGGATTCTGAATTATATAAAATAACCTATAACTATATTAGAAATATTAACTTTATTGAAAGTACAACTTGTTTTTTTAATGAAGATGATGATTTTTCAAACCATTCAAACTATATATTACTTTCATAAATGCGTATAATTTCTGGAAAACATAAGAGTAAGCGAATTTCTGCTCCCAAAAACCTACCTGTTCGTCCAACAACAGATATGGCTAAAGAATCATTATTTAACATTTTAAATAACTTATATTACTTTGATAGTATATCTGTAATAGATTTATTTTCTGGTACTGGAAATATCAGTTATGAATTTGCTTCTAGAGGCACTGAAGAAATTTACGCTATTGATGCTCATTTTAATTGTATCAAATTTATCAATCAAACATCAAAGGATCTTGATTTAAATATTAATACTTTTAAAAGTGATGTGTATAAATTTTTAGAAAAAACATCTTTAAAAGCTGATGTTATTTTCGCTGATCCTCCTTATGATTTTAAAGAGGAAGAGTTTTTAAAAATTGCTGATACTATTTTTGACAGAAATATTTTAAAAGAAGAGGGACTTTTAATTATTGAACATTCAAAACATACCACCTTGTCAAATCATCCATGTTTTAGCTATGAGAAACGTTATGGAGGGAATGTTTTTAGTTTTTTTGAAATAAAAGAATAATTATTTATTGTTTCCATTCATCCACAATAACATACATTTGAACGAAAAAAAATCAGGGCTTATTTAATTCATAATTATTTTTATTACAAACTATATTATTATGAATTTACAAATAACCAACGAAAAAAACTGTTTTCATCTTAAAGGTAATTTAAACTTTAATAATTATTCTCGTTTAAAAACTATTATTAACTCTTTTCTAAAGTCGAATAACAAAATAGTCTTAAACATTAATGAAGTTACTGAGATAGATACTTTTACAGTTAATTCTCTCATTAATTTATATACCAAAACCTCAAATAATAATAAAGATATTAGTATTCAAGGTTTTGGTGCTAAAGATTTTTATGATGAACTAGATTATAGAAATATTATTTAGTTTCTAATCTACTATCTATAATATTTTGTACAATTTCTGGGTTTAATAACGTAGAAACATCTCCTAAATTATCTAACTCATTATGTGCAATTTTACGTAAAATTCGTCTCATAATTTTTCCCGAACGTGTTTTAGGTAATCCAATTGTGAATTGAATTTTATCTAATTTGGCAATTGGTCCAATGTGTTCGGTAATAATTTGATTAATTTCTTTTCGTAAATTATCATGATTTCTACCTTCACCGGTTTCTTTTAAAATAACATAACCGTATAACGCACTTCCTTTAATATCATGAGGAAAACCTACAATGGCGCTTTCAGCAACTGCAGGATGCTCATTTATAGCATCTTCAATAGGTGCTGTTCCTAAATTATGTCCTGAAACTATAATAACATCATCTACTCTACCTGTTATACGATAATAACCAACTTCATCACGAAGAGCACCATCACCAGTAAAATATTTATTTTCAAATGCTGAAAAGTAAGTTTCTTTATATCGCTGATGATTTCCCCATATTGTTCTTGCCATTGACGGCCAAGGAAATTTAACACACAATCGACCATCTACTTGATTTCCTTTTATCTCTTCTCCTTTTTCATCTACTAATGCCAATTGAACTCCAGGGAGTGGTAATGTTGCATAAGTAGGTTTAGTTGGTGTAGCATATGGTATTGGTGAAATCATCATTCCCCCAGTTTCTGTTTGCCACCAAGTATCTACAATCGGGCTCTTTTTTTTACCTACATTATCATTGTACCAATGCCATGCTTCTTCATTGATAGGTTCACCAACGGTTCCTAAAACTTTTATAGATGATAAATCATAAGAATCAACATAATCTAATTTTTCTTTTGCCAAAGCTCTAATAGCTGTCGGAGCTGTATAAAACTGACTTACTTTATGTTTTTCTACTATTTGCCAAAAACGCCCAAAATCTGGATAGCTAGGAACTCCTTCAAACATAACTGTAGTTGCTCCATTAGCTAAAGGTCCATATACAATATAGCTATGACCAGTTATCCAACCAATATCTGCTGTACACCAATACACATCATTTTCTCTATAATTAAAAACATTTTTAAACGTATATGCAGTATACACCATATAACCAGCAGTTGTATGTAACATTCCTTTTGGACTTCCGGTTGAACCCGAAGTGTATAAAATAAATAAAGGATCTTCTGCATCCATTATTTCAGGTTCACATTCTTCAGAAGCTACATTTAATAAAGGCTGTAACCATTTGTCTCTACCTTCTTTCATATTAATATCAGTAGCTATTCTTTTTGCTACTAAAACTGTATTAATACTTTTACAACTATCTAGTGCCTCATCAACAATACTTTTTAAATCGATCGTTTTTGCACCTCTATATGATCCATCTGCTGTAATTACCATTTTTGCTTCACAATCGTTTATTCTTGTAGATAATGCTGTTGATGAAAATCCAGCAAAAACCACAGAATGAACTGCTCCAATTCTAGCACAAGCCAATACTGAAACTGCTAACTCAGGAATCATTGGTAAATAAATACATACTCTATCACCCTTACCTATTCCATTATTTTTTAAAACATTAGCAAACCTACATACTCGCTTATGTAAATCATTATAACTTATATGAAGAGCTTCTTCATCTGGACTATTAGGCTCAAACAAAATAGCAGTCTTATCCCCTCTAATTTGAAGGTGCCTATCAATACAATTTTCTGTTATATTTAATTTTGCTCCTTCAAACCATTTTACTTCTGGTTTAGAAAAGTCATAACTCAATACGTTATCCCATTTTTTTCTCCAAACAAAATGTTCCTCAGCAATTTCTTCCCAAAATAATTCAGGGCTTCTTATTGATTTTCTATAAACTTGATAATATTCTTCTAAATGTTTTATGTGATAATTACTCATCTATAAAATCTTTTATGTTTTTAATAAAAAACTAATCTACAGTTTTTTTTAAATAGTTTTTATATTTTTTCTACTAACAACATAAGATCACTTATAAATATATATATTTGATTTATATGGAGCTTTTAATTGTTTTGAAAACTGTTCTCGAAAATTGGCATATAGTCTTTTTATTTTTTAGCATTGCTATTCTATATTCATCAGTAGGTTTTGGAGGTGGATCAAGTTATTTAGCAGTTTTAGCTTTAACTAGTTTAGCTTTTACTGAAATTAGAGCTACTGCTTTATTATGTAATATTATTGTTGTAACAGGTAATGTTTTAATTTTCAAACAACAAAAACAGTACAATTGGAAAAAAGTAACTCCTTTGGTTATTTTTAGTATCCCTTTAGCTTTTTTAGGTGGGTATCTACGAATTGATCAAACGTTCTTCTTTATCTTGTTAGGCTTTACATTATTATTCGCAGCCATAACTATGTGGGTTTCAAAAAAAGTTGTCTCGAAAAAAACTAGTTCTAAAGAATTAAAATTACCCCAAAATGCTTTGTATGGAGGTCTAATTGGATTTGTTTCAGGCATGGTAGGTATTGGTGGAGGTATTTTTTTAGCTCCTTTACTTCATCTAACTAACTGGGAAACACCTAAAAAAATAGCAGCTACTGCAAGTTTATTTATTTTAGTTAACTCAATTAGTGGCCTAATTGGCCAATACACAAACCCTAATTTTTCAATCAACTGGAATCTAACCTCTATTCTTCTTATCATTGTATTTGTAGGAGGTCAAATTGGTAATAGATTAAGTAATAAAATACTTACACCTATTCAATTAAAAAAAGCTACTGCTATATTAATTGCCTTTGTTAGCATACGTATTTTAATAAATATTTAAGTTCTTAATAATCCTGCTCTCGTTCTCCAAAAGAACACGTTTATGGGTATTTTTCCAATTACTAATCTTTCTATTTATAGTTTTATATATATCTAATTTTTCTAACTATATAAATTAAACTATTATGAATTTTAAAATTTATCCATCAATAGGAATTGCTCGAATGGGTAATGGTCCTGCAACAAAAGAAGATGTCGTTTTTAGCCCTGAAGTTCCATGGGCTAATTTATATGAAACTGGAGAAGAGTATCACACTGCTGATGGTGCATTAAAAAAACAAGCTCAACGTTTTTATATTTATGAATGTGACGATCAGGGTAACCCTATTCGTAAATTAGACGCCAATATTAGTCAAGTTGAATGGACTGTAGAGGTAGCTAATAAAAAACCATTTTGGTATGATTTTAATAATAGTTTAGATCTTTCTGTAAATACAAATAATGAAAATTTAAGCTCAACTTTTTTTACCGAAAAAATAGCTCCTGGAATTAGTACTTCAAGAAGAAATCCTAATGTATTAGATCAAAAACTAATAAACTCTGATGATCAAAATTATAGAAAAGAGTTAGTTAACTGCCCCGCACCTGTTAGTGTATCCTCAAGTAATCAAAAGCAAAAAATTGGAGGACAATTTCCTTTTCCTTTAAACCCTGAAGGAAAGAGTAAAATTGCAAAAGCAATGCACATGGAAAGTAAAAGTGTAAATTTAGGAACAGTTGAACATGATAATGGAACTTTAATTTTTTATCCTGGAGATGGGGTTTCCGCAGCTTTAAACCCCTCAGATTTAAATACTGATTTTGCTGATAATTCTAATTGGTATGATGATATTTGTGACGGAAGAATTACTGCTAAAGTAACAATAGATGGAAAAACGTACGAAGTAAACGATCCTAAATCGGCAGCTTGGATAGCTACTGCTCCACCAGATTATGCTCCACAAATACAACCATTAGCTACAATGTACGATCTTATTTGTGGCGCTTCAAATGATACGTATTCTACAGATTTCAGTTTAGTTTTCCCAGTATTATATAGGTTATTTAGAATGCAATGGGTAAATGCAAGTGATTTCCTTGCTCCATCATTTAGAGAAGTTATTGATCAATTAACTACTGAAGAATTTAAATTTTTATATAATAGCTCTGATGAAGCTCAACCCTTAAGGGAAAAAATATTTAGCTTATTTAGAAATCCAGCTTATGCTTATACCAACGAACCAGTTATACCTAGTAAGAGTACAACTGATATTACAAATATTGGTAGTGGAACAGAAGAATTAAAATATCCTTTTTATCCAGGTGATGGAATTAATTATCCTGGAAGTCCTGCACAATGGTTTGCTATCCCTCCTATTTTATATCAGCAACTTGAAAGTTGGAGAGATGGAGATTTTGAAAGCTTAGATTTTGAATTCACAACTATGGATGAAATAGGTCATTATTATCAAAACATATACATTCAAGCTTCAAAAGATGAAACAAAAAGTGCTTTATTAATGACACGAGCTGTTTTAGAAACTTTATATGGAGGTGGTTTCCACCCAGGAGTAGAACTTACTTGGCCAATGCGTCATGAACAAATGTATTCAGCAAATAATTTAACATTTAAAAATGTTACTGAAGGAGCTTCTTTCTTTGGACTACGTGAAATACGTATTGCTTCAGCTACAAAAAATGAACAATCTGAAATTTTTTATAATGATTTTGGATTTCAAATGAATTCAGATGATGTAAAAGCTTCATTAAATCCATCAAATAAAGAAAATTGGTTATGGAAAACAACACCAGGAGATTTAACTAAATGGATGGGAATTCCATGGCAATCTGATGCTGGGAGCTGTCAAAAAGTTTTTCTAGACAGTCAATACCCAATACCTGCATGGTGGGCTGCAAATTTACCAGTTGATGTATTAACTGAAGAAAGTTTAGTTAAAATGCAAGACACTACTTTAGGAGATGAAACTAAACAATATATTTATGCTAATCGAGTTCCATGGTTAATGACAAGTGATACAGGATATGTTGGTTATCACGCTGAAGGTGGCTATTTAAATGGCTTAATTAATATGGTTTACAAATGGAAAGATGTAGGTGTAGTTGCAGGTCGTAATGCTAATGTAAATGGAGTTCCTGAAATAGTGTATGTAGCTTCTGATAGCAAAAATGTTAAAGACAAACTAGTTATATTTTTAGGTAAAGAAATAACCTCTAGACCTGTAAAACTAAACCCTCCAAGTATTTTCTATTCAAATGTAAGAGAAATGGTATGGCTTCCTTCTGGTAAGGAAATATTTTTATCATCTACAAAAGATGGTACAGGTGATGTTTCTGTAGACGATGTTTTAGAACTTAAAATAAATGGAAACGTTGTATTAAATCAAGATTTCAGTAATGGTTGTAGTGGAAAAATAACTCCGCTTCCTCCAATGGACATTACAGAAAATTTAAAACCTTATAGTAATAATTTTGTTACTATTGAGGTTAGTTATATTGATAAATGTGGTGGATACGAATCAGCTACAAATATGTACTTAATTATTAAATAATTATGAATCCTGAGACACACTTAAAAACAAAAGTACTTATTGTTGGGAAAGGAGTCTCAGGACTCATTTTATGTTATTTATTAGAAAAAAAAGGAATTGAATGTATACTACTTAACAAAGAAGTAAATACATCTGCTACTATTCTTGCAGAAACTATACCTCCTTCTACACTTAGCCTATTAAAAAACATTGACTTACTTACTCTATTTGAAGAATGTGCTTCCAAAACATATGGCTATCAATCAATATGGAACAATATTTTTCATAGTGAAGATTTTTTCAAACATAATCCGTTTAAATATGGATTAAAACTAAACAAAAGAAAGGTCATTTCAGAATTAGAAAAAAAAGTAAAATCAAGAATAATAAACTATAATTTACTAAAGAACATAACATCAACAACTACATCTGTTCAATTAAACAATACTAAATACAATATTGATAGTGAATTAATTATTGACGCTACTGGACGAAATCGAGTTATTTTAAATTTCTTTAAAGTACCTATAATTTCATATGATAATAACATTGCTTTTATATGTTATTTACCAAAAACTAAAGAATCGCTTAAATATGGTTTTTTTACTGAGACATATGAAAGTGGATGGGGAACCGTTTCTGATTTAAATGAAACAACAAGAATTATGACTCTATACTCTTCAAAAAATGATGCTCTCCATAAAAAATTAAAAACTTTTTCTAATTGGTGTGAAATATTAACCAATACCAAAATATTAAAAAAACATTTACCTACTGGTAATTTTAAAGTTACTGGAAGACTAGCAAACTCATCTATCCCACAAAAAATTGTAGGTGATAATTGGTTATCTATCGGCGATGCAGCCATGGCTTTTGATCCTATTTCATCACATGGTATTTCTAACGCTATATTTTGTTCTTTAAAAGCAAGTGAAAGTATTAATGATTTAATTACTAAGAACGATGGAACTTCTTTTAATAAATATCAAGAAACAATCAATGCTGTTTTTAATGAATACTATAATGTAAAAGAAAAACTATATGCGTAAAATAAAAAAGACTATAAATTCATATTATCTCTTTTTCTCTTAAAATGGGATTAAAAAAAACACCTTTTTCATTAAGTTGAAAAGGTGTTTTATTATTAACAAAATATTTAGGGTTATTTATTTTTTAAGAACCCTTAAGACTTCTGTTTTATCATTAGATTGAATTCTAATAAAATAGTTACCAGGAGCGGTAATACGTTCACCTAAATTTTCTATTTTAGTTTGATTTCCATTGTATTCTTGAGAGTAAATCTGTCTTCCAACGATATCATAAATACTTACATTAAAGTTAGTACTTTTAAAAGAAGTTACATTCAAAGTAAAACTTTTATTAAATGGATTTGGAAATAAAGAAAACTTATTACCGCCGTTACTAAATAAACTAGGACTAGCATTAGCACTAGAGTTCGTTACATTAATTGTATAATCTTCATACTCTCCATATCGTACATCATTGGTACCAGTATCACATGAATTCTTTTCTGTATCATAATATGAGACTAGTAAACGCATTCTTGTTGAACCTGTTATTGCCGTTTGTGGTACCGTTACTGATATTGCACCTGTAAGGCCATTTGTCTTAATCAAATTAAATTCCTCTCCTGCATCCGAAAAATCACCATCACGGTTCCAATCAAAGAATGCATAGATTTCATCATTACTACCTCCTTGATAACCCAGTATTGTAACTGTAAGGTTATGACTTGTCCCTACATTTACATTAGTAGAAATAGAAGTAA
The DNA here is from genome assembly GCF_003318185.1 of Tenacibaculum sp. E3R01. Lineage (NCBI taxonomy): Bacteria > Pseudomonadati > Bacteroidota > Flavobacteriia > Flavobacteriales > Flavobacteriaceae > Tenacibaculum > Tenacibaculum sp. E3R01. The sequence continues at coordinate 138,173 of NZ_QOCC01000007.1, read as the reverse complement.
AGTCATCATATCCAGAAACATTTCTTACAGAAGAATTATTAATTCCAGCAAAAACAACATTTGATATCCCCTCTGGTCCATCATTCCCTGTAGCAAAACAATAGGTAGGATTTGGATTCGTTTGTTGGGTGATAACATTAACGGTATTACTCGAAGCTGATTGATTACCCGCTGCATCCTTAGCTCTAACAGAGAAAGTATACGCTGTATTAGCAGTTAAACCAGTTACACTGTAAGTTGTACCTGTAGCTGTACCTATATAAGTTCCTCCACGAAATATATCGTATCCTGTTATCCCTACATTATCTGTAGAAGCAGTCCAGTTTAATGTTAAGGTTGTTTCATTTACATTAGAAGCTAGTAAATTTGTTGGCGTACTTGGTGCTTGTGTATCACCAGTACTACCACCAATTACAACTACATAATCTTCTACTTCATCACCATCATTAGCACTAGTTCCACAAGGATTAGGATTACTTGCCCATCTGTAACGTACACGTAACTTAGTGGCTCCAGATTGAGCATTATTGGGTACAGTAACTGAAGTTGTTTCACCACCAGTACCAGGAGTTTTCATTAAAACTTCTTCATTAGCATCTGTAAAATCACCATCTCTATTCCAATCAATCCAGGCACCAACTACATTAGCCGACCAATTAGAAGCTGTGATTCCTGGAGTTACAGTTAATGTTAAGGTTTGTCCAATAGAAACGTTTGTGCTTTGAGCTGTAAAATTTGTATAATTACTATTTTGACTCGTATTATTAATACTTCCAAATGTAACTCCACCTATATAATTGGTTCCTTGACTTCCTGCATTACAATAACCTGTTGGTAATGTTGGATCAGGATTTGTACCTCCTGTAGTTGTTACATTTGCTATATTACTTTCAGTAGATTGATTACTTGCTGCATCTTTAGCCCTAACGGTAAAACTATAAGAAGTATTTCCAGTTAAACCAATCACATTATACGAAGTTCCTGTAACTGTACCCAAATTAATGTTTCCTTGATACACATCATATCCAGTTACTCCTACATTATCAGTAGAATCCGTCCATATTAATGTTAGTGAAGTACTTGTAATGCTAGAAGCTACTAACCCACTTGGAGCAGTTGGGGGTTGCGTATCACCAGTTACTCCACCACTTACTACTACTGAATAATCCTCAACTTCCCCAAAAGAAGTATCCGTACCACATGGTTGAGCTCTCTCACTACTTCCATAACCTAATCGTACTCGCATACGTAATAAGGTATTCGAAACAGCTGTATTAGGTGGCGTAACACTACCTGAATAAGGGCCAGCTCCATATCGAGCATATACTTCTTCTGAAGTTTCAAATTGACCATTATTATTCCAATCGATCCAAACTCCTACGTCATTAAATGTCCAACTACTATTATTTACGTCAATAGTAATTGTTTCCGACTGCCCCACTGAAAGATTAGTTGAAATAGTTGAAAAATCATTATATGCTGCATTTGTGGAGCTATTATTTATAGAACCAAAGCTTACATTCGTGATATGTAAAGTACTATTTTGTGTTGTAGATGCAGCACAAGGATCAGTTCCAGGGCTTGGACCGTCTTTAGTTACTATATTAATAGTATTACTATTTCCAGAAGTATTATTAGAAAAATCCTTAGCTTTTACATAAAAAGAATAAGAAGTATTTTTAGTTAACCCTGTAACATTAAATATAGTTCCTGAAGGACTTCCTATCGGAGTCACTTCATTATTTCTAAATACATCATAACCAGATACTCCTATATTATCGATAGAACCTGTCCAATTTAATGTTAAAGAAGTACTTTCAATATTAGAAGCAGTTAAATTAGTTGGTGTACTTGGAGCCTCTGAATCTGGAGTTGAATTACCTTTAATAAACACAAAATAATCTTCTACTTCGTCACCTTTCGATGATGCTATTCCACAAGGCTCAGGAGCAGTATGTAATTTATAACGCACTCTTAATCTGGTTGCACCATTTTTTGCAGTATTTGGAACTACAATAGTTGTTGTTACTCCACCTTGCCCATTGGTTGTTAATAAAACTTCTTCACCTGTATCCTCAAAATCTCCATCCTTATTCCAATCAATCCAAGCTCCAAAATAATTAGGATCCCAGGTATCAATTCCTGGATTAACCGTTAAAGTAACAGGTTGGCCTTTGATAACATTTGTCCCTAGATTGGTAAAATCAGAATATCCACTATTTTCACTTTTATTATTGATATCTCCAAAGATGACTTCATCTATATAATTATTACCTTGATAACCAGCAGCACAATAATTTGTAGGCATAGGATCAGAGTTACCATCCGTTATGCTAAAGTTAGCGTTTGTAATATCAAAAAAAATATTGTTGGTACCTCTTACCATAATTCTATTTACACCTCCTTGTTCATCTGGTATTGTAATTTGATGAGAACCATCATTAGGTACCGCCGACGCTAAAGTTATTGGATATGTATTTCCTCCGTCTGTAGATAATAAAATATCTACGTTTGCTGCATTAACTCCATTTCCTGTAGTTCCTGCTACATTCCAGGTTACTGTTTGCGTAGAGCCAACTGGTGCATCAAATCTACTGTTTTGGGAAGTTATTACAAAAGGGCCGGCATTTCCAGCTACCGTAATAACAGCATCTCTAGAATCTGTATTCCCCCCTCCAGCGTGGTTATCTCTTACGGTAAATCTAAAATTAATCGTTCTAGCAACAGAAGGTGTTACCTCCCATTCAGAAGAAGAATTTCCAGCTTTTACTGTACCAAGATCAGGCATATATCGGATAGGAGATGTTGTAGGTGGTTTAAAACGAAATAAAGGGCCACCTGTTGATGTAGCAAGAGGGGGCATAGGAGCTATTTCTTTATCCATTTGATCCCAAGTATATGTTAGTTGGTTGACTGGTGTATTAGCATCAGTAGCAGATCCTTCTAATATAAATGGAGTAGATCTTGGAATCGTATAGTTACCTCCTATACTAGCTACTGGTGCACTATTACCTACTGACTTTGTTATACCACAACCTGCTGTGTTTACAATATGATTCCACATTTCATCTATCTGTTTAGCATGAAAGAAAACATGTGAAGTTTGTAAATCGTAATTTGGTGCACAACCTTGATATGCCATGATACTATTACCTCCTCCTGGTTCAACAGCTCCTTCATCCAAACGATTACCACCACATGCATTATTAAACGAGTGATTAGCACCAAATTGATGACCAATTTCATGAACGAATGTACGGAAGAAATAATCATTTACAGATGTGAAAGGATGCGCACCTGTAGATCCTTGCGCTTTTTTATCATCAACACATACAGAGTTTAAAGCTCCACGTCCGGTTCCATCTGAATCTAAAACATGACCTATATCATAGTTAGCATTACCTATTTGAGCATCAAGAATACCTTGAGATTCATTTATAGATATTCCCGTATTACCATGTGTAATACCATCTGTTACTGGATCAAGGAAAATGGAATTTAAAATGTTAGGTACTAATTCAAATGTAGTTCCTAAATCTCGTTCATAAACCGCATTCACCCTTGTCATGAGTGCATTTAACTCAGCAAGTACAGCAGCTTTCCTTTGTTGAACTGAACCATTTGTAACACTTGCTTTATCTGTATATATTTTAGACAATTCTCCCGTTACTGCTATGGCCATTCGATAAACTCTAAGACGACTATCATTAGCATCTCTTCTGGCTCTTTTTGGTAGCTCTTTAGATCCTGTTGTCTTTTTTTCTAAAAAATTTTCGAAATAATTATCTGTAGTTTGGCAACTTATAGGTTCTGATTTTTCCTTTTTTGAAGTAATCATATACATTTTACTATTGATAGTAGGATGCTTGATATTAATTATTGTAGCATCTGACTTCATAATCATAGCCCTAAAGTCATTATTCCCCAAACTAAAATGTACTAATTCATTTTCTCTACTTACAGATGTACCCACATAAGATTTAATATTTGGGAATTTTTTAGCTAAATCTGGATGTAAAACATTAGTCTCCTTTATACGGTATTTTTTAAATTTTCCGTCTTCACTAGGAAGCGTGATAATAACATTTGATTTACCAAACGACTCGTACCTTTTAGGGCAGTAAGACAATACTTTTTTTAGTTTTTCAACACTAAGGTCATAAGTGTTATTTGGCGTAACTACCTTCTTCTCAACTAAAGTAATAGTCTTATTTTGAATTGGTTGAGTGTTTTTTTTCCAGAAGTTGTTAGTTTGTGAGAATCCACAACCAAAAACGAATACTCCTAAGAGTAATGATATTTGATTTTTCATGATAGAAAGGTTTTAATAAGTATTTTTGGTAAATTTATTTTAACTTTTTCTTTTTACTCTATACTATTTTAATTCATCCGAATACTATACTACCTAATTAACAGTTTTTTAACTTAAAAAATAAATTATTTATCATTTTTTAACACTTAAAGTAATATTTAATCAACTTAACTAATATGACATTGAAATTAAAACATTTAAAAAAATCACTTTTTCAACATAATGAAAAAGTGATTTTGAGCTAAAAAAAATATTTAATTTTTCTTAAGAACTTGTAAGATTTCTATTTTTTCAAAAGATACAATCTGAGTAAAAATTCAGTTAAATGGATTAGGAAATAAAGAGATTTTATTATTACTATCATTAAATAAAGATGCTAGCATTACAATTATTAATGAATACTATTACATAAAAAGAAAACTATATACTTAAAATAAAAAAGACAACAAATTAATGTTGTCTTTTTCTCCCCTTAAAAAAAAGATGATTTAGCCTAACCAAGCATTCATCATCCATAATGTTTTTTCTTGTTCTGATATGAAATCACTCATCATAGAATTTGTTCCTTCGTCATCTGCATCATCAGATAATTCTAAAATACTTCTTTCAATTTTTAACAGTTCTGATAAAGACTCAACTACTAATTCTACAGCTTTAACATCTTCATAAATATTTTTCCCTACAGGAACTTTAGCCAAACTACTGTAATCGTTAAAAGTATGTAAAGGTACTCCTTGTAGAGTTAAAATACGTTCAGCAATTAAATCTACTTTTTCTTGTGCATCTGTATAAAACTCTTCAAATTTAACATGCAATTCAAAAAAGTTTTTTCCTTTAATATTCCAGTGAAGTCCTCTTACATTCTGATAGTATATTTGAAAATTAGCTAATAGAACATTTAATTCTTCTACTAAGTTTTCTGTCTTCTTTTTATCTAATCCTAATATTGTAGTTTCCATATCTTATTGATTTTGTGTTGCGTTTTAAACTGATTCAAAATTATTGCAATTTTAACGAGTAAAACTATAAATTCAATTGATTGTTTTAATATCTTTATCAAAAAATATTATAGAATGACTATCACTCAACTAAAATATACATTAGCTGTAGCTGAATATAAAAATTTTACTGTCGCTGCTGAGCATTGTTTTGTTACACAACCAACTTTAAGTATGCAAATTCAGAAACTAGAAGATGAATTAGATGCTAAAATCTTTAATAGATCAAAAAAGCCTATTGAATTAACTGAAGTAGGAAAAAAAATTATTGAACAAGCAAAAGTTATTGTCGATGAAAGTAATAGAATTATTGATATTGTACATCAACAAAAAGGATATGTTGGCGGAGAATTTAAATTAGGAATTATACCTACAATAATGCCAACATTATTACCTATGTTCCTAAAAACTTTTAATAGAAACTATCCAAAAGTTCAATTAATTATCGAGGAACTTACAACTGAAGAGATTGTACGTAAATTAACAGACGGTCATATTGACGCTGCCTTAGCTGCAACCCCTCTTGAAAATGAAGCTATAAAAGAACGTGTATTATATTATGAACCATTTGTTGGTTTGGTTCCTGAAGAGCATAAACTTTTTAGTCAAAATAAAATTAAAGTAGATGAACTTGAAGTAGATGATATATTATTATTAGAAGATGGACATTGCTTTAAAGACAGTGTTATTAATTTATGTAGAACAAATAAAAAGAATAGAAATTTACAGTTTCAACTTGAAAGTGGGAGTTTTGATACCTTAATTAAGCTTTCAAAAGATGGGTTAGGTATGACTCTTTTACCTTATCTAAATACATTAGATTTACATGAGGAAGATAAAAAGCATTTACGTGAGTTTGAAACACCCCCTCCTGCGCGTGAGGTAAGTTTATTGTATCACAAATCACAGTTAAAAATGCAACTTATTGAAGCTTTAAAAAGCACTATAGATAGTGTTGTTAGAGGCGCAATAGCCTTTAGTGATGTAGAAATAATCAGTCCATTACAAAAGAAATAACTAAGCATTTAAATAACATAAAAAAACCATTTTAAAATTAAAATGTTTTTTTTATGTTATTTTTTTAAAATTTATATTCAGATAATGGCTTCGGAAACTTTTCAGGATTTTCAGCTAAGTGATAACGAGGGTCATCAATATCTTCTATAATAATATCATGAAAAGTATCACTAGCTTTATACATTAATACTTTACAATCTTCACTTAAATGCTTTAATATTATTTTTTTCCCAGCTGCTTGATATTTTTCTACTAAATTAAAAATAGCCTCTATAGCTGAATGATCAGATACACGTGACTCTACAAAATCAATTTCAACTTTATCTGGATCATTTTTAATATCAAATTTCTCATTAAAAGCAGTTATACTTCCAAAAAATAAAGGGCCCCAAATTTCATAAACTTTAGTACCGTCATCTTTTGTACGTTTTCTTGCTCTAATTTTTCTTGCATTTTCCCATGCAAAAACTAATGCAGAGATTATAACGCCTACAAATACAGCTATTGCTAAATCAAAGAATACTGTTACAGCAGATACTATAATTAAAACAAATGCATCTGTTTTAGGTATTTTATTCATGATTCTAAAACTAGACCACGCAAAAGTTTCTATAACCATCATAAACATCACACCTACTAATGCGGCAATAGGCACTTGTTCAATATATTTATCAGCAAATAAAATAAAAGTTAATAAAGTTAAAGCCATCATTACTCCAGATAATCTACCTCTACCTCCAGCATTAATATTAATAACTGTTTGGCCAATCATTCCACAACCACCAGTTCCTCCAAACAATCCACTAACCATATTTCCAGCACCTTGAGCAACACACTCTTTATTTCCATTTCCTCTAGAATCAGTTAATTCATCTACTAAATTCATTGTCATAAGCGTTTCAATTAAACCAACTGAGGCCGCTAAAAATGAATAAGGCGCTATAAATTTCAATGTATCCAAATTAAAAGGAAGGTTACTCCATAACTCAAATAGATTTAATTTTTTAGATAATTCATCAAAACCATTTAATCCGGCTCCTCCCCCATCTCTAATAAAATCACCTACATTAATAGAATTAATACCTCCAAAAATAACTACAAAAGAAACTATTAATATAGCAGTTAAAGCTGCTGGTATTTTTGTAGTCAATTTAGGTAGCCCCCATACAATAAGCATTGTTAATAATACTAAACCTATCATGGTATATAACTTTTCTCCTTGCATAGTAGATTTTACTACTCCACTATCTTTTATAGAATAAAAGCCATCATCTTTTACATTAAATACAACTTTTTTAGTTTCAGGATTGAACACCTGACCATCAGATATTACAAAAGCTTCTTTGTTTGTTTTTAAATTTATTACAGAGTTTTCTTTAATAGCATATAAAATTGTACCAGACATTACATCTTTAACTTCATTATTAGCGACATTATATACAAGTTCCTTAGAATCAGTTTTACGTTTGTTCTGCCCAAATAAATCTTTTGAGTTTTCTTTGAACATCCCTAGCTGAGCCATAAAAATAACGATAGCAAGTCCATTTACAAACCCCATCATTACTGGATGAGGTATTAATCTAACAAACTTTCCTAATTTAAAAAAACCAGCCAAAACTTGTATAACTCCCATTAAAACTACTGCAGCCAAAAGATAGAAATACCCCATATTCTCTACTGGAGAATCAAATAAAAGACCTTTGGCATGCCCTTCTTGAATCATATGAACAAAAATAACTGCTACTGCTCCAGCTGCTCCCGAAATTAGACCAGGCCTACCTCCAAAAATCGCAGAAATTATACCTACCACAAACGCACCAAACAATGCTACAATAGGGCTTATTTGAGCTACAAAGGCAAAAGCAACAACCTCTGGTATCATTGCTAAGGAAACAGTAATACCAGCTAACGTATCATCTTTTATCTTAATCTTCTTATTTTTAATGTATTTCATCATAATATTACGAGGCTATTCTAAAAGTTGGCAAATGTAAAGATAATTTTATTGATTTACTTTTATGTTTCATTAACTTTAATTTTGCCAACGTATTTTTTTGTCTTAATTTTGAATATTGAAACTATCAAACAAAAATTGGTAGCAACAATGAGCAGAAAAACACTACTTACTTCAAAAGAAATTGAAATCATTCTGCATCGATTAGCCTGTCAGTTAATCGAAAATCATAACGATTTTTCTAATACAGTATTAATAGGTATTCAACCGAGAGGAACTTATTTAGCGCAACGTTTAGCAAAATTATTAAAGAATGATTATGGTATAAGCGATTTACAATTGGGTTTATTAGATATAACTTTTTACCGTGATGATTTCCGAAGAAGAGACGAACCCCTAGAAGCAACTACAACTGAAATAAACTTTCTTATAGAAGGTAAAAATGTTGTTTTTATTGACGATGTTTTGTATTCAGGAAGAAGCGTTAGATCAGCTTTAACAGCTATTCAATCGTATGGAAGGCCTGAAAACATTGAATTACTAGTATTAATAGACCGTAGATTTAGCCGTCATTTACCAATTCAACCTAATTATAGAGGTAGGCAAGTAGATGCTATTAATGAAGAAAAAGTAGTTGTTCATTGGAAAGAAACTCACAAAAAAGACACCATTTACCTAGAGAACAAGCAATAATGCTTGATATAGTTATGATAAAAAAATTACACTAGAATGAAGCAATTAAGTGTTGAACATTTATTAGGCATAAAGTACCTTAATAAAAATGATTTAGATATCATTTTTGAAACTGCCTCTCATTTTAAAGAAGTTATAAACAGACCTATAAAAAAAGTACCTTCATTAAGAGATATAACTATTGCTAATTTATTTTTTGAAAACAGTACACGTACAAAGTTATCATTTGAATTAGCTGAGAAAAGATTATCTGCTGATGTAATTAATTTTTCTGCCGGTCAATCATCTGTTAAAAAAGGAGAAACACTTATAGATACAGTAAACAACATTTTATCTATGAAAGTTGATATTGTTGTTATGCGACATTCAAGTGTCGGAGCTGGTATATTCTTATCAAATCACGTAGATGCTAAAATAATAAATGCTGGTGATGGTACGCATGAACATCCAACTCAAGCTTTATTAGATAGTTTTTCTATGCGTGAAGCCTTAAATAGTAATTTAAAAGGTAAGAAAATAGTAATTGTTGGTGATGTTTTACATTCACGTGTAGCTTTATCAAATATCTTTGCTTTACAATTACAAGGAGCTGAAGTAAAAGTATGTGGACCAACAACATTAATTCCACGCTACATATCTAGCTTAGGAGTTGAAGTTGAAACAAATTTAAAGAAAGCTCTTGAATGGTGTGATGTTGCTAATGTTTTACGTGTGCAACATGAAAGAATGGATATTAAATACTTTCCTTCAACAAGAGAATACACACAGCTATTTGGAATCAATAAACAAATTCTAGATAACCTTGGCAAGAAAATTGTTATTATGCATCCTGGTCCTATTAACAGAGGTGTAGAACTAACAAGTGATGTAGCTGATAGTGACCAATCTATTATTTTAAATCAAGTAGAAAACGGTGTAGCTGTTAGAATGGCTGTTATTTATTTGTTAGCTCAGCAAATAAAAAGATAAAGTATGAATATAATACAGAAAAATAATTATAACTTAATTTCGTCCAATGAATCTTCTTTTGAAATATTCATTGAAAATTTTGATGAAAATTATACTAATTTGAAAGGAAAACATTTAATTGTTGAAATTTCTCCTAAAAATAATTTCACCGAAAAGAATATTTTAGTATTTTTGAAATACGCTGATTTACAACAACAAAGTGGCACATCTTTTGTTGTTATATGTAATGAGGTTAATGTTGATAATTTTCCTGAATTCTTTAATATAGTGCCAACACTAGTTGAAGCTGAAGATATTATTGAAATGGAAGATATACAGCGTGATTTAGGTTTTTAACCTTATAACTATTCATAACCCCTTAATGAATTATTTATGACGAAAAAATTACTATTAATTATATTTTTCTTTGTTTCTTTTTCTATCTTTTCTCAACAGAAAGGCATTAGTAAATTAGTAGCATCTCCTAATCCTTTTACAAATAATACAACTATTTTTTTTAATGTAAATAATGATCAACCTGTATTATTAACTGTTAAAAATGTTTTAGGAAAAACTGTTTTTACTGAAAAATTAAAAGTTAAAAAAGGAAGAAATTCATTCCCTTTTAGGCGCAACGATTTAAAAGCTGGTATGTATATTTACGCAATACAAACGAATAAAGAAGTAATTTCTAAACGCTTTGTTATTAAATAATAATGAGCTTAAACCTTACCATTCTTGGGTGCCACTCTGCTACCCCTCGTGTAAATGCGCATCCTACCTCACAATATTTAGAAATAAATAATAGACATTTCTTAATTGATTGTGGCGAAGGTACCCAACGCCAAATGCGCAAATACAAAATAGGTTTTTCTAAAATTAACCATATTTTTATTTCCCATTTACATGGTGATCATTTTTTTGGCTTAATTGGCTTAATATCTACTTTTGGTATTTTAAACAGAGAAAAAGATTTACATATCTATGGTCCAAAAGGAATAAAAGAAGTTACAGTGCTACAATTAAAACTTTCTAAATCTTGGACAAAATACAACATTGTATTTCATGAGTTATCATCTAATAAAAGTGAATTAATTTTTGAAGACGATAAAGTTTCTGTACATACAATCCCTCTTAGCCACAGAGTATATACAAACGGTTATTTATTTACAGAAAAACCAAAATTAAAAAAACTACATATTGAAAATATAAAACAATATGATGAAATTGACACCTGTGACTATCATAACTTAAAAGCTGGAAAAGATTTTATTTTATCTTCGGGAGAAGTAATTCCTAATTTAAAATTAACCATTGAGCCTTCAAAACCAAAGAGTTTTGCTTTTTGTAGTGATACTGAGTACAAACCAGATATAGTACCTATCATAAAAGATGTAGATGTTTTGTACCATGAAGCTACTTTTTTAAAAGATAGAGAAGATTTATGTGATAAAACTAAACATTCTACTGCTGAACAAGCTGCTTCAATTGCCAGTCAAGCTAATGTTGGAAAATTAATTATTGGGCATTATTCAAGCAGGTACAATAACATCAATGATTTTAAAAACGAAGCTCAAACTGTTTTTGAAAATGTTGAATTAGCAGAAGCTGGTAAACGTTATTCTATAGACTCCTTCCCTATTCAAGTTTTAAACTAATATTGCCCTGTTGAAAGTAATACTAGAGTACATGCTACCTCTGTTTTAACACCATTCTCTTCAAGCAAATTTTTAAATTCACTGTTTTCTGTTCCTGGATTAAAAATTACTCTATTCACATTTAAACTAAGAATATAATCATAATAAGTTACTTGGTTTTTAGCACTTAAATATAATGTAACAGTATCAATATCTTTTAACATTAATTTTTCTGTAACAATTTTAATAGCATTAATGCTACCTTCTTTGTTACCAATTGCCCTTACACTAAACCCCTTGCTATCAAGTAACTTAACAGCTCTATTTGAATATCTATTCTCTTTTAAAGAAGCTCCTAAAACTAAAGTTGTGTTTTTCATACCTGTTAATAATACGTTAAATAGAGTTAATTAAGGTAACAAAAATATAACACCTATAGTCTATTAGTTATTAAGACAATTCAAAATTACATAAAATTAACAAAATGAAAAAAATACTATTATTACTTTTAACTATATTAAGCATAAACACATATGCCCAAATGCCTAAAAGTAATTTATCTAAACCAGGATCAGTTTACGGAAAGGTAATTGATCAAACTACAAAAGAACCTTTACCATACGTTAACATTATAATCAAAGATGTTGCCAAAAAAATAATAACTGGAGGAATTACTAATGAAAACGGAATATTTACAGTGAAAAATATTCCTGAAGGAAATAGTATTGTTGAAATACAGTTTATAGGATACAAAACTATTAACAAACCAATTGCTATAAAAGGGAGTCGTAAAAAAATTAATTTAGGAACTATTTCATTACTAGAAGACGCTACTACGTTAGATGAAGTTGAAGTTCGTGCTGAAACATCAACTGTAACACAGAAAGTGGATAGAAAAGTAATAAATGTAGGTAAAGATTTAACATCTGCAGGAGCAACAGCTTCAGAGCTATTAAATAACGTACAATCAGTAAGTGTTGATAGTCAAACAGGAAACATAAGTTTACGTGGAAATGACAATGTACGTGTATTAGTGGACGGAAAACCTACAAATATTAGTGCTGCTCAATTATTGCAACAAATCCCTTCAAGTTCAATTAAAAGTATTGAATTAATAACCAACCCTTCTGCTAAATATAACCCTGAAGGTATGAGTGGTATTATCAATATCATTTTAAATAAAAAAGCAAACATGGGCTTTAATGGTTCAATTAATACTGGTGTTGAAGCTGGGCATTATGTTCGTTATAATGGTTCATTAGACATGAATTATAAAACAGGTAATGTTAACTTTTTTGCAAATTATGGTACACGTTTAGGAAAAAGACATAATTATGGATATGTTAATCGTACTTCACCACAAACTATTAATCAAAACTTTGTTTTTGATAACGACAATACATCTCATTTATTAAAAGTTGGAGCTGATATCTATATAAATGATAAAAATACTTTATCAGTTTATACTACTCAAAATTGGTTTGATGGTTTAGCAACTGGATCAACAATGGTTAGAAATAATGGTGTTTTACTTACTAATGCTCCTACTATTTCAAATTCTGAAAGTAATTCAAGTGCTTATAACTTTAACTATAAATTAGATTTTGATAAAAAAGGTCATAATATTGAATTTGAAGCTAACTTTTCTAATTCAAAATCCCCTGAAGTAGCGGTATTTAACGAACTAATTAATCCTAGTGATAAATCTTTAAACTATAATAATAGTGTTACTAACAATAGAGATAATACGTTGCTTAATTTAGATTATACAAATCCTGTATCAAAAAATGGTAAACTTGAATTAGGTGCAGAAGTTAGAATAAACAAAACTTCTAATAGTATTATTACCAATCAAGAAAACCTAAACAACTCTTCATTTAATTATGATAGAAATATATTTTCTTCATACATAACTTACAGTCATAAGTTTAATAAAATAACTATGCAAATAGGAGCTCGTTTAGAGCAGTATGAAATAGAAGGTGATTTTGTTAATGGAACTTCAACTGCTAAGATTACTGATGATATTTTCACTGTTTACCCTTCAGCCTTTTTTACCTATAATCCGTCTGATAAGAATCAGTTTCAGTTAAGCTATAGCCGAAGAGTTGATCGTCCTGGTATAGGTCAATTAAATCCAATTAGAGAATGGAGTACTCCTTTAATAACATCGATTGGAGAACCAACATTACGTCCGCAGTTTACTAATTCTTTTGAAGTTAATTATACACGTAGAATTAAAGGAGGTTCTTTAACTTTTGGAACTTTTTACAGAAAAATAAATGATAACATATCTAGATTAACCTACAAAGATCCTTTAGACACAAATGTACCTAAGGTAAAACAAATTTTATCTTTCATTAACTTCCCAGATAATGATGCTTATGGTTTAGAGTTTTCAGCAAATTATAGAATTGCAAAATGGTGGAGAGCAAATGCAAGTTTAGATTTCTATTCTCAATCTCAAAAAGGTATTGTAAACTACAAAGAAGCTAATGAAAGAACTACAGATGTAAAAACAAATGTTTTCAATTCAAGAATTAGTAACAGTTTTACAGCAACTAAGAATTTACGTTTTCAATTATTTGCAATGTATCGTGGTGGTCAGGATGGTATACAATTTAATAGTAAATCTATGTGGATGATCAATACCGGTGCTAGTTTAAGAGTATTAAAAGGTAAAGGTAATTTAACACTTAGAGTTAATGATATCTTCAAAGGAATGAGATTTGCCTTTGATGCTGAAACACCATTTACTCAAAACGGACAATTCAATTGGGAAAGTCAATCAGCTTATATAGGCTTTAACTACCGCTTTGGTGGAGGAAAAAATAAAGCTAAATCTCGAAGAAGAAGAGATAGTAATGAAAAACAAGGTAGCGGAGGGTTCATTTAACAACAACTTTTGCTATAAATATATAAAAACTTCAGATATTAATTTATCTGAAGTTTTTTTCATATAATTGCACTTGGTATTTTATATGTATAAAATATACTTACTGGCTATATATAATTACCTCTTATTCCTTATTAGTTAATTGATATTATATCAATTATCGTTACCTCCATATTTTATTTTAGTACTACTATTTAAAATGAAAAAATTATTATTTATAATTTTATATATAAACACACTTTTAATATTCTCACAAAAAAAGAATCTAGGAGAAATCTCTGGGTTAGTTATAAATCAAAAAAATGAAACCGCTATACCTTATGCTACAATAGTTTGCAAAAACTTGGATAATAAAATAATTTCTGGAGGAATAGCAAATGAAAAAGGCATTTTTACTATTAAACAATTACCTTTAAAAAGATATATAATTCAAATACAGTTTATAGGTTTTTCAACTTTGAGTAAAGAAATTGTGTTAAGTAAAGCTACTCCTATAATTAACTTAAAAAAACTCTATTTAAAAGATAAAAATACCAAGTTAAAAGATATTGAAATACATGCGGAAGAGACTAGTGTTGTTCAAAAAGTTGATAGAAGAGTTATAAATGTAGGCAAAGATTTAATTGCTACTGGAACTAATTCATTACAAATGTTACAAAACATACCCTCAGTAAATGTTAATATTCAAACTGGTTCTATTAGCTTAAGAGGTAATGAAAATATTCGTGTTTTAATTAATGGAAAACCCTCTAACATGGACACTTCTCAACTATTAAAACAAACTCCTTCTTCTTTAATAAAACAAATTGAAATTATTACCACGCCTTCAGCAAAATACAATCCAGAAGGTATGAGTGGTATTATTAATTTTATTTTAAAGAAAAATATGAAATCTGGTTTTAACGGAACAATTTCTGTAGGCTATGAACACAGCAAAAACACAAGACCAGATGTTTCTTTAAATTTAAATTATAATACTGGAAAAATAAACTTATTTGGTAATTATAGTAGTAACTGGGGGAAAAACTCTACTATACAACAATTAGTAAGAACTACTAATAATTTAGAACAAAAATTTAATTTTTTGCACGACTACTCTGATCATGCTTTTAAAATTGGCTCAGATATTTATCTTGATAAAAACAATACATTATCACTTTATACATATCAGAATTTTAGTAATTCAACTTTATACACCAATTCTTTTTCACGTATAAATAACAACATATTAGAAGCTCCTAACCATTCAAAATACAATGAATCAGAACAAAACTATAATGTCGATTATAAATTAACAACTAATAATAAAGGCGAAAATATTGAGCTAGAAGTTAATTATAGTATTCATAAAAACCCTGAAGAATCAATTAACAAACTTCTTCAAGATACAAATAACAAATTATTTAATTATACCAACTCAATTTCAGACACTAAAAAATCTTGGTTAGTAAATCTAGATTATGAAACTCCTCTTTTTGAAACAGCAAAACTAGAATTAGGTATTGAATACCGAAATCAAAAAGTAGTAAGCTCAATTAAAACAGATCAGGTTATTGAAATTGGAACTCCAGTTTCTCAACAACCTAAGGGAAATACTGATTTCAACTATGATAGAAGTATGTATTCTGGATATTTCAACATAAATAACAATTTTAAAAAATGGTCAATTCAAGCTGGTATCAGACTAGAACAATTCATTGTTAATGGATTATTTTCAAATACTCAACAGAGTAATCCTTCCATTTATTCTGATAAAATTTTTAGTATATACCCATCAGCTTTTTTAACCTACCATATTACTAACAAAGAAGATATTCAAATAGCTTATAGTAGACGTGTAGATAGACCTTCAATATATCAAGTGACTCCTATACAAGAATGGGTTAGCCCATTTACTACCTCAGAAGGTAATCAAAATTTAATTCCTCAATTTACTAATTCTATTGAATTAAATTATTCAAAATCTTTTTCTAAAGGAACAGTTACTTTTGGAACATTTTATCGTAAAATTTCAAATAAAATTGGTAGAACCATACAAAAAGATACTTCAGCCCCAAATAAACAGATTTTTTCTTATGGAAACTACAATACAGCTAACAGTTACGGTGTAGAAATATTTGGGAGTTATAAAGCATTTTCTTGGTGGAAAATTAGGCCTCAAATAGAAACATATATTCAAGATTCACAAGGAATAATTAATACTAAAAACGAACAAGTTAAAAACACTCTTTTTAAATCTACTTTAAACAACAGCTTTAAAATAAATAAAAGAATACGATTACAATTAACAGCTATTTATAGAGGTAAAAGTAAAAATATACAATTTGAAGTAAAACCCTATACTATGGTTAATATTGGAGCTAGTTTAAGTGTTTTAAAAAAGAAAGGAACTATAACTCTTAGAGGAACAGATATTTTTAACGGACTTAATTACGATTATTTCTCTGAAAACCCTTTTTTAGAGAAAGGAAACTACAATCTAGAATACAACTCATTTTATTTAGGCTTTAGATATAATTTTGGTGGAACCAAAAATAAATCAAGAAATAGAAAATATAGGGATAACAATGAAACTGATGGAGGTTTATTTTAAACAATATCATATTGTCATTTTTACACAAAACATTCGTTAATTTGTTAAAAAAATATCTATAAAAATAAAATTAACATAAATAAATAAAAAATACACAATAAAAATCATAAATAACTGTTTTTAAATTAATTAACCCTCTAATTATTTTAAACAATGAAAAAACTTATCAATTTTACCCTAACAATGACACTTATAACACTAGTGTCATTTAACATTTTTGCTCAAAAGCAAAAAATGTTTTATGCAACCATGGGAACCAATGATGCTGTAAACTTAAAAAAGAACCATCCTAAAGATGTGAAAATCATAAAATCTTACACCGATTACAGTGTTGTAATGCTTAACCATACCTCAGCAGAAGAACTTCATCATACTGGTTTAAGACACGGACCTGGTTATTTCTTAGAAAACTCTAAAGAAGAGGCTATAAAAGCCATAGAAAAAATTCAGGTAATCAAAAAAAGAAAACTAACAAGCTCTAAAAGAGCTATACCCCTTTCCATAACACAAGATGTACTAGTTAACCAAAGTTTAAACCTTGTAAATAACACGAATATCAAAAACCAAATCACCCAATTAGAAAGCTATGGAACTAGATTCCATACATTTTCTTCTGCACAACAATCTGCTGTAGATTTAAAAGCTAAATGGGAAAACATGAGTAGCACTAGAAGTGATATTTCTGTAAAACTAGTAAGTCATACAAACACACCAATGTCTTCTGTAGTAATGACAATTACTGGTTCTGAAAAACCTGATGAATATGTTATTTTAGGTGGACATTTAGACTCTACTTCTAGAGAAGGAAATGCCAACGCTCCTGGCGCAGATGATAACGCATCAGGAATAGCAACTATAACTGAAGTTGCTCGTGTACTATTGAGCATGAATTACAAACCTAAACGTACAGTTGAATTTATGGCTTTCGCTGCTGAAGAAATTGGTCTTGTAGGATCTAAAGAAATAGCTAGAGATTATAAAAATAGGAATGTGAATATCATTAGTTATTTACAATTAGATATGACAAATTATAAAGGTTCTACAAATGATATTTACATTACAACAGACTCTTATAATAGTACTTCTTTAAACAACTATTTAACTCAATTGATGGATCATTATAATGCTTCAGGTACTCATAAAATTACCTATGGTACTTCTCGTTGTAATTATGGTTGTTCTGATCATCATAGTTTTGCTCAACAAGGATACGAAACTGCTTTTCCTATAGAAGCTACATTAAGTGAATCAAACCCATATATTCATACCGCTAAAGATACTTCTTCAAGGTTTCCAACAGCAAATGCTACACACGCTGCTAAATTTGCTAAACTTGCCTTAGAATATCTTATTGAAATTTCAAACATTGGATCTGGAGGTGGTGGCGGTGAACCAACATATTGTAGTTCTAACGGACAAAGTACATCTGATGAATATATTAGTAATGTGAATATCGGTTCTATAAATAATAATTCAAATCAAGGTACCAATGGGTATTCTAATCACACATCAATTTCAACAGATTTAGAAAAAGGTAAATCACAAACAATTTTAATAACTCCTAAATGGGCAAGTACTAAATATAATGAAGGATATGCTGTGTTTATAGATTATAATAATGATGGAGACTTTTCTGACTCAGGAGAAACTGTATGGACAAAATCTCCTTCAAAAGAAACTCCTGTTTCTGGAACATTTACTGTTCCTTCAACAGTTTCAGAAGGAAAAAAAAGAATGCGTGTTATTTTAAGGTATAATACCATTCCTAGTTCTTGTGGATCTTATAATTATGGAGAAACAGAAGATTATTCTGTTAATATTACATCAGCTCAAGCAGATACTCAACCTCCGACTACTCCTAGTAATTTAGTCTCTTCTAATGTTGCACAAACAACTTTAACTTTAAACTGGACCGCTTCTACAGATAATTTAGCGGTAACAGGCTATGATGTTTATCAAGGTACTACGAAACTAGAAACTGTTACTACAACTTCATATAATGTAACAGGATTAACAGCAAGTACTGCATATACCTTTTCTATAAAAGCAAAAGATGCCGCAGGAAATATTTCTCCTAAAAGTAATGACCTTAATGTAACAACATTAGATAACCTCCCTTCTTATTGTAACTCAAAAGGGGAAAGAATTACTTATGAATGGATAGACTATGTTTCATTTGGAGGTATGACAAATACAACAACAGCTAATGGAGGTTATGGTGATTTCACATCAAAAATAGCTACTGTTACGCAAGGAACTACTAATCAAATCATTGTAAGTGCTGGTTTTAGCAATACAGCATATAATGAATACTTCACTATTTGGATTGACTATAATAGAAACGGTACTTTTGAAAGTAGTGAAAAAACTGCTATAGGATTATCTAACATAGCTGGAAACAGAACAGCAAATATCTCAATACCTTCAACTGCTACTTTAGGCCAAACAAGAATGCGTGTTTCTATGAAATACAATGGAGCATCTACAGCATGTGAAACATTTCCTGATGGTGAGGTAGAAGATTATACTGTTAATATTGTTAATTCATCAATAAACATTAACAGTAAATCTGATTTATGTTCTAAAGCAAAATCATATGATAGCTCTATAAACTATAATGAAAAAGATCTTGTTTCTTATGCTGGATCGTTATATGAAAGAACAACTGATGGATGGAATCGTATTGGAAACTGTATAACTTCAGAAAGAAATAATATTGAAAATAATTTAATTTTAGCAAATGATAATTCTTTACTAAATATTTACCCTAACCCATCAAGTCAAAAAAACATAACTATAACAGTTAATAATGAACTTTGGAAAGCTGGAACTGTTCTTCTTTTTGACATAAGAGGAAATATATTAAAAGAACTAAAGTTAAAAGATAAATCAACTTTTGTAAACACTACAAAACTTAGTACTGGTATTTACTTCTTAACACTTTTTAATAACTCAAAAAGTTATTCTAAAAAAGTAATTATTAAATAAATAATTTATTTGTCATAAAAAAACCGTGTGAATTTTCACACGGTTTTACTTTTATTTTATCAAACGTCTTACCAACGAATAACTACAGACCCCCAAGTAAATCCGCTACCAAAAGCAGCTAATACTACCAAGTCTCCATCATTTATTTTTCCTTTTTCCCAAGCTTCAGTTAACGCAATAATTACTGATGCAGCTGTAGTATTTCCATATTTTTGGATATTATTATACACCTTATCATCAGCTAATTGAAACTTTTTCTGAATAAATTGAGCAATACGTAAATTCGCTTGATGAGGAATTAACATATCAATATCTTCTTTTTGTAAATTATTAGCTTGTAAACCTTCTACTATTGCTTCAGAAAAGCGAACAACAGCGTGTTTAAAAACAAATTGTCCGTTCATATATGGAAAATACGAAACATCTTCAGGATCATTAGCTTCTAATATTTCAGGTACCCAACGTCCAGTTGATGGTCCTTCTAATGCTAACTCTTTTGCATGTTTTCCTTCAGAATGTAAATGAGAAGATAAGATACCTTTTCCTTCTTCTTCACAACGTGACAAAACTGCAGCTCCCGCTCCATCTCCAAAAATAACAGTAACACCTCTTCCTCTAGTTGATCTTTCTAAACCACCTGAATGATTCTCTGATCCAATAACTAATATATTTTTATACATCCCAGTTTTTATAAACTGATCAGCAACTGAAAGAGAATAAATAAAACCAGAACATTGATTACGAACATCAAGAGCACCAATAGTAGGCATATCTAACATATCTTGAACACGAACTCCTCCTCCTGGGAAATACATATCTGGACTTAAAGTTGCAAATACAATAAAATCTATATCATCTTTGGTTAAACCTGCTCTTTCTATAGCTATTTTAGCAGCCTTAGCTCCCATTGAAGATGTATTATCTCCTGTTTTTGGGTCAATCCAACGACGTTCTTTAATACCAGTTCTCTCTTGAATCCATTCATCATTCGTATCCATCCACTGGGTTAAATCATCATTAGTTACCACGTTGTCAGGCACGTAATACCCTAATCCTGTAATTTTTGAACTATACATAATTTTTTATGTTATTTTTTACTTTTATGCAAATGCGTAGCTTGTAAAAGTAGTAATTTTTAACTTTTCACACAAAAACAATCACTATAGTCATTTTATATGTCATCTTGGCACATATCTATTTTTGGTATTTTTTTTGACAATAAAATTAACCAGAAAATAATATCAAATAAAATATATAAATTATGAGTAAAGGAAACATTAATGTATCGGTAGAAAATATATTTCCACTGATTAAAAAGTTTTTATATTCTGATCACGAGATTTTTTTACGTGAATTAATTTCTAATGGAACTGATGCTACTACTAAGTTAAAGCATTTGATATCTATTGGTGAAGCTAAAACTGAATTAGGAGATGCTAAAATTGAAATTAGCATTGATAAAGATGCAAAAACATTGACTATTAAAGATCAAGGTTTAGGTATGACTGCTGACGAAGTAGAAAAGTACATTAATCAAATTGCATTTTCAGGAGCTGAAGAGTTTTTAGAAAAATATAAAGACGATAAAAATGAAACAGGTGTAATTGGTCACTTTGGTTTAGGTTTTTACTCTGCTTTTATGGTAGCAGATAAAGTTGATTTAATTACAAAGTCATTTAAAGATGAACCAGCAGCTCACTGGACATGTGATGGTTCTCCTGAATATACCTTAGTAGAGCACGACAAATCTGACAGAGGAACTGAAATTATTTTACATATTGCTGATGACTCTACTGAATTTTTAGAAGAAGCTAAAATTTCAGGTTTATTAAATAAATATAATCGTTTTAATCAAGTACCAATTAAATTTGGAACTAAACAAGTAAACGATCCTGATTTTACACCTCAAACAACGACTGATAAAGACGGTAAAGAAACTACTGAGCCACATAAGCAAATTGATGTTGATAACATTATCAACAACACAAACCCTGCTTGGACTAAAAAGCCAGCTGACTTAGAAGCAGAAGACTATACTAACTTCTATCGTGAATTGTATCCTATGCAATTTGAAGAGTCTTTATTTCATATTCATCTAAATGTTGATTATCCTTTTAACTTAACAGGTATATTATTTTTCCCTAAGTTATCTCAAAACTTAGACATGCAAAAGGATAAGATTCAACTGTATCAAAACCAAGTTTTTGTAACAGATAATGTTGAAGGTATTGTTCCTGACTTTTTACAAATGTTAAAAGGAGTTATCGATTCTCCAGATATTCCTTTAAATGTTTCTCGTTCTTACTTACAAGCTGATGGAGCTGTAAAAAAGATTTCTGGATATATAACTAAAAAGGTAGCTGATAAATTAAGTTCATTATTTAAAAAAGATCGTGCCGATTTTGAACAAAAATGGAATGACATTAAAGTTATTATTGAGTACGGAATGTTATCTGAAGATAAGTTCTTTGATAAAGCTAAAAAGTTTGCTTTATACCCTACAGTAAGCGATTCATTTTTCACTTTTGATGAGTTAATTGAAAAAACAAAAGATGCTCAAACTGATAAAGATGGAAATCACATCATTTTGTACGCATCTAACAAAGAAGCACAACACAGCTATATTCAAGATGCTACAGCAAAAGGATATGAGGTTGTTATATTAGATTCTCCAATTGTATCACATTTAATGCAAAAACTAGAAACTTCTGGTGAATCTAAAGTTCAGTTTACCCGTGTTGATTCTGATTTTATTGATAATTTAATTAAAAAGGATGATACAGTTATATCTAAATTAACTGATGAAGAGAAAGAAACTTTAAAACCAGTTATTGAAGGAGCTGTTAACAACAAGAGCTATACTGTTCAATTAGAAGCTATGGACTCTTCTTCTTCACCTTTCTTAATTACTGTGCCAGAATTTATGCGCCGTATGAAAGAAATGCAAGCTTCTGGTGGTGGAGGTGGAATGATGGGAATGGGTAATTTACCTGAAATGTATAACTTAGTTGTAAATACAAATCACCCATTAGTTTCTGAAATTTTAACTGCTGAAGAGGGCAAGAAAAAAGAACTAATAACACAAGCTTTTGATTTAGCTAAACTATCTCAAAACTTATTACATGGTGAAGAATTAACAAACTTTATCAAACGTTCTTATGAATTAATAAAATAAGACTCACTATCATATTTAAAAGCCTCTTTATAATTAATTATAAAGAGGCTTTTTATTTTAAACTTTAAACAAAATAATTTTAAATTATTCTATCCAATTTTTAAAATCTTTAACACGCTCTCTACTTACAATAATTTCTGCTTCATTATAAGTATGTAATTTCAATTGTAGTCGTGAGTTAGTATATGATATTATATCTTTTATTGCATTAATATGAACTATATAAGTTCTGTTAACCCTATAAAATTGTTCTGGGTCTAATTGTTCTTGCCAATATTCTAAAGAGTGATCTATTAAATAATTTCTATTAGAATTTGTATGAATATAAGTAGCCTTATTCTCTGAATAAAAACACTCAATTTCATCTGTATGTATAATTTTTATATGCTGTCCTACTTTTATTGTAAAACGTTTTTTATATTTTCTATCGATAGGGTTGATAAGTAACTTCCTTATATCATCAATATTAACCTGTATGTCGGTTTCTTTAGGTTTATTATTAATAAATTTATCTACCGCTACTTTTAATTCATCTTCATCTAATGGCTTTAATAAATAATCTATAGAATTTAATTTAAATGCCTTTAAAGCATATTCATCATAAGCAGTAGTAAAAATAATAGATGACTTCACTGGTACTTCTTCAAATATCTCAAAAGACAATCCATCAGATAGTTGAATATCTAAAAAAATTAAATCAGGATGTTCGTTTTTTTGAAACCAATTAATTGCTTCTTCTACTGAATGTAACATTTGTTGAGCTTCTAAATTTAAAACAGCTAACATTCTTTGCAGTCTTCTTGCAGCTGGTTTTTCATCTTCAATGATTATAATATTCATTACTTACAGTCTTCTTTATAATTTAATTTTACTTAACTTTTAACTATTTATTTATAAACTCTTTTATTTTTTCTTCTTCCCAGTTTTTTCCAAATAACTTTCTAAAACCAAACACTCTAAAAGCATCTATTATTAAAATAACTCCCCATATACCCCACAATGGATAATGTTCAAAACCATTTTCAGTAAACTTATTACTAACTCTTAGTCCATCAAAAACTCTAACTACAACATCAAAATAATTCGATATAAACGTAAATGCTAAATTAACAATTAAATATGCTGATAAATGCTTGTAAAATTCTTTTAACTCTTTTACTCTTTGTTCTGCTTTAATTCTTTTATTATCTGTTTCCATCATACCTAGTTTGATTATCCATATGTTCTTTAATTTTTTTCTCTTCCCAGTTTTTACCTAAAAAGAAATCAAAACCAAAAACTTTAAATGTATGAAATACTAAACCTATTCCCCAAAAAAACCAAATTGCAAAAGTTCCAAAATCGAAAAAAGCTTCTTGAAAAGTTTCTCCATTACCAACATTTCTTACTATCTTTTTTACACTTATAAATATATTAACTACTATATATACAGATAGATGAATATAATACTTTTTTAATTCTTCAACTTTCTTTTGCGCTCTAAAATATTTTTGCTCCTTTGTATAATTATCTGTTTTCATTTTGATTAAGTTTTTATTTATTATTCATCATTTTTCATATACTCATCTATCTTACGTTTTTCCCAATCTTTATTAAAAAATAAAGAATCTCCGTATACTCCTAGCCAATGAAAAAACAAACCTATTCCCCAAAATATCCAGGTTGAGTATACCCCGAAATTTTGTAACACTTCTATTAAAGAATCTCCATCATCAGACATTAACCCAAAAATTACCATTGATGAAATAAAAACATTTACTACTACATATGATATTAAATGCCAATAAAATCCTTTTATTTTCTCTACTTTTTTCTTTGCAAGTAAATATTTATGCTCTTTTTTATAATCTTTCTCCATCTTTATTTATTCTTTTTTATATACTCATCTATTTTACGTTCTTCCCAATCTTTACCATACCCTATTACATCTGATCCGAAAACTATCATCCAATGAATAAAGGTTACCAATATTATTCCCATGACAGGAAACCAAAACCAATGAAAATAAGGTACAAATGTTAAGTTCACTGAAACTATTATAACAATTGAAACTATGTTTACTACAACATGTATATAAAAAGCTTTTACTTTTTTTATCTTTTTTTTCGCTTCAATATATTTTTTTTCTTGAGTATAATTAGTATCCATAATTATTAGTTGTTATCTAAATATTCTTTAATTTTTTTCTCTTCCCAGTCTTTACCAAATCCTAATTTATCAAAACCGAAAGCTCCAAACCAATGAAAAAAAAGCCCAATTGACATTCCCATAATAGGAAACCAAAACCAATGAAATTGAGGAACAAATCTTAGGTTAATGAAAATTAAAAAAGGTATTAATACTATTGTTACTAATAAATGAATATAAAATCCTTTAATTTTTTCTATTCGCTTCTTCGCTTTAGCATATTTGTACTCATATGTATAATTTTTTTCCATTTTTTCTATATTTTCAATTAACTAATTCTTATTATTGGTACTTATCCTCTTCTTCCATTAGTTCTTTTATTTTACGCTCTTCCCAATTTCTTCCTAAAAACATTCTGTAATTATTTACTTCTAAGAAATGAAATATTACACCTATCCCCCATCCTATCATTGGAAACCAGAACCAATGAAATTGTGGTGATACTCTAAGATTTATAAATATTAAAAAAGGTATTACTAAACAATATGAAATTAAATTTTGGTAAAATTCTTTAAGTTTCTCTACACTCTCTACCGCTTTTACATATTTATTATTCTCTAAATCATTTGTATCAATTCTCATATCTTTTACTTTTGTTAACAGTGGTAAGCTCACTGTAAATGTTTTATTATTTTTTGTTATTTGCACATTTCTTTTGGTTATTAAACCATATCTATCTGCAATATTTCTTAATCCTACTTTTGTACTCTTCCCAATCGCTTCTTTAGGATTTATATTATTCTGTACTTGTAAGAAACCTTCTTCTTCATAAATTTTTATTTCTAAAGGTTTATTTGAAGAAACTACATTATGTTTTACAGCATTTTCAAGTAATAACTGTAAAGACAACGGTACTATTTTCAATTCAGGATTATTTAATGTTGTTGGAATCGTAAACTTTACAGCATCTTCAAAACGCATTTGTAACAACTCCATATATGTTTTTGCAAACAACAACTCTTCTTGAATTGGTACTAACTCTTTATTTCTTTGTTCTAATACATACCTATAAACTTTAGATAGTTTAGTTGTAAACTTTTCAGCTTGATATGGGTTTTCACCTATTAAAGAGGTTAATACATTTAAGCTATTGAATAAGAAGTGTGGATCTATCTGACTTTTTAATGTTTCAAACTTTGCCGTTTCTGTTTTGGCTACTATTTGTTGTTGCGTACTTTCTTTTTTTACTGATTCTTTCCAGTTTTTCATAAAGCCTCTCGCATGAAAGAAAGCAGCCATTCCTAAAGCTAACATTACAGCAAATAAATGTGTCCAAAATAATTCTCCTTTAAAAAAGTTATTAATACCTCTATCAAAAATTATAATGTATTGTATATAATGAATTAATAATACGGCAATAACATTAAAAATAACTGTTGTTATAACTCCTGCCCAAACTCGTTGGTTTGTTTCTTCAACCCAACTCCATTTAGAACTTAAATAATCATTTATATAGCCATTTCCCATACCTAAAACGAACGAATACATTGCTGAAAAGAGAAAAATAATACCTGCTCCTTTAATACTAAACTGCCTGTTAACTATAATAAAAAACACGCCGAAAATTAAAGTCATTTTTAAGCAAACCCAAAAATCTTGTTTTAGTTTATCTATTACGTTTTTATTTTCTGTATTCATTCTATTTGTATGTTAAAATCTAATTTCTAAAGATACGTTATTATCAATAATAGTAAACTTTGCATCTTCATATTGCGGTGGTCCAAAATTCATCACATTATTTGATGCACCATAGTTTTCTATCGGCATACCATTAGGTTGAAAATCCATTTTATTATTATCATTTTTATCATGATAACAAACAATTGCATATTCACCAGCAGGAACATCATTAAAAACTACTGTACTTTTTCCATTAACAATTTTTGAAGACTTTGCTTTTACAGGCTCTTTCATAAAATTATCTTTATTATATAAAGCATAACTTACTTTTCCTTTGTTAGATGTTACATTTACAACTGTTGCAGTAATTGTTTGCTTTTGAGCCGAAACCGTTTCTATTGTAAATACTATTATTAATACTAAAATACTTGTTAAAAATCTCATCTGTGTATGTTTTAAGTTTAATTACACTACAAATATCTAATCATAGTTGTGTTTTTTAAATTAAAAACTACTCAACTGTATTTTTTTTAGGCTGAATTGTCACTTGAATATTATAAATTATAAAAAAATTGAAATAATAGTGTAACGTTTCTTATTTTTGATCTACTTATTCAATATCAACAGTTACTAAACTTAGTGCAAACAGAACTCGAAAATAAATTTTTATCCGATTTTGAAACTAATCAAAATATAGTGCATAAAGTATGTAGAATTTATACTACTAACCAAGATGCTCATAATGATTTGTTCCAAGAAATAACTATTCAACTTTGGAAAAATTACAGCAAATTTCGAGGTGATGCAAAATTTAGTACGTGGATGTATAGAGTTGCTTTAAATACAGCCATTTCATTATATAGAAAATCAACTAGAACGATAAAGACACAAGATATTAGTGACTTTACTTATAAAATACAGTCTAATGAATATGATGATACAGAAGAGCAACAGTTAAAATCTCTATACAAAGCTGTTCATAAATTAAATGATATAGATAAGGCTCTTATTTTTTTATACCTCGAAGATAAAGCCTATAAAGAAATTGCTGCTACATTAGGTATAAGTGAAGTAAATGCTAGAGTGAAAATGAATAGAGCAAAAGATAAATTAAAAAAAATACTGACACCCTAACGTATTATATGGATGCATTAGATAAATACAAAAAAGCTTGGGATAATCAACCTAAAGAAACCAATAAGGTTTCTAAGGTTGATATATACAAAATGGCACAATCAAAATCATCGTCTATTGTTAAATGGATATTTATTATCGGATTATTGGAACTTATTATACCACTATCCATGTATCTATTTTTTGATTTAGACAAATTAGATGATACCTATGCTAAACTTGGTTTAGCTAATTATGCATTTTATTCTCAAATTATATTATATCCTGTTGTTCTTGTTTTCTTGTTTTTGTTTTATAAAAACTATAAAAACATTTATACAACTGATACCACTAAAGAGTTAATGCAAAAAATACTAAAAACCAGAAAAACTGTACGTAATTATATATTTTTAAACTTAGGGTATGCTTTTATCACTTTAATTGTAGTAGTGTTCGCAACTATAAAAACTCAATTTAACAATTTAGGCACTAAAGAAATAATTATAACATCCTTAGTATCTATAGCATTTGGTATACTTTTAATAGGCTGTATCTGGTTAATATACCAACTATTATACGGTATCTTATTACGAAAATTGAATAAAAATTATAAAGAACTGGCTAAATTAGATAGTCCAAACTAAAAAAAGAGAAGCTTAAAAGCTTCTCTTTTTTATTTTAATATTCTTTTAATTCTTTTAATAAAATTGATAGCATATTGTCTGTAAAATCCAAATGCGTTACTATTCTTATTTTTCCTTCCCCCATCGAAATTAGTAAAATTCCTTTTTCTTTCATTCTTTCCATAAATTCATCAGGGTTTATAGAGTCATTCACATAAAAAATAATAATATTCGTTTCAATTGGTTCTACTTTTTTCACATAACTACAAGATGTTAGTACATCTCCAATTTGTTTCGCCTTTTGATGGTCTTCCTTTAATCTATCTACATGATTATCTAATGCATAAATAGCTGCTTCAGCTAAAAAACCAGCTTGTCGCATACCTCCTCCAAATAATTTTCGAACCCTTAGAGCTTCTTCCATCTGTTTTTTAGTTCCTATTAAAACAGATCCAACTGGTGCTCCTAATCCTTTAGACAAACAAATAGAGATTGTATCGAACAATTCACCGTATTGCTTTGGGCTTTCATTCTTTGCTACTAATGCATTAAACAATCTTGCTCCATCTAAATGATATGCTAAATCATTAGATTTAGCTACTCTTTGTATTTTTTTTAATTCTTCAAAATCCCAACAAGCTCCTCCACCTTTATTTGTTGTGTTTTCCACACAAATTAATCTATTATATGGCGTATGAATATCATTTCTTCCAGCTACTAACCCTTCTAGTTGTTCAGCAGTAAACATACCTCTATCTCCATCTATTAAACAAGAAGTTACTCCTGCATTAAATGCTGCTCCTCCACCTTCATAATTGTACACATGTGCCCATTTATCACAAAACATTCTATCTCCTGGTTGAGTATGAATTTTTATAGCTGTTTGATTTGCCATTGTTCCAGATGGAAAAAATAATGCATCTTCCATACCAAACATAGCGGCTACTTTTTCTTGTAACTTATTTACTGTTGGATCAGCTTTAAATACATCATCTCCTACTTCAGCATTCATCATTACCTCTAACATTTTTTTTGTTGGTTTGGTAACTGTATCACTTATTAAATTGATTTCCATAAATACTTTTATTCTTCTTTTAATATTAATATCTCGTTCCTATCGGTGAACCATCAGGCATTTTAGGTGCTCTTTGTTTTTTGTACTTTAAAGGATTCTTTTTAAAATCTTGAATCATTTCCAAATATTGAATATCCATTAAATTCTTATTCTTCTTTGTAAGATAATTTACTAACTTATTTATTTCATTATTTGTTATTGCCTTAGCTTGAGAATATATATTCTTATCTACAATTATTGAAAACATTCCTTTCAACACTTCTTCTTTAACCATTTCATTTAATCCCTTATAATAACTATCATTAAACGATCTTTTAAACGTTTTAGTTATTAACTTGTCTAAAACTTCGCTTAACCCTAGTTGACTTTCATCTAAATTTTTATGTTGAATTAACCTATTTATCCTTTCTGGGTGCAGTAAAAAGCTTAATGTAAATTCAGTAGCAGTTTGCATTGCTCCATATGGATCAAAAGCAACTCCTGTTTTACTTTTAAAGCTTTCTCTAGTTCTATAATATCCATATGCACGTGGAGGAAATAAAGTTAATATTTTTTTAGGAATTCCTATTTTTTCTACATCAATTGTTTTTAATAAACTTTTTAACGCTTTACGCTCTGCTTTACCACTAACTCTTTCAACAACTTTTTCTTTTTGTCCTTTAACTGCATAGGTATAATCTAAACCTCCTATAGTTTTTGAAGTCGCATCAACTTGGTATCTATGAAAATAGTAAAGAGGTACAAATACATCTTCCAACACAGAGTATGGTTGTTTACTTTTAATATTGTCAATAGAAAAACTTTGGATGGCATGTGCTCTTATTTCTAAAATAGTATCTAATTCATCACTTGCGCTTTCTCCATTATCCCATAAATGTGCATACGCATGTGCACTCCCTTTAGAACGAGAATCTGAATCAGTTATAAATCGTAATCCTTGTGCAAAAGCATTCTCTAAAATTTTATTTAAGTTACTTTCTTCATTACTTTCAAAATCTTGATAAGCATAAGCTACGGTAACTTTATCCCATATACCTATTTTAGTATCATATGCTTCTGAAAAATCTATTGCACCATTTTTTAATGATAATTTAGGGTGTGGATAATCCATTACTGAAGACCTTCCATTTGTACTTGCTGCAAAATTATGAGCAAAACCTAAAGTATGACCAATTTCATGGGCTGATAGTTGACGAATTCTTGCTAAAGCCATATCTAAAGCAAAAGAATCATTTGCAGTATTATTTTTATAAGGAGCTTGTAAAGCTTGGGCAATTAAAAAATCTTGACGTATACGTAAAGATCCCAAACTAACATGACCTTTTATTATTTCTCCAGTTCTTGGATCTGTAATACTTCCTCCATAACTCCAACCTCTAGTTGATCTATGGACCCACTGAACCATATTATAACGAACATCTAATGGATCTACTCCTTCAGGCAACATTTTTATTTGAAATGCATTTTTATAACCTGCTGCTTCAAAAGCTTGATTCCACCAACTTCCTCCTTCTAATAAAGCTGAGCGAACTGGTTCAGGTGTTCCTCTGTCTAAATAATAAATAATTGGTTCTTTTGCTTCACTAATTGCCGCTGATGGATTTTTCTTTTCTAAACGATGTCTTGTAATAAATCTTTTCTTTATTGGTTCATTAACAGGGGTAGCATAATCCATATAAGTCATTTGCCAAGAACCACATCTAGGATCATACTTTCTAGGAGTATAATTATTATCTGGTAACTCCACAAAAGAATGATGTTGATGCACTGTTATTAAGGAAGCATTAGGGGCTACACTTCTAACATTATAGCCTTTTGGTTTTCCAGAAAAAGTAAGCATAATATCAAATTCTACATTTTTAGGAAATGCTTTAGTTCTTCCCAAATTAAATGCACTCTTACTCTTATCTAATCGATAACTTCCTTCCTTATTTCTAGCGAGTGTATTAGTTACACCATGAGCATCTCTCATAAAAAAACCTGTTGCATCAACCAAATATTTATTCTTTTTAGATTCTTTAATCTTAAATCCGTATAAAACTGATTTAGCAAAAGCTTCTTTTACAGATTCTTTTTCTTCTTTATTACTAGTTATAGCTCTGTAGTCTTGATTAGGTTGAATTAATAATAATTTATTTCCTGCTTTTAAAAACTTAACCACAACACTATTTCCTAATTGCCCTCTATCTAAACCAATATCATTTGATCCAAGTCCTTCTGATAATGAATTAACATATAAAAACTCATTATTTAATTTAGTTACTTCTAAAAATATTTTATCATTACTTTCATCATAATAAAAAGTAAAATATCCTTTATACTTAGTAACTTCTTTATTTCCTTCAAAAAATTGTGAAAATCCAGAAAATGTTACACAAAAAAATAAAATAAATGTAGTTAGTTTTTTCATTATGTTAAATATTTCTATAAAAATAGAAAAATACTATTGGTTATTTAAAAACACTTCTGTCAATCTTAAATTTTAACTTATTTTTGTGATGATTATGATAACACAAGAACAGTTAAAAAATATCTCAGAGCGAGTAGTTAAACTAAAATCGTATTTAGATATTGATAAAAAATTAATTGAAATAAATAACGAAGAAGAAAAAACTGCCAATCCTGATTTTTGGAATAACCCAAAAGAAGCTGAAGCTTTAATGAAAGAACTTCGTTTTAAGAAAAAATGGGTTAATGATTATAACTCTATTGTTACTTTAAGTGAAGATCTTATTGTTTTATACGATTTTTATAAAGAAGGTGATGTTGAAGAATCTGAAGTTATTGAACAATATGAAAAAACAAGTACTCTTTTAGAAGATATTGAGTTTAAAAATATGCTATCTGAAGAAGGTGATAGTTTAAGTGCTACCATACAAATTACAGCTGGTGCAGGAGGAACAGAAAGTTGCGACTGGGTAGAAATGTTAATGCGTATGTATACCATGTGGGCAGAAAAACAAGGATACAAACTAAAGACACTTAACTATCAAGCAGGTGATATCGCTGGTGTAAAAACAGTAACCATCGAAATTGATGGTGATTATGCCTTTGGATGGTTAAAAGGAGAAAATGGTGTACATCGTTTAGTTAGAATTTCACCATTTGATAGTAATAATAAAAGGCATACTACTTTTGGTTCTGTATATATTTTTCCTGTAGCAGATGATACAATTGAAATAGAAATAAACCCAGCAGATATTGAAATAACTACTGCTCGTTCTAGCGGTGCTGGAGGTCAAAATGTAAATAAGGTTGAAACTAAAGTTCAATTAACTCATAAACCAACTGGTATACAAATTCAATGTTCAAATTCTAGGTCACAACATGATAATAGAGCTACAGCTTTAAAAATGTTAAAATCTCAATTGTATGAAATTGAATTACAAAAACGATTAGCAACTAGAGAGAATATTGAAGCTGGAAAGTTAAAGACTGAATGGGGTAGCCAAATTCGTAATTATGTAATGCACCCTTATAAATTAGTAAAAGATGTTAGAACAGCTCATGAAACTGGAAATGTAGATGCTGTTATGGATGGAAACATAAATCCTTTTTTAAAGTCTTATTTAATGATGATGGGGCAAAAAGAAACAGATAAAACTTTTTAATACAAAAACATAAAATGATAAAAATATACCATA
This sequence comes from Tenacibaculum sp. E3R01, assembly GCF_003318185.1. Taxonomy (NCBI): domain Bacteria; kingdom Pseudomonadati; phylum Bacteroidota; class Flavobacteriia; order Flavobacteriales; family Flavobacteriaceae; genus Tenacibaculum; species Tenacibaculum sp. E3R01. The sequence goes on along the minus strand of NZ_QOCC01000007.1, from coordinate 104,700 downwards.
ATAATAGATGTAGTAAATCTCGTTGCGGTTTGGAGATACTTGAAAATTCTGGAAAAGAATTTGAAATAGTTAAGTATTTAGATACGGTTCCTTCAAAAGAAGAGTTAAAAGAAATTATTACATTATTAGGCATAGAACCTTTGCAATTAGTTCGTAAAAACGAAAAGATTTGGAAAGAGAATTTTAAAGGAAAAGAATTAACAGACGATCAAATAATTGAAGCAATGATTCATTACCCAAAGTTAATAGAACGCCCTATTGTAATAAATGGCTCAAAAGCGGTTATAGGTCGCCCACCAGAAAATATCACTACAATTTTATAATATAAAGCTCTCAAGTAATTGGGAGCTTTCTTTTTAACACTAATTAACAACTAAAAACTTAGTTTGTAAAGTAATTGATGTATATTAGCTACTTAATCAAATACTTATTCACTATGAAAAAAATTCTTTATTCAATTTCTTTCGCTTTACTGATGACACTACCCGGGTATAGTCAGGCTTTAAAAAAAGCACCAAAAGGAAAAGAAAGTATTAAGTCAATGCCAATTCCAACCGACCCTTCTGTTAAAATTGGAAAACTTTCAAATGGTATTACCTATTATATTAAACAAAACCCTAAACCAGCTAATAAAGTAGAATTGCGTTTAGCAATCAATGCAGGTTCTATTTTAGAAGATGATGATCAATTAGGAGTTGCTCATTTTATGGAGCACATGAATTTTAATGGAACCAAAAACTTTAAGAAAAACGAGCTAATTGATTATTTACAATCTATTGGTGTTAAGTTTGGAGCTCATTTAAATGCTTATACTGGTTTTGATCAAACTGTTTATATTTTACCTATACCAAGTGATGATGATAAAAAACTTGAAAAAGGTTTTCAAATTATTGAAGATTGGGCGCATGGAGCTCTTTTAAATGGTAAAGATATAGATGAAGAGCGTGGTGTTGTTTTAGAAGAATATCGCTCTAGAAGAGGTGCAGATAGCCGTATGCTAGAAAAATACTTACCTAAAGTTATGCATGGCTCTAAATATGCTAAAAGATTACCTATAGGAACCAAAGAAAGTATTGAAACTTTTAAACATGAAAGTATTCGTCGTTTTCATAAAGACTGGTACCGTCCAGACTTAATGGCTGTTATTGCTGTTGGTGATGTTGATGTTGCTACTTTAGAACAAAAAATAAAAGCTCATTTCGAAAGGATTCCAGCAGTAAAAAACCCAAGAAAAAGAAAAGTTTCAACTTTAAAAAACCACAAAGAAACATTTATCGCAATTGAAGCTGATAAAGAAGCTGCTTTTTCAAGAGTACAATTAATGTATAAAGACTATGATGAAGCTAAAGCAGATGTAACTATCAATGATTACAGAAATTCTTTAGTTAAGTCATTATTTTCTCAAATGTTAAATAACAGATTAAGTGAATTAAGAGAAAGTGAAAAACCTCCATTTGTTTATGGTTTTAGTTATCATGGAGGAACTTGGGCTAGAGGTAAAAATGCATACCAATCAACAGCAGGAACAAGTGCTGATGGCCAATTAAATGGGTTAAAGGCTTTATTAAATGAAAATGAAAGAGTTAAACGATATGGTTTCCAAGCCGGTGAGCTTGATAGAGCTAAGAAAAATGTAATTGCTCGTATTGAAAAAGCTTTTAAAGATAAAGACAAAAGAGAGTCTAGAAGAATAGTTGGGCAGTACGTAAATAACTTTTTAGAACAAGAAGCTATTCCTGGAATTAGTTGGGAGTATAAAGCTCATATGGGATTATTACCTTCTATTAAATTAGAAGAAGTAAACAGTATTATTAAAAACTTTTTACATGATGATAATCGAGTGGTTGTTATAACTGGCCCTAAAAAAGTAGTTACAGAATCGCAAGTTACCCAAGCTTTAAAAGAAGTTAAAACAAAAGAATTAAAACCATATGAAGATAAAGTAGTTGCTACTTCATTAATTACAAAAGCTCCTAAGTCTGGTACAATTATTAGTACTTCTAAAAATGATAAATTAGGAACAGTTACTTTAGTTTTAAGTAATGGTGCTAAAATTACTTACAAAAAAACTGATTTTAAAAATGATGAAATTTTATTTGATGCTTTCAGTTTTGGTGGTACCTCATTATATAGTGATAGTGATTTAAAAGCTACTACTTTTGCCAACGGAGCATTATCTCAAGCTGGAGTTAATGGATATTCAAAAACTGATTTATCAAAAATGATGTCGGGTAAAATTGCTCGTGTAACTCCATATATAGGTACATATAGTGAAGGCTTTAGAGGTTCTGCTTCTCCTAAAAACTTAGAAGATATGTTTCAAATGGTTCATTTATATTTCACCTCTTTAAATAAAGATGAAAAGGCTTTTAAATCATTTGTAAATAAACAAAAGAGTTTCTTAGGTAATTTATTAGCTAGTCCAAACTTTTTCTTTCAAAAAGAAATGGGTGATTTTATGAATGCTGGTAATCCTCGTTATTCAGGATTCCCATCTCCAGAGGCATATGATAAAGCTGACTATAACTTAGCTTACAAAAAATATCAAGAACGTTTTGCTGATGCTGGTGATTTTAATTTTTATTTTGTTGGTAATATTGATGAAAAAAAATTAGCTGAATATGCAATGAAATATATTGCTGGTTTACCTAACAAGAATTCGAAGGAAAACTATAAAGTACATAACTTTCGTCCAAAATCTGGAAACCATACAAAAACAATTCAGAAAGGAAAAGCACCAAAAAGTAATGTTAGAATAACATATCAAGGGAAAGCTAAATACAATAAAAAAGAAGCTTTAGCTTTTTCTATTTTAGGAGATGTAGTTGCTATTAAGTTAACTGAAAAACTTCGTGAACAAGAAGGTGGTGTATATTCATCAAGAACACGTGGTAGAATATCAAAAATGCCTTACGGTTGGTTTAACTTTAGTATTTCTTACCCTTGTGCACCTGAAAATGTTGAGAAACTTAAAAACATTTCTGTTAACCATGTTGCTTCTGTTATTAAAGATGGACCAACTGAAGAAGACGTAATGAAGGCCAAAAAGGGAATGATTTCAGATTATAGAGATGACCTTAAAAAGAATCGTTTTTGGTTAAGAACTATTAAAAACATTGATTATCAAAAGAACGAGGCTTCTGATCCAAGTGATTTTGAAAATAGAATTAATGCTTTAACTAAAAAAGATATTCAAAACGTAGCTAAAAAATATTTAACTAATGGCTATATTTTAGGAGTTTTAAACCCTGAAAAATAAGACACTCAATAAATTAATAATATACAAAGTCCTCAATTTAATTGAGGACTTTTATTTTTCTATAAACTTAGATTGTAAGAACCCTAATCCATACCCATAGAATTGAGTTAATGTTGTAATTATACTCAAAAAAGCAACTTTAAAGCTTTTGTTTTCAAATAATGAATTTAAAAAAAGTATTACAAAATAAAATGCATAAAAAAGAATAGGTATCCAACTACCAAATAATAATAAAATGATAGTGATATCTATTCCAATAATAAATAAACTTGGAAACCAATAAGTAATTTTAGCTGTTTCAGGGTATTTTCTATTTAATTTAGGTCTTGCAGTACCAAAAGCAAAAGTTTGTTTAAAAAACTGTTTAATAGTAGTTCTCCGCTTATGGTACACAAATGCTTTTTCCAGTAATTGAGTATTAAACCCACTTTCTAATAAACGGAAACTTAAATCAATATCCTCTCCAGCCTTTAATTTAGAAAAGCCTTTTGTTTTTTCAAAAGCTTTTTTAGATAACCCGAAATTAAAACTTCTTGGTTGAAATTTACCTACACTTTTCTTTTTTCCTCTAATGCCTCCTGTAGTTATAGTAGAAGTCATAGAATAGTTAATTGCTTTTTGAATGGCAGTAAAACTATGATGAGCCGCATCAGGCCCTCCAAAAGCATCCGTGAAATTTTTAGTTAATTCGTTTTTAACTATTGACAAATATTTTTGGGGTACAATTACATCTGAATCTAGTATAATAAAATAATTTCCTGAGGCCTTTTTCATTCCATAGTTCCTACTTAAACCTGCTCCAGTATTTTCTTTATAAAAATATTTTATATTTAATTTAGCATTATACTTTTCTACTATACTAACAGATGACTGATCAGAACCATCTTCAATAATAATAACCTCAAATTCATCTTGATAATCTTGTTTTGTGATACTCTCTAATAATTCATCAACTTCATCAGGACGATTATACACAGGTATTATTATAGAAAAATATAACTCCATTAAACAAGTGTTAATTTCTTATTTTTTTTCGCAATTCCATTCCAAAGTGCTATTCTTTTTTCTAATGAAGCTTTTGCGTAATAAAGCACATCATTCCACTTTTGTTCGTCATTTCCACATAACTCTTCAATCATTTGCAAAGCTAACGGGCCATGTTCTCCTCCATCTAACTCAATATGTCTGTTTAAATAAAAAAGTAATTTACTATAATCTGTATTCTCCTTTTCTTCTGTTTTTTTAACAATCTCAATAAACATATCTGGTATTACATCTTCTCTTCCAAAAGTAAAACTAGATGCAATTATGTGAGGTTCTTTTGTATTAATTACTTCAAAAGTAAATAATAAAAACTCTTTTGTTTCTTCATTTATTGATAACTTACCTATAATATTTTCAATACTTTTTCCTTCTATTAATTCAGAAATAAAAGTTGAAATTTGCAATGTATTAGCTTTTACTTGTTGCATTGCATCTATATACATTTCAAAATGGCTTCTAGGTTCTCCTAATTCATTTAAATCGGTCTCCTCTTCTAAAACTATTTCATTAATAAAACGAGCTGCAGTCGAATTAATAACTGGTATCCAAGGTAAGTTTGTACAAGTTAGCTGTTGTTGTAAGGCTTTCAATAATGACATAAAATCCCAAACAGCAAAAACATGTTCTTCCATAAATACTTTTACATCATCAATTGTATTTAATGATGCATATAATTCATGCTCTCTTAACTCTAACCTTAACCCTTCTAACTCTTTCTCTATTAATAAAATACAATCCATACTCTTTTAGTTTCAATAAAAAATGCAAATCTAACGATTTGCATTTTATGTTTTTTTATGAATTCTTAAAAAAATTCTTTTATTCTGTAACAAATTTATCCATTACGGCATCACTAACTCCCATATTAGAAAACCCTCCATCATGGTATAAGTTTTGTAATGTAACTTTCTTTGTTAAGTCTGAAAATAATGAAATTGTATAATCTGCACATTCTAATGCTGTTGCATTTCCTAATGGTGACATTTTTTCAGCATAAGAAATAAACCCATCAAATCCTTTTACACCACTTCCTGCTGTAGTTGGAGTTGGAGATTGTGATACAGTATTTACTCTAACTTTATGATCACGTCCAAAGAAATACCCAAAACTACGAGCTATCGATTCTAAATATGCTTTATTATCAGCCATATCATTATAATCAGGGAACACTCTTTGAGCAGCCATATATGTTAAAGCCACAATACTACCCCATTCATTCATTGCTTTTTTGTTGTACAAAACATTCATTGTTTTATGAAAAGATAATGCCGAAACATCAAACCCTTTCATTGTAAAATCGTATTTTGAATCAGTATAATGGCGACCTTTACGCACATTTACCGACATACCTATAGAGTGTAAAACAAAATCAATTTTACCCCCTAAAATTTCCATAGATTTTTCTACTAAATTATTTAAATCATCCATAGAAGTTGCATCAGCTGGAACAATTTGTGATCCTGTTTTTTCAGCCAACGTATTTAATTCTCCCATTCTCATTGCTATAGGAGCATTTGTTAAAACAAATTCAGCTCCTTCTTCATGTGCTCTCTCTGCTACTTTCCATGCTATTGAATGTTCATTTAAAGCTCCAAAAATAATTCCTTTTTTACCTTTTAATAAATTATACATAGTGTTGTTATAGTCTTTTCTTTAGTTATTTGAGTATTTCTTCTTTAAATTAGTAGTTTACCTAATCAATGAAAAACTTTTATTATTGTTATCCTAATAATTCTTTAGCATGTGTTAATGCACTTTCAGAAAAATCTTTTCCGCTTAACATTTCTGCTATTTCAGCAACTCTTTCATCATAGTTTAAGCGTTTTAAATTTGAAGTAGTTACCCCTTTTTCTTCTCCCTTAAAAACTTTATAATGTTGCTGTCCTTGTGAAGCTATTTGCGGTAAATGTGTAATAGTTATTACTTGCATATTCTCACCCATATCATTCATTATTTTTGCTATTTTATTTGAAACTTCTCCAGAAACACCTGTATCTATTTCATCAAAAATAATGGTTGGCAATTGAATATTACTTGAAAGTGTTTTTTTAATGGAAAGCATTATTCTGGAAAGTTCACCACCAGAAGCTACTTTTTTTAGTTCACCGAAATTACCACCTTTATTTGCTGAAAATAAAAACACTAATTCGTCTTTACCATTTACTGTATAAATTTCACTTGGTTTTACTTCTATTAAAAACTGTGCATTTGGCATACCTAACTCAGTTAATAAATACTTTAACTCTTTTTGTAACTTAGGTATTCCTTTATTTCTTCCTTTAGTAATTAAACTAGCTACTTCATCTAATTTAACAGCTACAGCTTTAATTTCAGATTCCTTCTTAGTTATATTTTCACTCGCTCCTTCAACTTGTGCTACTTTTTCTGATAATGATTCATGAATTTTTTGTAATTCTTCAATCGTAGCCACACCATGTTTCTTTTCTAAGTTATATATAAGTTGTAGTCTATCGTTTAGTTCTTCTATTTCATTCGGATTAAAATCTACTTGTTCATTGGCAGATTCTAATTCAGTTACAATATCATCTAATTCAATTTTTATACTTGAAACTCTAGAAGTTAATTCTTCATATTCAGCTGAAAAAGAACTTATTTTCTGTAACTTACTTTCTAAAGAATGTAATTGAGTTTGTATACCTAAATCTTCATTAACAGTTATTTGTAAACCTTCAGATAAGTTTAACTTAATATCTTCAATATTATTAAGTTTTTCAATCTTCTCTTCTAAAGTTTTTTGTTCTCCTACTTTAAGGTTTGCTTCTTCTAGTTCATTAAATAAATGAAGATTATATTCGTATTGTTCAGTTGACTTTTGAGCCTGATCTTTTAACTCTTTTAATTCTTTTTTTAATCCATTATACTTACGTAAACCTCTTTTATAAGAAGCTATTTTAGCCTGATTTTTAGCTAGAGCATCAAGAATTGAAAATTGAAAGTTAATATCAGATAACTGTAAAGTTTGATGCTGAGAGTGTATATCTATCAATTTTATTTTTAAAGCTGTTAAAACTGATAGATTTACAGGAGTATCATTTACAAAAGCTCTAGATTTACCAGATGGTAAAATCTCTCTTCTTATAATTGTTTCCTCTTCATAATCTACATCTAATTCCTCAAAAACGGATTCTAAATTGTATCCATCTAATAAGAACTGAGCTTCAATAATACATTTTTTTTCTGCATTTTTTAGTGATGACAAATCAGCTCGATTTCCCATTACTAAACCTAAAGCTCCTAATAAAATCGATTTCCCCGCTCCAGTTTCACCAGTTATTATAGATAGCCCTTTGGTGAAATCAATCGATAATTGATTGATTAAAGCGTAATTATGTATTTTTAAATGTGTAAGCAAATTCTAAACTTTCTGAAAGATAAAAGTAAGTATTTTGAATGAATAAAAAACATATAGATTTTTAAAAGTATTTTGGTATTTAAAACATCAGTTTTTAATTAGAATTCTAACTTTTTACCTACATAAACTAAACTCCAGTTTTCCATAGATGTAATCTTTTTTTCAAACTCTGAAATTAATAAGATTTCATTTGATTTATTTTTTACCAAAATAGGAATAGATTTCAGTTCTTCATTGATTTTCCCTAGTACAGTTTTATACTCTTCCTTAGATTTAATAAGAGTTTCATGAACTTCAGGAAATTCTCTGATAGTCTCTAGTAAACTAAAATAATCATCTTCTTTGGTAAATAACTTTTCCTCATCTTCATATTCTTTTGTATTTACTTCTTTAGAGTTAGCTAAACGGTAAGAACCTTGCTCTCCAAAAATAGACGAGAAATTTGACATTGCATATTCATTTATTGAGTCACTTCCTGTCATTGCTATCATATAACCTACGTCATTTAACTCTATGTTATCAGTAAGCTCATTGTCATATACATTAATTTCATAGGATTCTAATCCTTCATTATTAGCCTTTTCTATATTATCTCTGTTAGAATCAATAATCACTACCCTTCTATCATTCTCTTGCAAATACTTTGCTATTAATCTAGCTACTTCAGATGCTCCTATTATCATTATTGCATTTGATCGTTTTAAAAACACACCTACTAATTTAGCAAACAATCTTGCAGTGGTTGCATTTAACAATACAGTACCTAAAACAACCATAAAAACAAGCGGAGTTATATACTCAGCTCCATCTACTCCTTGCTTCATTAACTTAGATCCAAATAAAGAAGCAATACCTGCTGCAACTATACCTCTTGGTCCTACCCAACTAATAAAAAGCTTTTCATTTGTTTTTAAATTAGATTTATGCGTACTTAAAAACACTGCTAAAGGTCTTATTATAAAAACTATTAATGCAAAAAGTAATAATGTTTTCCACTCGTACAATAGCATTAGCTCTTTATAATCCATATTCGCAGCTAATAAAATAAATAATATAGAAATTAATAATACACTAAGAGATTCTTTAAAATATAATATTTCTTTTAAATCTTTTAACTTGCTATTTCCTAGTACCATTCCCATAACTACCACAGCTAATAAGCCTGATTCATGCGCAAACAATTCAGACTCTACAAAAACTAACAATACAGTTGATAATGAAACTACATTTAACAAGTAATGTGGAACCCATTTTTTATCAATTATGAAAATTAAAGCGTGCGCAAATGTAAATCCGAATGTTGTTCCAAATAATAAAATTTTTAAAAACTCCAATAAAGCTGTTAAAGTAAATCCAGCTCCTCCTCCAACACTAATAAACTCAAATACCAATACGGCAACTAATGCTCCAATAGGATCAATTAATATTCCCTCCCATTTTAGTACAGCAGAAACATCCTTCTTTAAAGGTATATTTCTTAAAATAGGAGTAATTACCGTTGGTCCTGTAACAATAATTAAACCTGAAAACAAAAATGAAAGTTTCCAATTTAAATTGAATATGTAATGAGCAGTAATCCCTGCTCCGAAAAATGTAATTGCCGATCCTAGCGTTATTAACTTACTAATAACAGGTCCAATATTCTTTATTTCCCCTCTTCTTAACGTTAATCCTCCTTCAAAAAGAATAATACTAATAGCCAATGAAACAAAATAATACAGCCCATCTCCAGGAAATAATCCTTTTTCTCCATTCCAAACTGGCTCAATCCATTTACTACCATCTTCATTAAAAAACTGAGCCGCAATAGGCCCTACAATCAATCCAATTAATATTAAAGGTAAAATAGCAGGAATCTTAAACTTCCATGCAACCCATTGTGCTAAAATCCCTAAAATTATAATCCCAGCTAATTCAATCATAGTTTAAATTTAAGTTTCATAGTTTTGTTTCCTAAAACTACAATAAAATTTTATATTCGAAGTCTAAAATTTACAATTTTGATTAACAAAATTATTATAGGTATTGCATTTTCTCCTAATTTAAAAGCCAATTTACTAGAGGCTATCAGATTAGCGAACATGTTTAAAGCAGAATTGATAGGTGTTCATGTTGGTGAAAAATCAGTTCAAAAAGAAAATCGATTAAAAAAATTGCTTTTTGAAGCACCAAAGCTACTAAAAGGATTTACAACTATTTGGCAAGAAGGAGAGCCAGTAGATGTTATTTTGAGTACCACAACTCAACAGCAAGCAGATTTACTTATTTTAGGAGCCTTACAAAAAGAAAATATCTATAAATATTATGTAGGATCTATCGCTCGAAAACTAACAAGAAAATCTCCTTGTTCTGTTTTACTTTTAATAAAACCTTCTACTGAACGTGTTCCTTGTAAACATATTGTTGTTAATGGTTTACAAGATGAAGATACAGAAGAAACTATTAAAACAGCTTTTACTATTTCAAAAAATTTAGATTGTAAAAGAGTTACCATTGTAGAAGAAATTAGTCAAAACGAATTAAACGTAACAGTAAGTGATGATAAAACACTTCTTAAAGCAACTGAAGTAAAAGAACAGTTAAAAAACAGAGAAGATTTACGTGTAAAAAACATACTTAAAACTATAGATATTAAAGATATAAATGTAAAAACGCAAAGTATTTTCGGTAGAAGAGGATATTCTATTGGGCATTATGCTAAAGTTAAAAGAGCTGATTTACTTATAATGAATGCTCCAAAAAAAACAGGGATTTTACATAGAATTTTCCCTCATGATATAGAATATATCTTATCAGAATTACCAACCGATGTTTTAATAGTTAAATAATATAGATGGGAAGAAAGAATAATATTAAAACATTTTTAGGAGAGTTACCTCAAAATATATTTGCAGGTTTTGTTGTTTCATTAATAGCCCTTCCTTTGGGGTTTGGATTAGCTTTAGCTTCTGGTGCTCCACCAATGTCAGGAATTATAGCCGCAATAGTTGGTGGATCTGTAGTTGCTATTTTAGGTGGATCTAATGTTACTATAACTGGTCCTGGTAATGGTTTAGTTGTTGTTATTTTAGCTGCTATTACAACATTAGGTGCTGGTGATATGCAGCAAGGATTCTTATATACATTAGCTGCTATTGTAGTTTCTGGAGTTATCATGATTATCCTTGGTTTCCTTAGACTTGGTTCTTTAGGAGACTTTTTTCCTTCGTCCGCCATCCAAGGAATGTTAGCTGCAATTGGTATAGGAATATTCGCCAAACAAATACATGTTATGTTTGGTAACCTGGATGCTAAGGGTAGTATTATTGACTTGTTACTTCAAGTACCTGAAGGCATTGTTAATTTTACAAAAACAGATAGTCAAAGTGTTTTTTATGCTGGAATGGTTGGTGTTATAAGTTTACTTATAATGATATTTTATAGTAAAATACGTAATAAATACTTTCAATTAATCCCTGCTCCTATGTGGATTGTTGTTTTAAGTGTTGGTATGTATTATTACTTTGATATGGTATCACCTTCAACATATCCAATAGATAAAAGTTTATTAATAAACTTACCTGATAATGTACTTTCTAGCTTTGCTTTCCCTGATTTTGGAAAAGTATACGATTTTGAATTTATTAATGCTGTTATTGCAATTACTTTAATTGCTAGTATTGAAAGTTTATTAAGTATAAAAGCAGTTGATAAACTAGACCCTTTAAAAAGACGTTCAAATGTAAATAAAGATATTAGAGCTTTAGGATTAGCTACGGTAATCAGTGGTTTTCTAGGTGGTTTAAATGTGGTTACAGTTATTGCTCGTAGCTCAGTAAATGTTAACAACAAAGGGAGTAATCGTTCTGCTAACTTTTTTCATGCATCTTTTTTAGTTGCTTTTATTTTACTATTTGCTTCAGAGTTACGTAAAATACCATTACCTGCTCTTGCAGCTATTTTAGTTTATACAGGTTACAAATTAGCCTCACCTGAAAATATTAAAAAAGTATTTAAAATAGGAAAAGAGCAATTAATTATATTCTTAATTACATTATTTACCACTATTACTACCAATTTAATTACAGGAATCCTTGTTGGTATATTTTCTACCTTTATTATTCATGTAATTATTAATAAAAGTTTCATGTTTTTCATTAGAAACTTATTAAAGCCAAATGTTTTAATGTTTACTGAAGATGGTAAATATTACGTTTCAGTTGAAAATTTCTCAAGCTTTTTAAACTATACTCGTTTAAAATCTAAGCTAAACCAAATACCTGAACATGAAGATGCTATTGTAGATTTCTCTTTATGTGATTTTGTTGACCATTCAATTATGGAAAATATGAACAACTACATTGAGACTTTTAAACGAAAAGGCGGATACTTTGAAATTATTGGTTTAGATGGTTACAAAACTGGAAGTGAACATCCATTTGCTTTACGTAAAAACATACCAACAAATTTAATTGATAAATCGAAAAAAACTGTTTTAACAAAACGCCAAAAATCAGTTTCTAAAATTAGTAAAGAGTTAGGTTGGAGTTATAAAACCACTCCAAAAGAAGTTACTGAAATCCCAGAATTTGGATATTTTAAAACACGCCAAATTAATAAAGTATCTAACATTTTATCAAATGAAAATTGTGCTTTATTTGATGTTGAATTTTCTGAAGGAGAATTAATCGCTAAGCAAATTATTAAGGCAACAATGTTTTATATTAGTATAGATGAAAAAGTTCCTGAGTTTACTTTAGATAGAGAAGGAATTTTCGAATACATCTATCATTTTGCAGGCTTTAAAGATATTGATATTGAAGACCACCCTGATTTTTCTAGGCGTTTTTATTTATCAGGAAAAAACCAATTTGACATAAGAAGTTTTTTCACTGATGAATTAATTTTATTTTTTGAAAGTAATAATTATTATCATATTGAAGGTAGTAAAAATGGACTACTAATTATCGGTAAAGAACGTTTGGCTGGTGTTAAAGAAATTAAACAACTAGCTAATTTTGGAATTCGTTTAAAAGATGTTATTCATAAGGAAGAGCCTATATCAGTTCTATAGTTCTCTTTCTTTCATTTCCTAAATCGTCTATTACAGTAATTTTATAGACTCCTTTTTCTTTAGGGTTTATAGCTTGCTCGTGGTATTCTTTTGTTTCTCCTATGAACACATTATTTAAATACCAATAAACTTTAGCTTCTGCATTTGCGTGAGTTAATTTAAGTATTAGTGGGTTTGTTTTAGTATCCTCAGATTTTGTTAATGAGATTTTTGAATATTGTTTTGTTGGAAAAACAAAGTCCATTGTATTGGAATCTAAAATAACACAATCACTTCTATAACTTGGTAATACTCTATAATTAGCATTTTTTTGCTGGTAATAATGTGCCATTAATGGAGGCAATATGAACCATGTTTTATTTTTTATATTAGTAACAGATTCGCAATTTGAATTTACTCTAAATTTTTCAGTTTGATCAATACTTATTTGCTTATGATATGGGCATGATTTAGCTCGTACTCCATTTTTTTGGACTCTTTTAATAATTGAATTACATATTGGTAATGCTAAATAACCACTTTTTTCACAAATACTTTCTTCAACCAAGTTTTCATAAGGGGCTAAAAACCAATTTGACTTTGGTAAAACATCAAAAACATCAAACATTAATGGAGCAGCACTACCTACACCTGTTAAATCTGGCCTTCCTTCCCCATCAGAATTACCTACCCAAACACCTACAACATACTTTGAATTAGTTCCTATAGCCCATGCATCTTTATTACCAAAACTAGTACCAGTTTTCCATCCTATTTTTTGAGAAGAATCAAAATATTTCCATGCTTGATCTGTAAATGGTCTATTTACTTCAGTTAAGGTATTTAGTGTTAAAAAAGCGGTGCCTGCATCTATTTTATTGTATTTCTCAGTTGTAGCTCCAAAATTAACCTCATTCAACTCTATAAAAATAGGCTCTATAAATTCATTTTCATAATATTTATGTCCCAATTTTTCATAATGATTAACAATACCTGAATAACTTGCAAAGGTTTTACACAAATCCCATAAGCTAGCCTCTGCTCCACCTAAAATTAAAGATAACCCATAATAATCGGCTGATTTATTAATATGCTTTATCTGATACTCTTTTAAATCTTCTCTGAATTTTTCCAATCCATACGACTGTAACATACGTACGGCAGGAATATTCAGCGAACGAGTTAATGCTTCGTTGGCTGGAACTGCACCATCAAAAGTCAGGTCAAAGTTTTTTGGTGTATAGCCTGCAATTTCTGTTGGAACATCAGGTATTAATTGAGTAGGAAGTAAATTTCCTGATTGAAGCATTTGCGCATATAAAAAAGGCTTTAAAGTACTACCTGTACTTCTTGGAGAAATCACATTATTTACATCTTTTTGATGTTTTTTATTAGTTGGAGAATTCCCTATGTAGCTCAATACTTTTCTAGTTTCAACGTCTAATACTAGTACAGCAATATTAAAAACTTCATTCTGCTTTTGTCGTTCGTAATGTTGTTTTACTAAATAATTTACACGTTTTTGTAAATGAAAATCTATGGTACTTTTTATATGTTTTCCTTTGAGTTCCTTTCCTACTTCTTGAACAAAATGAGGAGCAATAGAAGGAAGAGGAAAAGGTTTTTGAGGTAACTCTTCTTCTAAAGCTAATTCATAAGTAGTTTTATCTATTATTTTTTCTTTGTAAAGTTTATTTAATAGCCTGTTTCGTTTCTTTTTTAATTTTAATTGGTTTTTACCTGGATATATCAATGATGGTGCATTAGGCAACACTGCTAAAGTAGCACTTTCAGCCCAAGACAGTTGGTTAGGTTGTAACCCAAAATAACGCCAAGAAGCCATTTCTAAGCCTACAACATTTCCTCCAAAAGGTGCATGTGACGCATATAACTTTAATATTTCTTTTTTTGAAATTCTAAACTCTAAACGAGTTGCATAAATTAATTCCTTTAATTTTTCAATATAAGATCGTCTTTTATTTTTACGCGACAAACGAATTACTTGTTGAGTAATAGTACTTCCTCCTCTAACAACTCTTTTAGCTTTAATATTCTCTTTTAATGCCTTTACAAGAGAAACTGGATTGAAACCAAAGTGTTTATAAAAATGAGCATCCTCAAATTGTAAAATACATTGTTCAAATTTTTTAGGAATAGAATCTAACTCTGGAAACCTCCATTGTCCATCATCAGCTATAACTGCACCTAGCAATTCTTTATTTTTTGCAATAACAACTGTTGAAGTAGGATCTTCAAATAGTTTTTCGGGTAAACAGAAATAATATAGAACTAATAAAATAGCACTACTAATTATTTTTATTTTATGTTTTTTAAAAAAAACTAACACCACTTTTCTTTTACAATTTATACATATCAAAAGTATAAAGTTTATAGTTAAAATATCACAGATAAGTCTGCTATATTTGCAGCTTTAAATTTACTATGAGTTTTACCTTACTTTCATCACCTTTACAAGGTTTTACAGATTTCCGTTTTAGAAATGCACAAAACAAATATTTTGGTGGTATTGATACTTTTTATGCCCCTTATATTCGTTTAAATGGGAAATTTAAAATAAAATCAAGTTATCAACGTGATTTACAACCTGAAAATAACAGAACTTTAAAGGTTATACCACAGGTAATAACAAATGATCCTGATGAATTTTTATTTGTAGCTAAATACGTACAAAGTCTTGGTTACAAAGAATTAAATTGGAATTTGGGTTGCCCTTATCCAATGGTCACAAAATCTGGTATGGGATCTGGTTTAATTTGTAACCCCGCAAGAATTGATGAAGTTTTATCTAAAGCACATAATGAAACTGATATTTTAGTTTCTATGAAAATGCGAATGGGATATGAAAATAGCGAAGAAATTCTACACGCATTCCCTACTTTAGATAAATATCCTCTTAAAAATGTAGCCATTCATGCACGAATAGGAAAGCAATTATATAAAGGTGGAGTTGATTTAGACGCTTTTCAAAAATGTATTGATACTTCAAAACATCAATTATACTATAATGGCGATATTACTTCTGTAGAAGGATTCAAGTTAATGACAGAACGTTTTCCTAGCATTACTCATTTTATGATTGGACGAGGTTTAATTGCTGATCCATTTTTACCACAAATGATAAAAGATAACACTACAGAGTATCCTAATGATAGATGGCAACGTTTTGAAGCTTTTCATAATGAAATTTATCAACAATACGACGAGGCATTGTCTGGTCCTACTCCTATTAAAATGAAAATGCTCGGTTTTTGGGAATACTTTTCTAAATCTTTTTCTGACCCAAAAAAAACTTACAAGAAAATAAAAAAAGCAGGGAATCAAAAAAAATATCAAGTAGCTGTTAAAGAAATATTTAATAATGAAAAATAAAAAAAGTTTATAGCTTAAAAAATATTTTTTTTTATTTGTAATGATTGCTATTAACTAACGACTAAGCATACTAGAATTGAAAGGATAGATTTTAATTTTTGAAGGGTTAATTTACTATCACTTAAATAAAAAGGAACTCATAGTATGAGTTCCTTTATTTTTTGATATCCTAACTTAAAGTTTCTTTTTCTATTTTTTTCAATTCAATGGTGTTTTAATACTACTTATCGAAACATAACGCCTATTCAACTAATAATCAGATAATTTACTTAGTTCTTAAATTATATTTACAGTGTAGTTTAAAATTTGATTTTTCATTTTTTGGAAAATGTTTGGTTAGTTAGGAAAGAAGTCTTCGCAAGAATACTTCTTTCTTTTTTTTATAAAACTTATTTTAGTTGTTTACTATAAAATCTCAAATACCGTTTATCTATAGATACATTCTATTCAACTAATTTAATTCAACAAAACTCTTTCTTTAAATTACTTTTATGTAGAAGTTTTAAATAATTTCATTTTTAGTAAGTTTAAATTAGTTTGAGAGAAGGAGTAATTTTGAAGGGTTACTTCTTTTCTTTTTTATTTATAAAAAGCATACTAATAAAAAAGCGACCTGAATAAAAATTCAAATCGCTCTTATCATGTTTTATGTAGTTTTATTTCAGTTTTTTTAATAAAATTTCAGCCACTAATTCAGAAGATGCTGGATTTTGACCAGTAATTAATAATTCATCTTCTAAAACATAAGGTACCCAATCATCACCTTTAGAAAATATTGCTCCATTTCCTTTTAGCATATTTTCTACCAAAAAAGGTACTACATCAGTTAATTGCACAGCTTCCTCTTCAGTATTAGAAAATCCAGTAACCTTTTTCCCTTTTACTAACAGAGTTCCCTCTTCATTTTTTGTATGTTTAAAAATAGCTGGTGCATGACAAACAGCACTTACCGGTTTATTATTTTTTATGAATGATTCAATTAGTAAAATTGAATCTTTGTCTTCTGCTAAATCCCATAAAGGACCATGCCCTCCTGGATAAAATACAGCATCATAATCTGCTTGATCAACTGTGTTTAATTTTATTGTTTTTGATACAATCTCTTTTGTTTCTTCATCTTTATAAAACCTAATTGTGGATGCAGTTTGAAAATCTGGTAATTCACTTTTTGGATCTATTGGTGGTTGCCCTCCTTTAGGTGATGCCAAAATAACCTCAACATTATTATCTTTAAAAAAATAATAGGGAGCTGCAAACTCTTCTATCCAAAATCCAGTTTTTTCACCAGTAGTCCCAAGTTCATCATGACTAGTTAATACAAATAATACTTTTTTCATTTTTTCTACTTTTTGTCTGAGTAAATTATTTTATTTAATGATCATTGTATCGCAGGAGAATATTTATATATACTCAAGTTGATACTTAAACAAAACTATAATACTTAAGACTTAAAATAATTGATGTATGGTAAGAAAACTATTTTTCAGCAATTTCTTTTCTAATTCTACTTAAACTTTCTGTTGTTATTCCTAAATAGGAAGCTATGTGGTAATTTTTTACACTTATTTCTATATTTGGGTATGTTTTAACAAAAGTAATATACCTTTCTTTTGCTGTTTGAGATAAAGCACCAAGTATTCTTTTTTGAAAACTAGAAAAAGCTCCTTCCATTTTCCTTCTAAAAAAAGTTTCTAATTTTGGTATAACTGTATATAAACTTTCCATTGACTCTTTAGATATCTTATATACAACTGCATCCTGGATGCAATCAATAGTCATAATTGCTTTTGAAGTTGTAAAAAAAGCTGTATAATCACTTATCCACCAGTCTTGAATAGCGAATTGTATAGTATGCTCTTTACCATCTTTACCTATAAAATAAGCTCTTAAACAACCGCTATAAATATAATATTGATTACCTACTGTTTTTCCAGAATTTAAAAGTCTGTCTCCCTTTTTTATAATGATTTTTTCAAATTTACGTTCAACAGTGCTTATTTCATCAACAGAAAAATTTATACCTTTAAAAATAGATAGTAATATGGATGTTTTTGAATTCATTTTTAATATACTATTGGAAAATTTTCAATTTTTCTCTATTACTATTTTAATTTTACTATTTACGCTAACTAATTTAGTTGAGTCTACTTCTTCTTTAAACATAACTGCCTCAGATAGCTTCACCTTTTCCGGATTCCACTTAACACCTTTTTCATTTAACCAAGTTTGTACTTTTAACTCTAATTTTTTATTATCCGTTATAATAATTGGTTTTCCATTTGATAATATATAAAAAGTTAATGTGTCACCTTTCTGACTATAATTAGGATAAACTATTTTTGATACTTGTTTCCTAAAATGAGTGAGTCCCTCTTCAAACTGAAAATCTTTTTTTATAGGATATATTGCTTTTTGAATAACTGTAGAATCATTCTCATATATATGTGGTATCCATTTAGGGTCTCTATGAATGACTTCATTACTTTGTGACCTTAATAAGGCAGGTTCTTTTTCATTTTCTTTAGAAATAGCCCAAGTAACCCATGGCATTAATGAACCATCTACATATTGCTTTGCTCCCATAATTCCAGAATAAAGAAATAGTTTAGTTCTTTCATTTTTTAGGTGATTTTCCCAAATAATATTCGCTTCACTTTTATAATTTGGAAAAACATCAATATTTAATTTTGAGTATAAGTATTTATCACCAACTACGTATTCATTTTTTAAAAACCTATGTTCAACCTTCATCATTCCTAATTCCTTATCGTAAACACCTGCTCCTAAAACTTCTATATAAGGATAAAGTTTAATGATCCATCCAGAAATAGAGAACTCACCATAATCTAAATATTCTTTATAAATATTTCTCCAAAATTTTTCGTTCATAGTATTAGTATAGACTGCTATAAACTCATCTAGAATAAGTTCTAGTTCTTTACGCCAAAAACCTAATTCTAAATCATCTAAGTTTGATAAACTTTCTTTTATTTTTATCCAATCAGATTTAGTTCCCGTTAGGGTTATATAAGGAATGCCGCAACCTCCTTCACCTAAGTATGTAAAAGCCTTTTTATATCCATATAAAATATTAGCTTGATAAGCTATATGAATATTTTCTGTTGTGGTAGAAAATTTGGGAGCTAAAAAAGAAAACATATCTTCTTTTGTGTATTTTCTTGTAGAATTTGTTAAGCTAGTTATTAAACTTTTCCAATGTTTTACTCCATACTCTAAAGAGTCGTTTCTAACTTTTATAACCTTAGGCTTATTTTTCTTAAATAATTTAACATCTAATTGTTTAAATTCTTTATTTATATGTGTTGAAACCCCTTGAGCTATTGTCATCCATATAACATCTGGAGATAATACTAACGGTCTATGCTGTCCATAACATATATTTATAGTGTTAATAAGCCCATTACCACTTATTGGAACCAACTTTAATTGAGTATCATTACTATCTGGGAAATAAGTAATTTGTTTTCTTATAAAATTTGCTACAACTTTTTTAGCTGGAAATGTTTCAAGAAGGGTGTCATTCTTTAATACATTGTCTACTTTAAACTTTATTCCATTTACAGATTTGTTTTCATTTAAAAAAAAATCATCAACTTTCTGAAGTTTAAGAGTATCTGAAGTTATCTCTGTGTTTTTTTTTCTTTTCTCAAAACTACAGGCGAAAAATAAACATGTAAAACTTATAAGCATAAATGTTTTACAAAAAAAGTTCATAGTGTTTAATATCATTTTAAAGCAATTATAATGTAAATTTAAATTAAATACTCGAATACGATTATTTATACTCCTTTTTTTAATTCCTTTTTTATTTTCTAAAACGAAAGGTTCACTAACTTTCTTATTATTTAAACTAGGGCGCTATCATAATCTAAGTAACCTTACTAAAAGTAAG
>NZ_QOCC01000007.1:0-84649 GCF_003318185.1 Tenacibaculum sp. E3R01 | reverse complement strand
CTTACTTTTAGTAAGGTTACTATTTCAAAAAAAACATCTTAAAACATTAATTTTAAACAACTTAAAACAAACATCATGTTAAAAAAAATTTCAAATCTTGGAACAACTTTAAACAAAAGTGAACAAAAATCTATTAATGGTGGTAATTGGACTCAATGTGGAAATTCAACTTGTTGTAGAACATTACCTAATGGATATGTATTAAGAGAACCTTGTAGATGTTATTCTTGGGGTGGTTGTATTTTATTATAATGTAAATAAAAGTAAACTACTGGGGTTAAAAAGTTCTCCTGTAGTTTACTTTAACTATCTTTCTTTTCTTAAAAGAATATATAACCAATCTATATATCTAAAGCTACTTACAACTCACCTTAACTTCTCCATGTAATTATCTAATTTTTGATTATTTTATTGATTTTATAAAGTATTTTAAAAGGATAAAATCTATAATTATGAAATCAAAACCAACATTAGTAAAGCTTATCAAATCGTACGGAAATAAATATGATGTTAAATTTCCTAAACTTAAATTCGAAATAACTATTGATCGTTATTGCTACAACAAAATGTCTAATAATCCTGAAGAATATAAATTTATATAAGCTTATCTTCTTTGGTGAAGTTATGAAACAGTTTTAGCTAGTTATTTTAATGTTATTTTTCTTTTTTGTTACCTCTAGAAGTTATTTCATAGAACTCGGAAATATTTCAGATTATTTTTCAAAAATCAATTTTAACTTGCTTATTAAATAATATAAAATTTAATACTATGTTAAAAAACATTTCAAAATTAGGTACTACTTTAAACAAAACAGAACAAACATCAATTAACGGAGGAAAAGCACCACTTTGTCCTTATCCATTAAAAGCAAAATATAATCCATCTACACGTTCGTGGTCTTGTAGGTAATTAATAATATTAAAAAAAGCAGGATAAAACCTGCTTTTTTACTTACACTAAAATATTTTTTAAATAAACATAGACGTACTTCATCTAATACATAAATTGCTTTCTACTGAATTAAGTTATAATTGTTATATAATTTAAAAGTTAGTTTTTAATTTTTAGAAAAAAATAGTTACCAGAAAAGAAATATTCAGAGGAGTTTTTTTGTTTTACAAGACACTACTAAATTACAATTATTTCTATTAAATAATTAGCGATTTCTATGTTTTTTATCTTACTCATTAGCTTTATAATAAAAAAATAATATTTTTATTAATATTTACATTTTTAAGTTATTTACAATATCAAAAAACCTTCTAAACCTCTCTAAAACACTGAGTTTTCTAATGGTTTACCCTTAGTAAAAATTCAGGGTTTTTACCTATTTTAAAATTTCTTGATTTATACAATATTTGCACTCTTTAAAAACAATAATCGTTAAATTTTTAGAAGGGTTTTAATTATTGTTTAGAAGGGAGCTTTATAAGCTCCTTTCTTTTTTTAAAGCAACATGTTATCCTACCTTTTAATAAAAACAACAATAACTCTCCTCTTAATTTACTCTGATTTATTTAGCTTACTATAGAGTTCTTTATGTGACTTTTTTATTTTTTTAGAGTCTTACAAATAAAAAGAAGATAAACACGTTTTTATCTTTAACGATAGTTTTTAAGACCCGTGGGGACGGGCTTAAGGTTTGTTGGTCTATTATATTATTTAATAGGCCAGCTTTTTTATTAAATACCATTCATCTACAGTTAAGTTCTATTCAACTATTTTTTTTAATTTAAACTTTTGTTTTAAAGTATCTTTATGATGAAGTTTTAAGTAATTTCATTTTTAGTTAGTTTAAATTAGTTGGAAAGAAGAAGTATTTTTGAAGGGGTACTTCTTCTTTTATATTAAACTTATTTTTACAAAAAACAGCACTCAATAAGTGCTGCTTTTTATTATATAATATCAATCTAATATTTTTTATTATCTCCAATAATTATTTGCTTTAGATATAGTAGAAAATTCTAACGCTACAGTTTGACCGATAGCTATTAACATTGCGGCATCATTTGCATATACTGGACGTAATTGATCTCTTACCTCAGCATTAGGTTGAGTTATTTTAATAGTTAACCTTGCTATTTTTACAGCTAAAGCTCTTCCTTCTTCAGGTGAATTGGTGATTAACGTGTTTTCTGGTATTAATTGTGTTTTATCTAACATTATTTTATTTTTAAATATAAAACAAAGCTATAACTCATAATATCCAAAAACAGTGACTTCTGTCACTTTACAAAACTTTTATTTTTCTTCCCTCTTGAAGTACTTTATTAGCAATACTTAATTTTTTCAATAACCTTGTAATTACCTCTCTTGAAGTACCTAAATCATCAGCAACTTCTTGATGGGAAACACTTAAAACATTCGATGCTTTAATTTGTACTTTATTTTTTAAATAATTTAATAACCTTTCCTCTAAATTATAACATAGTACTTGTTTTGTTGTATTTAATAAATCTTTATAATGTCTCTTATAATCAGACAGTACTAGATTACCAAAGGATGGATATTTTTTTAACCACTTATTAACCTTATCAATTGGAAGTAATAATAATTCACTATCTAGTTCTGCAATAGCTGAAAACCCTGCTAGTTCTTTACTTGATATATGAGCAAAACTATAAATACAAGTTTCTCCTGATGAAATATAATATAAAAGAAACTGTATAGAATCTTCATTACTAAACACTTTAATATTACCACTTAAAACTATAGGCAAAAAACGTATTAACCTTCCTTGCTTAACAACAAAATCACCTGCTTTAAAACTTTTTAAAATTGAATGTTCTTCAACTTCATTCAAAAGTTCTTTTTCAAGTACAGGAAAACATTTAGCTAAAAAAGAAGTTTTCATTATAGGTGTTATTTTTAATTATTTACTAATACAACATTGGTTTACATACTTACAAGAAAGTATATATTTTTTAAATATTAAAAACTATTAAATAAACTTTCATATTCCTTTATCTTACTTTCTAACCTTTTATTTAAATAATCATTTTTATTATTAAGTGTAATTGATATCAATTTGGCTTCTTCACAATATTTAATTATTTTTTCTTTACTCCAGTGTATTGGTGGTTTTTGTAAATTTGTTATTCTATCAGCAATCTTAACCATTCCAACTTCTTTTTCCTGCTTATTTATACGCATTAAACTATCAAGCATTCTATCTTCTTTTAAAGCTATATCTTCATTTTTACTCAACGCTTGAACAGCATTTGCTATTGACTCTCCAAATTTATCCTTTAATTCTTCAAATTTAGTATCTGTATCCTCAATCGTATCATGAAGCAAAGCTACTTGAATTGCATAATTAATATCAAAATTACTTTTAAAATTATAAGCAACTAATATTTCCATCGCTACATTTGAAAGATGTAAAAGATAATTAGAATTAGTTCCTGGCACTTTTTGATTACAGTGTTTTTCTCCAGCAAATTTGATTGCATTTTGATATAATTCTTGTGTCATATACGCTTTATAACTTAATTTAAGTTTCTTAAAATTTTATCTAAAGTTACTATTTACTTTATTAATAAATATTTTTTTTTGTAGAGAAAAAAGTAAGGTTTAGCATTACTTATTGTAAGGTTCATTTTTATTCTTTTAATTTTTAAGAAACTATTTTTAAGAAATTAACTTTAAATTATTTAATTATGTTTAAAAATGTATCAAAATTAGGTTCTATCTTAAAAAAATCAGATCAAAAAACAATTAACGGTGGTTTTTGGCCAACTACAAAAGAGGAATGTTTAAGATGTGGTGGAGAATGGGGAATATTATGTGCTTTACCTATGGACTCTGTTTGTTTATAAAATGTAAGTAAACTTTCGGTTCACTTTTTTATAACTGTACATTTCAAATACTCGTACAGTTATTATTAGGGTATATTAAACTTTAATTGTTCTACTTATTCATAAAAGGTTTTAAGAATATAAATCTAATTTTATGTAGTTAATAAAGCAAAGCTCCCTCGGGAGCTTTTTTAAATTTATATACTTTACTACTAAATAAAAACTAAACTGTATACTTACTTCAATCTTAAGTTATTTTTGAAATAAATTGATTAGATCTAAAACAAAGCATTCTGAAAGTGATTACTTATTTTTTTAGATTTTTTTTAGGGTTAACTTATTTTAAACTGTTATACAACTTCATAAAATAAATTTAGGGGTAAAGAAGTTTTATGAGATTAACACAAATAAGCTTCTTCGGAAGCTTATTTTTTTATTTAAATATTATTTTACACCAAAATATTCACTATAAATTTTACTCATATTATTTTTTTTGTAACAAAAAATTATTTTTAGCTACTTATTATTAAAACATAAGTTATATGAAAGCTAATTATTTTTTACTATTTATCGGTATTTTAGGTTTAATCTTTTGCGGTTATCATGTTATTTCAGGCAACGAAACAAGTACTAGTATTATTGGTTTTATTTGTGGTGCTAGTTTAATTTGGGGTTATATAAAAGAAAAAAAGCTAATATCTAATAAGGTTTAGGATGTTTCTAAAACTCCTAGTTATTATTTAATAACCACTAGATAAATTGATTATCTAACTCAATTATTTAAATTTAATTTTGTATATTATAAAAAAGATTTTTTAGATCCGTGGGGACGGTTTTAACTTATGCTGGTCTAACATTTTGAATAGGCCAGCATTTTTTTATACTACTTTTTCTCTTATTTAAATTTAATTTTGTATATTTAGGTATTACATTTTTGTAATGGGATGATAAATAATATCTATTTTTATTTTAACATCCCCTTATAATGCCCACTATAATGGTGGGTATTTTTTATTAATACTTTTTTTAAATAAATTCCCCATAATGATTAATTGCTCTCTTGATAGTATTTAGCCCGAAAAGTAAGGTTTATCCTTACTATGTTTATAGTTTAAATATTCACATTTGATTTTAAAGAAATTAACTTTAAAAAATTAATTTAAATTATTTTATAATGCTAAAAAACATTTCAACTTTAGGAACAGCTTTAAATAAGGCAGAACAAAAAACAATTAACGGTGGAGTTATATACTGCCCTCCTTGTGCTAGAAAAGGAGCTTTAGGATGTAATTTACGTCAATGTGAATAACCATATTTTATTAAAGCGAACTTAGTGTTCGTTTTTTTTATCTTTACTTGTTTCAATTTTATTTTACCATTAAATACTCCACTAATGGTTTACCCTGACAACTTAATGGTTTACCCTAGTAAAATTTCAAGGGCAATCCCTTATTCTTTATTATTAGCTTTTTACTTAATTTTACTTCATATTATTCAGGATTTATAAGGGGATCCTTAATAAAGAACGGTAAGCTAGTTTATTTTAAACTAGCTTTCTTTTTTATAATATTATAGCTCATTCAATATTATTAGAAACATTGTTTACCAATACATCACTACAATAACAAACTATAAAAAGTATTTTACTTTAAACAATGTAAACTACATCATAAACCTAGTTAAATACTATTAAAAAATTGTTTTAGCATACATTAAATTCCGTAGTCATATCTCAAAAAAATGGTAGATAAAAAATCCTCTCCCTTTATAAGATGTTTAACAATTAACTAGAACTTTGTAAAAGCACTTAATTAGTCCTTTTTTCATTTTAACTTTAAAAACATTCCTTTTATCGATACTTATACTTACTTCATCAAATATTCAATTAATTTATTTTTATCATAAAGTATATTTACTGTATAGTTTAAAAATTTAATTTTTCATTTTTAGTAATAGTTTGGTTAAGTAAAAGAAGTATTCCGTGGGGGACTACTTCTTTTCTTTTATCTATTAACTTTTTACGTAATTAACTAATGGTTTTCCATTAGATAGAATTCAGGGATTTTAAGTATTCATATTTTAATATATTGTCCGTTATTTTGGTTCGGCTAAAAGAATATTTTTAGCTATATATTTTTAACATAGAACGGACAAGAAAAAGAAGTTATCCGGGGGGACTACTTCTTTTCTTTTTCGTTCTACTTGTTTTTATTCAATATATATTTTTATTCATTTCTTCATATATTTCTAATAACACAGTTTACTCGTACAATACAATTTCTCATCTATTACTCATTTACTAAGGTAAATTGCACAAAAAATAACTATCTATTTTATAAACACATAGACAAAACCTTACCACTTACCGTAACTTATTTTCGCTTCATCTAAAACACTAATTAACAACACTAATCTTATACTATTTTTATAGTGTAGTTTTGAATTTCATTTTTGAAATTCGTTTGGTTAGTTATTAGAAAAGAAGTATTCTTTATGGTTACTTCTTTTCTTTTTTGCTAAAAATCATTATTAGCTCCCAATGATACTATCCCTTGATCTTTATGACCTGTATGTGCAACGATTTATGTAAATTTTGTAACTAATTGATTAGAACCTTTGCTCATACTCAACACCACTTAACCATTGGCTACTATACCAATATCTCCAAACATTTCCATTTAACACACCATCTTTTAGTATCTCGATATAAGCTTTTATTGCCTGTAAACGTGAATGGAATTTAGTGCGAAGTGTAAATAATAGTAACCAACGTTCTTTTTTCTCCTCTTATTTAGGAGTTAGTTATATTTTACCAGCGCTTTTATAATAAGCCCATACTTTATCAAAAAAAAGTATCTCAACATTTATTCTAGGTAATTTATTTGACATATCATTTTTAATAGTATAAAAATGATAGTTGTCAAACTAGATAAATTAGGACTAGTTTACTTTCTAGAATATTTTCTAAATGACTTAATTGTTTCAAATATACCAATACCAACAAATATTCGTCCAAGTAAATCAAATATTATAAACCAAGTATTATTAGAATAATTATAAAACTCTGTATCCATAAAATTCAATCTGTGTGTTGGATTTAAAAATTTAAAAAAATTAGCTATGTTATCACTAAATCCATCTGTTGAAAAAGCTAAATCATAGTTCGACGTTAATAACATAACCAAAAAAAATATAAAAGCAATTATAGGTGTAACTATAAAAAATGACCTTAACCAAGAGGTCCCATAAGCACTATATAAATTTGATATAGCAAGGCTTGTTATATCATTAAAATTTTTAACGAGTTCAGTTTTTGGATTAAATGATTTAAGTAAACTATCCTGTGCTTTTCTATAATATAATACCTCTTCTCTTTTATTATTTTTATTTTTTGCTACTGAATATAAGTCATTGAAAACTTCATATAGTTCAATATTCTTACCATCAAATTTATTAGGTGGAAATATAGTGTTATAAGTAGATATTGAGGATAATTTAGAAGAAATTGAAATTCTATTAATTTCTTCTAAATTTAAATTTGAAAATCTTGTATTTCCAAAATCACAATCAATAATTGACAAAAAAGATAATTCACTTAATTTTTCAATAAAAAAATCTTCAAAATCAATATAACGACTAAGTTTCAATAATTTATTTTCAATTCTAGGTAATAAATACATAAAATCTTCAAGTGATAAAGACTCTCTATACCTTTTTTTATGATATTTTAAAATTGACTTTATATCCTCTTCAGAAAATTGTTTTCTTTTAAAATACTCTTTAATACTTATATTTTCTACAAATTTCGAGTGTTTTAAAAAGGTAATCCCTGATATATGAATATTTCCATTGTTTTTTAAATTATCAAATTCTAAAGAAAAAAGATACACAGAGTTAATTAACATCGAGTCATCTATTGTTAATTGATTTGTAGTTAAAGAATTTAAATATATATCTTGGATTAGTAAATGTGTTGTTTGACTTTTGTATATGTCTAAAATACCTATAAATGAAAAGAGCTCTCTTTTTGAATTATCTAAAATTAATTTATTTTTAATTATAGAATCAAAAATTGATATTTTATTAAAATAGCCTCCATAAAAAGAAGCTAAATTTAACTTTGAACTCATGAATTCAATTAACTCGCTTTTTCTATTATCAATGAAACTCAAGGTATCAATATCACATTCATTAAAAACCAATGATTTAAAAGAAGACCTACTTATTATTATTTTGTTAAAAGTACTATCGTTGATTATAAAGTTATTATAAAACTCAACTCCATTAACTATTAATTTATCAATCTCTAAATCGTAAAACGTTATGTGATAATTAAAAATAATATTTTCAATATCAATAACTCCCTTTATTTTTAAATCACTCAATTCAATAAAACTAATGTCATCATTAGTTTCATCATAATAAACAGAATTATAAAACTTTGAGTAAACGTGTTCCGAATTAAGGTAATCACCTTTTAGTATTTTAACAAATTCCTTTGCTTCAATTATTTCTTTTTCCATTAATACAAATTTAAAATTAATAAAATGTTAAAAAAAATAAAGCTCTAAACAATTATATTAAAATAAAATTAATCAATTAATAATGATGCTTGAAAAATATTAGTATTCAATTGCATCACCTTTTGCTCACATTTTGTAATATTTCGTTCTAGATTAAGAATGTTGCTATTTTGAATAACTTTAGGAAAATCATTTTGAAGTTTTTCTTTTCGTTGATTTTGTCTTGTTATAGAAGACCTTAATCATTTTTTTGTTTGTTTAATAGTTCAATAGGTGATAGTTTACTGTAATCAGTTTCTTTGATTTTTGGTATTACCTTATGTTCTAAGTAATAATCAATAATCTTCCAAGTTTCATTGATTCTATCAAACAAACGATCTATCTCTAAAATAATGGATAATGCTTTGTATTCTTATTCTTTAACACCAGTTTTCCAATTTTTAGGAGTTATGATTGGATAAGTGACCGAGCAGCCACTTGAAAGTGAAATAATTTTCTTCATTTTTTACTTACATTTTTTGGTACGTTTGCTGGCACGTTTGTTTAAAATGTAAATCTTGCAGGATTGTAAAAAACAAAAAAGTCCCTGTAAATACAGGGACTCTATTTCTGGGTGGAAGACGGGATTCGAACCCGCGACCCTCGGTACCACAAACCGATGCTCTAACCAACTGAGCTACAACCACCATTTGAATTGCGAGTGCAAATATAAGACTGTTTCTGATATCTACAAAACTTTTTTTTAAATAAATTTACTTAAATTTTCAGCAGCAACGTAACGTTCTGATGTAAAGCCTTCTGCAAAATCAACTCCAATTAACCTTCCTAGGTCTCTTGCCCTGTAATTAATACTATCTGTGAAATTTTCACTTGTTATTGGTGTTTCAGGCTCTGTACTTTTAGGATCATAAAACTGAGAAGAGTATGCCAATACAGCATCAATTTTCTTATCCATATAACCAGATACATCAATTACAAAGTCTGGTTCTATATTTTTCCATTGTATATAATGATACACTTGTTTTGGTCTCCATTTATCTTGGTTTACTCCTTCAATAGTTGTTTCTATTTTTAATAGTCCACTTAAAAAACAAGCATCAGATACTAACTTGCTTCCTTTTGGGTGATCAATATGCCTATCATCAACAGCATTGCATAAAACAATCTCCGGTTGATATTTCCTAATCATTTTAATCACTTCTAACTGATGTTCTTTATCATTCGTAAAAAAACCATCAGCAAACTTTAAATTCTCTCTAACAGATACTCCTAAAATTTTTGCAGCATTTGCAGCTTCTTGATCTCTTATTTCTGCAGAACCTCTAGTTCCCAATTCTCCACGAGTTAAATCAACTATTCCTACTTTTTTACCTAAAGAAATTTCTTTGGCTATAGTTGCACTGCAGCCTAATTCTACATCATCTGGGTGTGCTCCAAATGCTAATATGTCTAATTTCATTTTATTGTATTATATAAAGCTTGTTCTATATCTTCTATTAAATCTTCTGTTTCTTCTATTCCCACAGAAAAACGAATTAATCCATCTTTTATTCCTTGACTGTCTCTCTCTTCTTTTGAAAGCAAAGCATGAGATGTTTGTGCTGGGCTTAATACAGTACTTTCTACTCCTGCTAAACTCATAGACGGTTTTATTAACTGTAAATTACGTTGAAATTTCATCGTGTCTATTTCTTTTATTAATTCAAAAGACAGCATACCTCCAAAATATTTCATTTGAGCCTTTGCCAATTTATAGTTTTCATGTGATTTTAATCCAGGATAATATACAGTATCTATATATTTATTTTTCTCTAAATACTTTGCCATTTTAAGTGCATTCTTACTTTGTCTTTTTACACGTAAGTTTAAAGTTTTTAAACTACGCTCTAACATCCAAACTGTAAAATCACTTAAACTACCTCCTAAGTTTTTTGCTATATTCCATATTCTTTTCACATGTTCTTCTGAAGCTGCCACTGCCCCTGCTAAAATATCAGAGTGCCCTCCCATATACTTTGTTGCAGAATGTATCATAATATCAATCCCAAAATCTATTGGAGTTTGATTTACAGGAGATGCAAACGTATTATCAATCATCGTAATAATTCCATGTTTCTTTGCTAAAAGAGAAACTTCATTCATATCTACAATTTTTAATAGCGGATTAGAAGGGGTTTCTATAAAAATTACACGAGTATTACTTTTTATTTCTCTTTCAAAATCTTTAATCGCTAAACTTTTAGTAAATGAATACTCTATTCCAAACTTATCAAACTCTTCTACCACAAAATTATAAGTACCCCCATACAATGTTTCTTGTAAAACTACATGATCTCCTTGTTTTAAAAAAGCTAATAAACTAGTGCTAACTGCAGCCATACCTGATCCAAAAATTAAGGCGTCATCAGTTTTTTCTAAGGCAGCTATTTTTTTACATAAGGCTTCTTGATTTGGAGTGTTAAAATATCTTGGATACCTCTTTACATCAACACTATCAAACAGATATGAGGTAGACATATATAAGGGTGAAATAGCTCCTTTAAACTGTTCATCCTTTAATTCACCTACATGTGTACAAATTGTATTTATTCCTAAATTAGTATTTTTATTCATTTGAAAAACTTTAGTAGCTAAAGTTACAAAAACTACTTTATACCTTCACTGTTTTCCATTTTCCTTTTTTGAAAAGTAATATACCTATAATTGCTATTAAAACCTCAGCCAATGTAATTGCCCAAAATACCCCTTGAGGGCCAAAATCAAATGTAATTGCCATTAAATAAGCAAATGGAAGTTGAAACAACCAGAAACAAACAAAATTTATTAATGTTGGTGTTTTTGTATCTCCTGAACCATTAAAAGATTGAATTACTACCATACCATAAGCATAAGCAATATAACCAGCTGCTATTACTTGTAAACATAAAGCCCCATTGCTAACTACTTCAGGATTATTAGAAAACCACTCTAAAAAAGTAGATGCAAAAAGTATATACACTACAGATACAATTCCCATAAAATAAGCACAATATTTACTCGTAATCCAAACTGATTTTTCAGCTCTATCAGGTTTATTAGCTCCTAAATTTTGCCCTACTAATGTTGCAGCTGCATTACTCATTCCCCAAGCTGGCATTAATGTAAACATCATGATCCTAATAGCAATGGTATATCCTGCTAACACTTCACTACCAAATTCCGACATTATTCTCATCAAAAACACCCAACTTGAAGTTCCTATAATAAATTGACCAATACCTCCAAGTGAAACTTTTATAATATTAAAAATTAAAGCTATATTTAATACTAAATCTTTTATAACTAATTTTATTTTTCCCTTTCCATAAAATAAAATTAACAGTTGAGTTATTACTGCTACTCCCCTTCCAATTGTAGTAGCAATTGCAGCTCCTTCAACTCCATAAGCAGGTATAGGCCCTAATCCAAAAATAAAAATAGGATCTAAAATTATATTTAACCCATTAGATAAAATCAACGTCCACATAGCAATAGAAGCATTCCCAGCTCCTCTAAATATGGCATTAATTAAAAAAAGTAACATCACTGTAATATTCCCACCTAATAATACTCTAGTATAACCAAAACCTTCTTCTATTAAATTTGGTTCACCTCCCATTAAAGCTAAAATTTCTTTTGGGTATACAATTCCTAAAATACTAATTAATATAGATATTCCTATACCTAAAAAAATAACTTGAACAGCAGTTTGATTTGCCCCTACACTATCTTTTTCTCCAGTTCTTCTTGCTATTAAAGCAGTTGCTGCCATACTTAAACCTATTGCTACTGCATAAACTAGTGTTAATACCGATTCTGTAAGACCAACGGTAGCTACTGCGTTTACACTTACTCTTGATACATAAATAATATCTACTAAAGCAAAAATAGATTCCATTAGCATTTCAAGTATCATAGGGATAGCTAACATAAAAACTGCTTTTTTAATACTTCCTTGTGTAAAATCTTGCTGTCTTCCTAGTACAGCATCTTTAAAAAGTGAAAATATATTCTGTTTTGAAGTTTGATTGTTTTCAGTCATTTTAATATAGTATTAAACGTAATATTATAAACCTTGTATTTACAAGGTTCTATTTTAAATAGGTATGTACGAAGTAAAACTTAAACAATCATATGGCAAATATGCAAAAAAAATAACAAAGGTCTTTAGATAAAATCAATATCTTCGCTTTTATGATTAAAGTTGTTATTCTTGGAGCTGGAAATGTTGCTAGCCATTTAATAGATATTTTACTACCAAAAACTGATATTCAATTAATTCAAGTATATGCTAGAAATATAACAAAAATAACTCACTTAAAAAACCATGTTTCTATAACAAATAATATAGAGTTATTAAAAGAAGCTGATATATACATTATTGCAGTTTCTGATAATGCCATTGGTACAATTTCTTCAAAAATAAAAACAAAAGGTTTAGTTGTACATACATCAGGAAGTGTTTCTATAAACTCATTGAATAACAGTGGAAGAAAAGGTGTTTTTTATTTATTGCAAAGTTTTTCAAAAGATAAAAAAGTAGATTTTGATACTATTCCTTTTTGCCTAGAAGCTGAAAATAAAGACGATTTAAAAACTTTAGAAACACTAGCTTTATCTATAGGTAAAAAAATATATTTCATAAATTCTGAACAAAGAAAGCATTTACATGTAGCAGCTGTATTTGTAAATAATTTTGTTAACCACTTATATACAATAGGTAATGACATTTGTAGTAAATATGATGTTCCTTTTGAAGTTTTATATCCATTAATTAAAGAAACAGCTTTAAAAATTCAATCGCTTTCTCCTGAAGATGCCCAAACAGGGCCAGCTAAAAGAAATGATACCAAAACAATAAAAAATCACTTAGATTTGCTTACTAATAAACAACAAGAAATTTATACAATATTAACAGAGTCAATTATAAATGGAAAAAAGTTATAAAGAAATACTACCTCAAATTGATACATTAATTTTTGATGTTGACGGAGTGTTAACTAATGGAATTGTTACCGTTATGCCTGATGGGCAATTAATTAGAAATATGAATATAAAAGATGGCTATGCTTTAAAAGCAGCAGTAAAGGCTGGTTTTAGAGTTTGTATTATTTCTGGAGGAAAAAATGAAGGTGTTAGAACCAGGTTATCAAATCTTGGTATTACTGATATTTACTTAGGTGCTCATAATAAAACTGAACAGTACAACGAATTGGTTAATAAATACCATTTGAAATCTGAAAATGTGCTATACATGGGTGATGACATTCCTGATTATCCTGTTATGAAACTTGTAGGAATGCCATGTAGCCCTAGTGATGGTGCTAGAGAAATTCAGCAAGTAGCTAAATATATTTCAGATAAAAAAGGTGGTGAAGGTTGTGCTAGAGACATTATTGAACAGGTAATGAGAGTACAAAAAAAATGGGACGACAATTTTGATGCCCAGTATGATTAAGGGTACTTTTTAAAGTAATCACTTAAAATGAATAAACTTAAAGAGTATATAAACAATATTAGTTACCTAAATGAAAATGTATTTCGAGAACTAGAGAAATGTTTTACTCCACTTCAATTACAAAAAAAGGATTTTTTTGTTCGTGAGGGAGAGTATGCTCGTAAAATTGGCTTCTTACAAGAAGGGATTGTACGAGCATTTTTTTTTAATGAAAAAGGAAAAGAATATAATAAACAATTTTTTATTGGGCCTTCTATAATTGGTGCTTACACATCATTACTTCTCAAGCAACCAAATACTATTGCCCAACAAGCATTAACTGATTGCAAGATTCTCGTAGCAGATTATGAAAGAATTGAAGGGTTATACAACGACTTCCATGAAATAGAACGGTTGGGTAGAAAAATAGCGGAACTTTATTTTTTAGAAAAAGAAAAAAAAGAAATAGAAATGGCTCTGCTTGACGCTGATAAGCGATACTTAATTCTAAGAAAAGAATTCCCTTCTCTTGAAGCTTTAATTCCTCAATATTATATTGCTTCATATTTAGGAATATCTGCAACTCAATTAAGTAGGATTAGAAAAAAAATCCTTCAATTGTGATTTATGTACATATGTAATTGAAATAGATAAAAAGGTGGTCGAATTTTGTTCTATCATAAATTTAAAAACAATTACTAATATGAAGTATTTATCACCTACTAATCTTAATAAATATTATTTAAGTGTAACTCAAACAAAACTCATTAATTTTAAAACACATATTTTTTATAGAAATTTAAAAATCAAAAATCTTAAATGATGGTAGTACTTCTATTATTATCTAGTGGAATATTAGGCATCTTTCTAGGAGCTCAAATTGCAGAAGCCTTTCTTTTAGTTCCCTACTGGAAAAATTTGAAAGAAAATGACTTCTTTGAATTGCATAAAGTCTATGGTAAAAAAATTCATCATTTTTTTGCTCCATTAACTATCGCAGCAGTATTTGTTCCTTTAATTACTATTATTGTTCATATTTTTTGTCAAACAAATAAAAACAATCTTTTATTAGGAGTAATGGGCTTTTCTACAATAGCTTTTTTTCTAACCTATTTTTTGTATTTTCGAAAAACTAATAAGAGTTTTTCAGAAAGAAGTATAGATAATAAAAAACTTCAAAAAGAGTTAATAAAATGGGGGAATTGGCATTGGAGTAGAATTTTTTTTGAATTCATAGCTTTTATCTGCTCATTACTATTACTAATGAAAAATTAAATAAAACATAAAAAACTACAACCCTTTTAAGGTATAGTATTTGCATAACACTTATAATAAACATATAAAAATGAAAAAATTACTTCTTACTTTTATTTTAACCTTAATATTCACAAACATTAATGCTCAATCTATTTTTGGTAAATGGGAAAATAGAGATGAAGAAACAAACAAGGTAGATAGTGTTATTGAGGTTTATCAAAAAGATGGAAAAGCATATGCTAAAATCATTGAAATTACTGATCAAAACAGGCAAACTGCAGTCTGTGATAAATGTACTGGTAAACAAAAAAACAAAGCTATTTTAGGCATGAATATTTTATCTGGTTTAAAAAAGGATGGAAAAGAATGGAATGGTGGGAAAATTCTAGACCCAAAAAATGGAAAAGAATACAAATGTTACATTAAACTAGAAGATAAAAACAAGCTTAAAATTAGAGGGTACATTGGCTTTTCTTTACTTGGTAGAACTGCTTATTGGTATAGAAAAAAATAATACTATTTTATTCATTATTAAAAAACAGCCATTACAAATATATTTGTAATGGCTGTTTTTTATGATTTACTTTTAGGTATTATTTTAATAAATGAGGAAATTTTCTTTTAAATCGATTTAACCTTGGTATAGAAACGTTCTTTACATAAGAATTTTCAGGATGTAATCGTTCATAATTTTGATGGTATTCTTCAGCCTTATAAAACTTCTTAAATTTTGTTACTTCGGTAGCTATTTTACCATTATAAACCTCTTTGTTTAATTTTTTAATTGCGTTTTCTATTATTTCCTTTTCACCTTGATTTTTATAAAAAGCAATAGACCTATACTGTGATCCATAATCAGGATGTTGTCCATTAACGGTTGTTGGATTATGAGAACCATAAAAAACAGTTACTAAAGTTTTAAAACTTACTTTTTTAGGATTGTAATAAACAGCCACCGCTTCTGCATGTCCAGTTCTACCTGTTCCTATCTTTTGATATGTTGGATTTTTAGTAAAACCTCCTGAATAACCAGAAACTGCTTCTTCTACTCCCTTTACACTTTCAAATACTGCCTCAACACACCAAAAACAACCACTAGCAAAATATGCTACTTCTAATTTTTGAGTTTCTTTAATTACCTTTTTAGGAGCTTTTTCTTTAAAACTAAAGAAAACTGCCAATACTAAAAATGCTACAACTAATTTTAAACCTTTCATTTATTAACTTTTATTTTATTAATTTTTTCAGATTCAAATACTCATTTTTATAAAATCACAACTTTAATTACTCTAATAATTTAGCCATTGCTGTTTTAATAACCTCTATATTTTGATGCTTATTAGTATGATTTTCTTTTTTCTGCATCTGAACCATTTGACGTAATAAATTAACTC
This sequence comes from Tenacibaculum sp. E3R01, assembly GCF_003318185.1. NCBI lineage: Bacteria > Pseudomonadati > Bacteroidota > Flavobacteriia > Flavobacteriales > Flavobacteriaceae > Tenacibaculum > Tenacibaculum sp. E3R01. Next base: position 68,222 of record NZ_QOCC01000007.1, on the reverse strand, counting down.
CTACCTTATCAAAACTATATTGTTTATACTGTATTCCTTTTACTACAATATCATTTGATAAATTTTGTATTGCATTAAAGTTATTACTCTTAGCTATTTTATCATATGCTTTTTTATATAATGATTGAATCTTTTTATTTTGACTCAAAAACATGCCCGACATTACATTACTTGCAATAAAATTTAATTCATCTTCATCATTTTCTTCTAAATATATACGTGTTAAAGGAGTTGCTATTATCTTTTTGACTTCTAATGGTAATGTTTTTGATTTTTGTATTGCTAGTTGCTTATCAACATAATACATTGCCACTAATGACTTTCCTAAAACTGCATATGATTTACTCTGTAATCCTTTTTCAAAGGCGGGCTTTAATTCTAGATCAGTTAATTTACCTAACGTTTCTATAGCAGCCGCTTGCACTAATGTTTTAGTGTCTTGCATTGCTATTTGTTTAATCTTGTTTATTACTGCTTTCTTTGAATATTTATTAATTAAATTAATATTCTCTAAAGCTAGAATCCTAATCTTATAAAAATCATCGTTCATTGCATTTGCTATTGCTCTGAATGCTTTTTTATCATCTTGCCTTTTAGATACCTCTAATAAAGCTTCCTTTTTATGAGCATAATTTTCAGCATATTTTAACTGATGAATATAATCGCTTAAAATTTTATTCTCTATGATATCGCATAATAAAACACCATCAGAATTAATCTGTATCAGGTTAGGATGCTTTATAAATGGAAAGGTAAAAGAGGCATCTTTACCAGTAACAAAAACCTGATGACGCGTTTTTTTACTTCCTTCAAAAATATCAATTGCTAAAGGGAATTTAAACTCATTGGCTTGATCTTGGATAATATTAATAGTTACTGTTTTACGTAATTTATTATAATCATAAGATATGTTTAATTTTGGATGTCCACTATTAAAATACCATTGATTAAAAAACCAATTCAAATCTTTTCCGCTAACTTCTTCAAAAGCTAAACGTAATTGATGTACTTCTGCAGTTTTGTATTTATTTTGTGATAAATATTTATTCAACCCTTCAAAAAAAGCATCGTTCCCTAAATAATTTTTTAACATATGTAAAATTGACCCTCCTTTATTATAACTAACAGCATCAAACATATCTTCTCTACTATCATAGTTAAAACGCACTAAATGTTTATCAAAATTTTGTCCATTTTTATACGCCTCTCTATCCTCTAATAAATGAGCTTCTGCTTCATTCTTACCATATTTATGAGCCAGCCATAAATATTCACTATAGTTTGCAAAACTTTCATTTACTGTTAAATTACTCCAACTTTCTGCAGTTACTAAATTTCCAAACCAATGATGAAAAGCTTCATGAGCAATCGTATTTTCATGTGTATTCTCATCAATTAATTGCCCTGGCATTTGATATGCTTGCTCACCATGAATTACAGCTGTTGTATTTTCCATAGCTCCACTTACGTAGTCTCTTCCTATAATTTGAGCATATTTATTCCAAGGATATTCAATTCCTGTAACTTTTGAGAAAAAAGCCAGCATTTCTGGTGTATTTCCAAAAATCTGTTTTGCAAATGGGGCGTATTTTTTTTCTACATAATAATTAACTGGAATGTTTTTATATGAATCCTTAACAACCTCATATTCCCCTACCCCCATAAAAAATAAATAAGGAGCATGTTTTTGTGTAAAATTCCAATAATCTGTTCTAGTACCATTACTATTTTTTGTCTGTTTTTCTAATTTACCATTGGATAGTGTAACAAACTTTTCAGGAACAGTTATATAAATTTCTTGTGAAGTTTTTTGATTCGGAGCATCAATGGTTGGAAACCAACAACTACTTGCTTCAGTTTCTCCTTGTGTCCAAATCTGTGTAGGCTTATTTTTATCCAAACCAGTTGGATTTATAAAATACAACCCTTTTGCTGATGTAATCGCAGCGCTTCCTTTTTGTTTAACTTTTTCTGGTTGTGCTGTATATTTTATATAAACAGTAAATTTTTCATCACGTTTATACATGCGTTGCAAATCAATAATTAACTTATAATTATCATAATTATAACTTAATTTTTTATCATTCAACATTACAGAATGAATAATCATTGCTTTGGCATCTAAAATTAATCTATCAGTATCATAAAAATGAGGTTTTAAAGTAACCCATTCTTCACCATTTAATGTTTTCTCTTTAAAATTAAAATCAACTTTTAATTTAGTGTGAATTATATCATGTATTTTTTCACGCTCGGCTCTATACACTCCCTGAGACTGTACTAGCGTTATCTTAAAAAAAAATAAAAATACGAGGATAAACGGTTTTTGAAACTTCATAAATTTTTTCTTTACTAATTAAACTTTTTCGTTTTAGTAATATTATACCGTAATTAAAAAGTTGTGGAATTTCAAAAATAAGAAAATATGACGTTAGGCTTGTTAATGAGCCGTTAAAAAGAAAAAACCATTATACAATGAAGTATAATGGTTAAAAAAAGTTTGTTTTATTTTTTATTTATCTTTAAAAATCATTTTAAACTGATCTAGGTTAACATTATCAGTATTAATTTTTGCTTTTTGCATCATGTCCATAATTTTAGCAGGATTCATGTCTTTTCCTAATATACGAGCAATACCAACACCTAATTTTTTACCGTAACCTAAAGCAACTATCTCATCTATTGCATCAGTCTCTCCTGAGTAATAAATAGCTGCATTCATTCCATCTTTTTTAAAATTCATTAACTTTTTATAAGATGATTTACTTAAAATATCTTTTATCTTTTTTTTCTCAGCCTCATAAGTAGCATCGTCAGTATTAGTATACGGTAATCCAGTAACGTTTATTTTTCTAATACTTTCGTAAGCTTTTTTGTCTTCTTCACTAGTACTATCTGAAGTTAATTGTACAACACTTGCTGGAATATCTAATGATATAAAACCTTTTTTATCTTGACTATCTACTAAATAAGTTTGTAAAGATTCTTTATTATTACAAGAAACAATTACTAATGCAAAAAGCATTATGGAATATATATATAGTTTTTTCATGTTCTTAATTTTTAAATTAATGAAAAAGAAAGTTGAACTAAGAGTTCAACTCTCCTTTAATGTTTACTACTTATTTTTTGAGTATTTATTGGCAATTTTTGACAGCTTATTTACATCTATTTCACCAGATAATGAAATAACCGTAGAACTTGATTTATTATCACCTCCTTTATTCATGTTTTTTACAAACATCAATACTTCACTAACTATTTCTTTGTTTTTTGTTGCCTTAATATAAATTTTTACTCGTGAATTTTTATCTTTAACACGCATTAATTGAGTTAAATTAGAACTTTTAATAGCCTTATTTACCATACTTTCCATTTTAGAAGCTACACTTCCATCTTCAGTAGAAAATATCTTTAACTCATTTAATCCTTTAGCCATGTTAAATATTTCCATATCATCAGATTTTGCATCTGGAAACTTCTCTAGTAAAACAAACATATCTTTTGTTACTACTACAGCTGATACTTCGTCTAAATCTTCTAATTTATCGAACATTGATTGTCCAAATGATACGCTTGATGTTATGATAAATGCTAGTATAAATATTATTTTTTTCATGATATTCTATTTTTAATGTACTTGGTTTATTTTTAGTTTACTTGGTATTTTAATTAATTGTTTACTGTTTTTATTACTTTATTTACAGTATTTTCATAGGTACTCAACTGTCCAATTGCATTTTTTCCTTTATTAATGTTACTTGAAACTGCATATAATGCTTCGTTTCCTTTATTTAAGTTGATTGAAACCATTTGCAATGCCTCTTTTATTTGTGCAAACTGTTTTCTCTGTAAATGCTCATCATACTTTTGTTTCCCTGTGTAAATACTAATTAATAAAACTACTGATGCTGCTACTGATAACCATTTCCAGTTCTTTTTTCTTTTTATCTCAGGTTTTAACTGAATGGTTTTCGTAAAAACTTCATCTTTACTTTCTTTAAAATAATTAAACATTACACTATATTCATGCAAGTGAGGTGCTACATTATTACTTCTAAAGTACTTTTGTAATACTTTCTCTTCTTGCAAAGTTGTTTCTGCGTTTAAATATTTATCTAATAACTTTTCTATGCTAGCTAACTCCATAGTTGTGTTTTTTTATTAATTCTTGTCTTATTGTTTTTCTTGCTCTTGAAAGTGCTACCCTTACTGCTGTCGGTTTCATATCAACCACTTTACATATTTCATCAAAATCATACTCTTCAATATCTCTTAGTTGAATTATTATTTTTTGCTGTTCTGGTAGTTTTTCAATTAGCCTGTGTACTTGGTTTACTGTATCGTTATTTTCTACTTTTTTTTCTAATGGTGTTTCTTTTTCTTTATAATTACTGTGAACTAATGTTAAATTACCTGCTTGCTTAGATTTTAATCTATCAAAACAATAATTTTTTGTCATAGTCATAGCAAAAGCTTCAACATTTTTATACTCTGAAAGTTTTCCTTTATTTCTCCATAACTTTAAAAACAACTCTTGTGTGGCATCTTCAGCTTCTTCTGTAGAAACTAACAATCTTTTTGCCAAACGAAAGACCTTGTCTTTAAATGGTAAAACAACTTTTAAAAAGTTTGATTGATTCATTGTTTAGTTAATTAGTTAGGTAAACTTATAAATAATTTTATTCTTTTTTATCAGGTTTACATAATTACGACGACACAGTATAATGTTTGTTACATCAATTATAAAAAAAATAATATAATTCATTAAATTGCGTTATAATTTTTAGCAAAAGCCTACTATATGAAATTTTTTAAAATACCTTTATTCTTACTTGTTTTTTTTACTATAACTTCTTGTAGTGAAAAAGAACCTACTCCTGAGAATATTGAAGTACAAGATTTTGTATGGAAAGGATTAAATGCCTATTACTTATGGCAAGATCAAATTCCTGACTTATCTGATAGACGTTTTTCTTCTGATCAGCAATTATATGATTATTTAAATGGATTTAATGATAATCAAAATTTATTTAAAAGCTTATTAATAGCTAATGATGATAGATCTACACTTATAGATGATTATACAACCATAGAAAACCCTAAAAGAAATGCCATTACCAGTGGATTAGAATTTGGAATCATTGCCGAACCAGGAAGTACCGAGAATGTATTAGGGTATGTAACACATATTTTGCCTAATTCAGATGCAGCTACGAAAAACATTACTCGTGGTGAATTTTTTCATGCTGTTGATAATGTACAACTAACAAGAACTAATTTTCAATCATTGCTAGTTACTAATCAAAATGCATATACATTAGAAATGGCTAATTTTAATGGTACTATTGTTACTCCTAATACAAAAAGGGTAGCTTTAGTTAAAGCTCAATATGACTTTCCTGCTGTATTTCATGAAAAAGTAATAACAAATAGGACTAATAATATAGGTTACCTAGTTTATAACAATGATTTTTCTACAAATTACATTAGTGACTTAAATACAACTTTTCTAAACTTTAAAAACCAATCGGTAAATGAATTAATTATTGATTTTCGCTATAATATTGGAGGTGGAAGTTTTGCTGAAAATATTACTAAAATTGCATCTATGATTACTGGGCAATTTAAAGATGAAGTTTTTATAAAAAAACAATGGAACACTAAAGCTCAATCATGGTTTGAAATTAACCAACCTGATTCATTGAACACTAAGTTCACAGAAAAGTTAAATAAAAACACAGCTATTAATAGTTTGAATTTAACAGATGTATACATTATTTTAAATGGGAATGAATTTACAGGTTCTCCGGCCACTGAATTATTAATTAACAGTTTGAAACCTCATATTAATGTACATGTTATAGGTAGACAAACTGAAGGTAATAATACTGGAACTATTCTTTTATATAATTCAGAAGATTATGATTTTGACAACAGAAATGTTACTCACACTTTTGCTTTAAAACCTATTGTTTTAAAATTTTTAAATAAAGATAAAGTGACCTATGAAAACGGATTTACACCCAATATGGAACTTTGCCCAAATGAAGATGTTTTGAACTTGGGAGTTTTAGGTGAAAATACAGATCCTATATTAGATAGGGTTTTAAATTATATATCATCAGGAGCTGTTGGTGCAACACCAAGGTGTAACGCTAATAATTTTGAATATTTATACAACAGCATAACACCTCAAAGAAACTTAAATCAAAACGTAACTATAACACAAAATTTACCTAATACTAATTAATATGAAAAAAAGTATCGTTTTAAATCTTCTTTTAATTACTTTTATTATTAGTGGATGCTCAAAAACAGAACCTAACCAAATTAATAATGGGGTAAATTCTTTTATTTGGAATGGATTAAATAAATTTTATTTATGGCAAGAAAAAATCCCAGATTTATCAGATAGAAAATTTTCTACAGATCAACAAAAAAACAACTATTTAGCAACATACAACAATCCTGACAACCTATTTGAAAGTTTATTATATCAAAGAAACATTGTTGATAAATGGTCATGGATTGTTAGTGATTATGTTGCTTTAGAGCAATCATTTCAAGGTACAACAGAAACTACTGGAATGGAATTTGGTTTAAAAAGATTTAAAACAAATTCTTCAAATGTTTTTGGATATGTACGTTATGTTGTTCCAGGTACAGATGCAGCTAATAAAGGTGTAAAAAGGGGTATGATTTTTACTAAAGTAAATGGTACAACTATTACAGATAAAAACTATAGAGATTTGTTATTTTCAAAATCAAATTCTTATACAATACATTTAGCTAATTATAATAGTGGAGATCCAATAACAAACTCAACAACATATTCATTAAGTAAAAGTAGTTTTACTGAAAATCCAATCCATATTGCCAAAACTATTGATGAAGGAGGCAAAAAAATTGGGTATTTAATGTATAATAGTTTTACAGCCAATTTTGATTCTAAATTAAATTTAGCTTTTTCTAAATTTAAAACAGATGGAGTTAAAGATTTAATTATTGACTTAAGATATAATGGTGGTGGGTCTGTTCGAACTGCAACAAGGCTAGCAAGTATGATTACTGGACAATTTACTGGTGACATTTTTGCAAAACAACTTTGGAACAAAAAATATATGAGTATTGTTTCACCTGATGCTCTTATTGATAGATTCCCTGATAAAATTGGAAATAGTGAAATTATAAATAGTTTGAACTTAACTAATATTTATTTTATTACTACTGGAAGTTCTGCTTCTGCTTCTGAATTAATTATTAACGGATTGCTTCCCCACATTAATGTAAAAACTGTTGGTACTAAAACACATGGTAAATACGTCGGATCTGTAACATTATACGATTCTCCTAATTTTACAAAAAGTGGCGTAAACCAAAATCATAATTGGGCAATGCAGCCTATCGTATTAGAAATAGTAAATAAAAACAATTATAACGATAAAGATGGAATTGACCCAACTATAAATCTTCCAGAGAGTTATGGTAACATGGGGGTTTTAGGCGATAAAAATGAACCTTTGCTAGCTAGAACAATTGAATTAATAACAACTGGTAAACGTGGTTCTGTTTATAACAAAACAATTATTGAATTAGAATCAATTGGTAATTCTAAATCAAATAATCCAAACTATAATAATATGTATGTTGATTTAAAATAATCATACTTAAAATATAAATAAAAAGCTCTGGGATTAAAAACAGAGCTTTTTTATTTACAATAATGACATTTGTTGATTAGTATCTTCGTTTGGAATTTTTAAATTAATACTTAGTTCTTTGTTTAATTTTTTAATGAAATAAGAAGCTAATAAAGGAGACTCAACTTCTAAATTTTGATGAATAAAAAAGTGAATGTTTTTTAACCCCAAATCTGTCCATTCTTTTAACCTTACTACCCAATCATCTAAACGAGAGTAATCCGATATATGATTTGCACCTACATAACGAATAAATGCTTCATTATTTGTTAAACGCATGTGAAGCATATCTCTCCTTCCTGCTGTATCAACTAATACATTAGCTACATTATTTTCTTCTAATAATTGAGTATACTCTTCAAAAATACTTTTATCAGTATACCAATCTGGATGCCTAACCTCAACTGCTAAAGGAATTTCATTAGGCCAACTTTTAACAAAATTTTCTATCTTAGAAAAGTTTTTAGATCCAAAATTAGAATGCATTTGTAAAAAAACAGTACCTAATTTCTCTTCTAATCGTAGTGCATTGTCTATATAATAATTCACAACTTCTTGTACTCCTTCTAATCGTTTCCAATGGCTAATTTCTTGAGTCAGTTTTGGGAAAAACTTAAAATCACTTGGAGTTTTATCTTTCCACTTAGCAAACTGTTCTCCTGAAAATTGTCGATAAAAAGTTGCATTTAATTCAATTGAATTAAATTGTTTAGAATAATACCCCAATTCATCTTTTGTTCCTTTAGGGTAAAAACCTTTTAAATCTGCTTTATTCCATTTTGCACACCCTACATAAACATTTGGACTATCAGATATTTTATTTTTAGATAACAAATCAATAGTAGCCTTAGTGTTATTAGGCATTGTAAAATCTATTAATTCTGGATGGTCAACTTTTCCAAATTTCATTTATCTCCAATTAATTCTGTTCTAAAATCGTTCATTGAAGTATCATCTTTATACTTTGCATGGTAATATCCTTGCTTCCACCATTTTTTCATTAATTTTTTATCAAAAACTAATGAATTAGTTGTTAAAACAGTAGGTGTATAATAAAGATTTAATTTAACGTCATTATGTTTAGCTGATAATTTACCTATAGTCACATTATGCTTTTCAACATGTTCTAACATAAAATCAAAAACGTTAAGCATTAAAGAAAAAGGATTTTTAGCTGGCATTCTATTTATTTGAGTTACTTCAGTTTCTAAAATAATAGCGTCAATTTCTTTTGCTCCTCTTAAAATAGCTTCTCTAATAGGAACTAAGCAACCAAAGCCTCCATCAGCATATTGGCAAGAATTTTTTTCAAGCAAACTCATAAAAGGCACATAATTACATGATCCCCATATCCAATCACAAAAATCATCATAAGAGCAATCTAAAATAGATTTATATTCTATTTTATTAGCTGTTAAATTAGATATAGTAACAACTACTTCTTTATTTTTCTCTCTAATTTCGTCATACATTTCTTTAGTAACGTTTTTCCTTATTAAACGTCGTAAATTTTTACTTTCTCCAAATGTTTTTCTTCCCTTTAAAAAGTTCCATAAAGTATTTCTATGACGAATTGAAATTACTTTTTCTCCATGAATAGTTTTTATTTTAAAAGGGCTATTACTAAAAATAGATTGTTGATTTACTTTCGTATAAAGTTCTTTTAAAGCATCTACTTTACGCAAAGCTAAATGAGAAACCATTAAACTTCCTGTAGATGTACCTAAAAATAAATCATACTTTTTATTTTTTTCTTTCATCAAATACTCAACTACACCGCCAGCAAATGCTCCTTTACTTCCTCCTCCAGAAATTACTAATGCCTTTTTCATTGATATTTTGCCTATTTTAGTTCTGTAAAAATATTAAAAATGAAACGAATCGAACTCTTTTTTTTAGTCGCAATTATATTTATTTCTTGCAAAAAAGAATACCAACCTAGAAACATTAATAGCGCAGATATTACAACTTTTAAAATAGATAGCTCAAGTATAAGGGCAATAAAAGCTATTGATAATAACAATGTGATTTTTGCTGATTCAAAAGGAAACATAGGTAAAACGGAAGATGGAGGAAAGAATTGGAATTTTAATAAAGTTATTTACAATGATTCTATTACTCCACATTTTAGAAGTATTGCTGTGAATAAAGAAAATATTTTTGCTTTATCTATAGCTAATCCTGCGTTATTATATAAAATTGATGCTAATGAAACTAAAATAGTATATAAAGAAGAACATCCAAAAGTATTTTACGATGCCTTACAGTTTTTCCCTGATGGTAAAAACGGAATTGCAGTTGGAGATCCTACAGAAAATTGTCCTTCAATAATTATTACTTCAAATGGAGGAACTACCTGGAATAAAATACCATGCTCAAAACTTCCAGTTTTTGAAGATGGTGAAGCATTTTTTGCTGCTAGTAATACAAATATTAAAATTGTAAACAATACTGTATGGATAGTTTCTGGGGGGAAAAAAGCTCGTGTGTTAAAATCTACAGATAAAGGTAACACTTGGAACATATATGATACGCCTATTGTACAAGGTAATGGGCCACAAGGCATGTATTCTGTTGATTTTTATGATGAATTACATGGAATTACTATTGGTGGAGATTATTCAAATTCAAATGATAATTGTGCTAACAAAGCAATTACCTCAGATGGTGGTAAAACATGGACTCTTGTAGCAGACAACCAAGAACCTAATTATAAAAGCTGCATTCAATACGTTCCTAATTCAAAAGGTAAAGAAATTATAGCAGTAGGAAAAACAGGTATTTCTTTTTCAAATGATGGAGGCCTAAATTGGAAAAAATTAAGCGATGAATCTTTTTATGCTATCCAATTTGTAAATCAAAATACAGCATGGCTATCTGGCCATGAAAAAATGGGAAAACTAATCTTAAAATAATCTTAATATTTTGTTAAACAAAATTTTAAGATTTAAGAAATCAATACATTTAAGAACTAATTCAACTTTAACATAATGAAAAAAATTTTCATACTATTATTCTGCTTGTGTATTTCACACATTAAAGCACAAGAATACTTCCCTACCAATAAAGGGGTTAAAACTACAAAAAGTAGTTTAATCGCCTTAAAAAATGCAACTATCTATGTTACTCCTAAACAAGTTATAAAAAAAGGAACTTTACTTATTAAAGATGGTAAAGTATTAAATGTTGGTAAATCTGTAAGCATACCTAAAGATGCTCAAATTATTAATTTAAATGGAAAATCAATTTACCCTTCATTTATTGATGTATATGCTAATTTTGGTGTAAAAAAAGCAAAAAGAAACAATAACTTTAGCAGGCGTCCACAATATGATGCTAATAGAAAAGGCTATTACTGGAACGATCATATCCGTCCTGACACAGATGCTTTTAATCAATTTAAATATGACAGTAAAAAAGCTAAAGAGCTTTTAAATGCAGGTTTCGGTGTTGTAAACTCACATAGTGATGATGGAATCATGCAAGGAAATGGGGTGTTAATAGCTTTAAATTCTAATAGTTCTGATGCATATAGAATACTGAATAAAAAGTCAGCTAATTATTTATCTTTTTCTAAAAGTAGTAAATCACGTCAATCATATCCAACTTCTCGTATGGGAGCTATGGCTTTATTAAGACAAACTTATTTAGATGCTAATTGGTACGCTAATGGAAATGCAAAAAACTCTGACTTAGCCTTAGAAGCTTTAAATAAGAAAAAAAGTTTGCCTCAAATTTTCAGGGCTGGAGATTACCTTAATAGTTTACGTGCTGACAAAATTGGAGATGAATTTGGTATTCAATATACTATTGTTGGAGGTGGTGATGAATATGAGCGTGTTAATGATATAAAAAAAACAAACGCTACTTTTATCATACCTATTAATTTTAGAAAAGCGTATGATGTAAGTAACATTGCTTTAGCTAACAAAATAGCTTTAAGCGATATGCGTAAATGGAATCAAGAACCTTCTAACCCAAGCATTTTAGCTAAAAACAATGTTCCCTTTGCCTTAACTACTTATAAACTTAAAAGCATTAAAGGATTTTCTACGAACTTACAAAAAGCTATTTTGTATGGATTAGATAAAACAACAGCTTTAGAAGCTTTAACTACAATACCTTCAAAAATACTTAACAATAACAGCATAGGTAACTTAAATAAAGGAAGTTATGCTAACTTCCTAATTACTTCTGGTGATATTTTTGATTCTAAAACCACACTTTATGAAAATTGGGTGCAAGGAAATAAAAATAGTGTTACTCCTATGGACATTAAAGATATTACTGGTGAATATATGTTATACGCTAATGGTAAAAACTATACCATGACAATTACGGGTAAGGGTACAAAACAAAAAGCTACATTTAAACAAGAAAAAACTAAAATAAATGGTAAATTTTCATTTAAAAATGATTGGATTCAAATTACTTTAAATGACAATGGAAATTTCACTAGGCTTTCTGGCAGAATTACTAACTCAGCAAACCTTATGCAAGGAAATGGAGTTGATAATAATGGTAATGATATAGAATGGTCTGCTTCTAAAAAAGTAAAGAAGGAAGAGAAAAAGAAAGAAGGAAAAAAGAAGAAAGAGAAAAAAGCAAATGAAGTAGTTTCTATTAGTTATCCTAATATTGGTTATGGAAACTATAACATACCACAACAAGAGTCTATTTTAATTAAAAACACTACTGTTTGGACTTCTGATAATCAAAAAGTATTAAATAATACTGATGTTTTAATTTCTAATGGAAAAATAACTAAAATTGGTACTAATATTAATGCTAGAAATACCAAAGTAATTGATGGAACAGGTAAGTATTTAACAGCAGGAATTATAGATGAACATTCTCATATTGCTGCTTCTGCAATAAATGAAGCAGGACACAATTCATCAGCCGAAGTTACGATTGAAGATGTTGTTGATCCTAGTGATGTTAATATTTATAGAAACTTAGCAGGTGGTGTAACATCAATTCAAATATTACACGGTTCTGCAAACCCTATTGGCGGACGTTCTGCTATATTAAAATTAAAATGGGGAGAGAATGCAGATGGATTAATTTACAAAAATTCTCCAAAATTCATCAAGTTTGCCTTAGGTGAAAATGTAAAGCAATCCAATTGGGGAGATAATAACACTGTTAGATTTCCTCAAACACGAATGGGAGTTGAACAAGTTTATATTGATTATTTTCAAAGAGCTAAAGAATATGATACTAAAAAGAAAAGTGGAAAGCCTTACCGTAAGGATATTGAGTTAGAAACATTAGCCGAAATTATTAATAAAAAACGTTTTATCTCTTGTCATTCATATGTACAATCAGAAATAAATATGTTAATGAAAGTTGCAGAAAAATTCAATTTTAACATTAATACGTTTACACATATTTTAGAAGGATATAAAGTTGCTGATAAAATGAAAAAACATGGTGTTGGTGGTTCTACTTTTTCTGACTGGTGGGCATATAAATATGAAGTTAACGATGCAATTCCTTACAATGCAGCAATAATGCATAAACAAGGTATTACAGTTGCAATTAACTCTGATGATGCAGAAATGTCAAGAAGGTTAAATCAAGAAGCTGCAAAAACTATCAAATACGGAGGTATGACTGAACAAGAAGCTTGGAGCATGATTACCATTAACCCTGCTAAATTATTACATTTAGATGATCGAACTGGAAGTATTAAAGTAGGAAAAGATGCCGATGTGGTATTGTGGAGTGATAATCCTTTATCTATTTATGCTAAAGCTGAAAAAACAATTATTGACGGAGCTATTTATTTTGACATTAAACAAGACCTAGCAAAACGTAATGCTATAAAAGCAGAGCGCTCTAAACTTATTAATATGATGTTAAAAGAAAAAATTAAAGGAGCTAAAACACAAGCCCCAGTTAAAAAAACTAAAAAATTATTTCACTGTGATACTGAATAAGAATTTTAAAAGACAACTCATGAAAAACACCATTTTATATAGTTTAGTTTATTTCTTATTCATAGGGAATATACTTGCTCAACAAACTCCGGCTCCTAAACAAACAAATGACTACTCTATAGAAGGTGCTACAGCTCATTTAGGAAATGGACAAATAATAGAAAACTCATTAATTATGTTTTCTAAAGGAAAAATTTCTTTTGTTGGTAGTGCCAATACAAGAATAGCTAGAACAGGAACAGTAATTAATGCAAAAGGAAAGCATGTATACCCTGGCTTTATTGCTGCAAATAGCTCGTTAGGGTTAGCTGAAATTGATGCTGTACGTGCTACTAAAGATTACGACGAAGTTGGTAGTATGCTACCACATATAAGAACTATCATAGCGTATAATACGGAAAGTAAAGTTATAGAAACCATGCGTCCAAATGGAGTTTTAATGGCACAAATTACTCCTAGAGGTGGTAGTATATCTGGTACATCGTCAGTAGTACAATTTGATGCATGGAATTGGGAAGATGCGAGCATTAAAACTGATGACGCTATCCATTTAAATTGGCCTAGTAATTTTAGTAGAGGTCGTTGGTGGTTAGGAGAAGATCCTGCTTTAAAACCAAATAAAAATTATGTAAAAAACATTACAAAAATTAAAGAATATTTTTTTAAAGCAAAAAGGTATTTAAACAGTAAAAAAACTAATAAAAACTTACCTTATGAAGCCCTTAAAAATGTATTTAAAGGAACACAGAAAGTTTTTATTCATGTAAACGGTAAAAATAGAATAACTGATGCTATTAATTTATTTCATGAACTTACTATAAAAAACATAGTTATCGTTGGGGGCGCTGAAGCTGAAAAAGTAGCTCCTTTATTAAAATCGAATAATATTCCAGTTGTTATAGAAAGAGCACATCGTTTACCTTCAAGTGAAGACGAAGATTATGATTTACCTTTTCGTTCTGCTAAAACGTTAACTGATGCTGGTTTATTAGTAGGTTTAGGAATGAATGGTAGTATGGAACGCATGAGTACAAGAAATTTGCCTTTTTATGCTGGTACTTATGCTGCTTACGGATTAACAAAAGAACAAGCTTTACAATTAATTACATTAAATAATGCTAAAATTCTAGGCATTGACAAATTTACTGGTAGTTTAGAAGTTGGTAAAGATGCTACATTATTTATCTCAGAAGGTGATGCATTAGACATGAGAGGAAATATACTCTTAAATGCATTTATTCAAGGAAGAAAGTTAAGTTTGGAAACACATCAAACAAAACTTTGGAAACGCTATACGAATAAATATAAAAATTAACTATTGTCCCTCCCCTTAAAAACGCTATTCCTTAAAAAGAATAGCGTTTTTTTTTATAAAACATAATAGTATTTTTGCAAAATGAAAATAATTAGTAGTATACAGAATTCATACATAAAAGATCTATTAAAATTACAAGATAAATCACGTGAACGAAAGAAAAAAGGGCTTTTTTTAGTAGAAGGCCAACGTGAAATTTCTTTAGTTCTTAAAGGAAATTATGAAATAGACTCTATTTTATTTGTAGCTGAAGTTTTTTCTAAAGAAAAAGCTATACTATTAAATATACCTACTTCAAAATATATAGAAATAACAAAAGAGGTATATCAAAAACTAGCTTATAGAGATTCTACTGAAGGAGTAATCGCAGTAGTAAAAACAAAAGAGTTTAAGTTAGATAACATTGAATTTAACACTCCTACTCCACTTATTTTAGTACTGGAAGGAATTGAAAAACCTGGAAATTTAGGAGCAATGTTACGAACTGCAGATGCCGCAAAATTAGACGCTGTTTTTATAGCTAATCCTAAAACTGATATGTTTAATCCAAATATTATTCGATCTAGTGTAGGGTGTTTATTTACAAATCAAATAGCGGTTGGTAGCTCTGAAGATGTTTCTAATTTTTTGAAGAATAAAAACATACATATTTATAGCGCTACTCTTCAAAATTCAAATGAGTATCATAAAAATGATTATACCAAACCTACAGCCATAGCTGTTGGAACCGAAGCAACAGGACTTACTCAAATTTGGAGAGACGTAGCAACTCAAAATATTAACATCCCAATGCAAGGAGAAATAGACTCTATGAATGTATCTGTAGCAGCTGCTATATTAACTTTTGAGGCCAAAAGGCAAAGAGAATTTAAAATTTAAATATAAAAACTATCTTATGGGTATTTTTTACATAAGTTATAATCATAAAAATCAAGATTAAATAATTGTAGTTGTATTTAATTTTAAAACAATTATACTACTATTGTGTAATGGAAAAGCTTCCTATTCATATAAAATTTAATAATCAACAAAATCCTAATTCGGAATTTGATATACTTCAACTTGAAGATTTATTTAAAAGAGAAGATTTAGACAATTCAATTAGAGAATTACAAATAGTTGAATTTTATATGATAGTTCTAGTACAACAAGATTCAGGAAAACACACCATAGATTTTACAGATTATGATTATCAAAAAGGAACTTTACTAACTATTAGAAAAGATCAAATTCATAAATTCCATGTTAATGAAAATGTAAAAGGTAATTTACTTCTCTTTACAGATAATTTTCTGGTAACTTATCTTGAAGAAATAGAGAATCAAAAAATTATACAGCTCTTTAATGAATTATTAGGTAATCCTAAAATACAATTAACAGAGAAGCAATTGAATGATATTAACGAAATTATTTTAAAAATTCAGAATGAATATTTATCTATTAGCGATAGTTATTCTTTAAGCATTATTAGAAGTTTACTTCATATTCTTATCACTCAATTATATAGAATAAAATCAAAAAACAACCAGATAGTCAAAAATAAAAAATACTTAAATGATTTTATTCTACTACAAAAATTAGTAGAAAAAAGTGTGATAAAACATTCTAAAGTTAACTATTATGCTCAAGAGATGGCTATCTCTACAAAAACCTTAAATACTATCACAAAAAGTATTGTTAATCAATCTGCCAAAAAATTCATTGATAATATCTACATTAAACAAATCAAACGTTTATTATTAAACACTGAATACCCTATAAAAAAAGTAGCTTATCTTTCTGGATTTGAAGAAAGTACAAATTTCTACAAATACTTTAAACGTAAAACTAACCTATCACCTGATCTCTTTAGAAGTAAAAACAAGTAACTTTCCCATTTTTACAGTTTTTAGAAGTTTTTCTATAGCTTCTTAACAACGAAGTCATCTCATCTTTGCAATCAATTATTAACTATAAATAATTATACAAAATGAGAACTATATCTATAATTTTATCTACTATTTTCTTAGTACTTATAATTGGTTGCAATACAGTTAAAGAATCAAATTCAAATTCTAAAAAAACAAAAAAAATGGAGAGTAAAAATTTAAAAAACACAGCAAAAAAAGCTCAAGAAGCTTTTTTTAGTACCTATAATGAAGAAGGTATTAAAAAATATTTTTCAAAAAATTACATTCAACACAACCCTAATATTCCTACTGGTATTGGACCTGTACTCGAGTTTTTACCGATACTAAAAAAAGCAGGTACTACCAGTAAAACACATCGTATGCTACAAGACAACAACTATATTGTAATGCATAATACTTATAATAATGCTGAAGCTTTTGGTGCCAAAGAAGTAGTTACTTTTGATGTTTGGAAAATAGATGAGGAAAAAGTTACCGAACATTGGGATGCGGTGTCTCCTATTGTTAAAACAACAACAAGTGGAAGAAGTCAATTTGATGGAATGACTGAAATTACCGACCTAAATAAAACTCAGGATAACAAAAAAATTGTAGAAAATTTTATTAATGATGTTTTATTTGGTAATAATCCTAATAAAATAACTAACTATATTAGTACTGAAAAATACTATCAACATAATACAAATATTGCAGACGGATTAGACGGACTTGGAAAAGCTATTGATTATTTAGTTTCTCAAAATGACATGTTTGTATACAAGAAAGTTCATAAAATTTTAGGTGAAGGTAATTTTGTGTTAACTATAAGTGAAGGAGAATGGCATAATAAACCTCATGCCTTTTATGATTTATTCAGGTTAAAAAATTCTAAAATTGTTGAGCACTGGGATGTTATTCAAGAGATTCCAAAAAAAATGGCTCATAATAATGGTATGTTTTAATTTTTCCGAAGCTTATAAACCATCTAAGGGTTTATAAGTTTCTTTTTTTTATAAAAAAACAGAAAGTAACTTTTAATTAAAATTACAAAAAATAGTGTCTAGTAATCAAAAAAACATATCATAATTTGTACTTTTTAATGTAAGTTTGTCTAGTAAAATTTGAAGCTACCTATGACAACTTTATTAATAAACATCAAGGAATTAATACAGATACGTGAAAACAGTGTAAAAAAAGTAGCAGGTAAAGACATGAATGTTTTACCTACTTTAAAAAATGCTTTCTTACTTATTGAAAATGACATTATTATTGATTATGGAAGCATGGAAAACATTCCTTCTTCTACAGATAATATTATTGATTGTGAAGGAAAAATGATTTTACCAACTTGGTGTGATTCACATACTCACATTGTATATGCAGGTAATCGAGAACAAGAATTTGTTGATAGAATTAATGGTTTAAGCTACGAAGAAATAGCCAATAATGGTGGAGGTATTTTAAATTCTGCTAAAAAACTACAATCTACTTCAGAAGAAGACCTTTACAAACAATCTTCAAAACGTTTAGAAGAAGTTATCGCTTTAGGTACTGGAGCTGTTGAAATTAAATCTGGCTACGGATTAACTGTTGATGCTGAATTAAAGATGCTTCGTGTAATTAAAAAGTTAAAGGAAAATTATAAGCTACCTATTAAAGCTACCTTTTTAGGAGCTCATGCTTTTCCATCAGAATATAAAAACAATAAAGAAGGCTACATTAATTTAATTATTAACGAGATGTTACCTAAAATTGCAGAAGAAAACTTAGCTGAATTCGTTGATGCTTTTTGTGAAACTGGTTATTTCTCAGTTGAAGATACCGATAAAGTTTTAACTGCTGCAAAAAAATACGGTTTAACACCTAAAGTACATGTTAATCAATTTACAACAATAGGGGGTGTAGCAATGAGTGTAAAACAGAATGCAATATCTGTTGACCATTTAGAGGTAATGAATAATAAAGATATTGAAGCACTTCAAGGATCAGAAACAATGCCAGTAGCACTACCTTCATGTTCTTATTTTTTAAGTATTCCTTATACACCAGCTCGTGATATTATAAATGCCAATCTTCCATTAGCTTTAGCTACTGATTTTAATCCAGGGTCAACACCTTCTGGAAACATGAATTTTGTTGTAGCTACAGCATGTATTAAAATGAAAATGACTCCAGAAGAGGCTATTAATGCAGCAACTATTAATGGTGCTTACGCTATGAATTTAGCAGATAAAGTAGGAAGTATTACTAAAGGTAAAAAAGCAAACTTTATTATTACTAAAGAAATTCCTTCGTATGGTTTTATACCTTATAGCTTCGGTTCTAACTTAATCGATTCTGTATATATTAACGGTGAAAAAATATAAAAATGCTACATCTTTTTACACAACAAGCAATTGCTAATTTCACTAATACTAGAAATGGTGAAACTAAATTAGGAGAATGTGTTTCAGTAATTAATTCAAAAAAAAAAATAAGAGAAGAATTAAATGATTCACCAACAAATTTTGTTATTCTTGGTATACCAGAAGATATTGGTGTTCGTATGAATGGTGGTAATGGTGGTGCACATACATCGTTTATTCCTGCTATAAAAGCTTTTTTAAACACTCAGCAAAATCAATTTATTGACGGAAATAAAATACTCGTTTTAGGATATTTAGATTGCTTAGATGATGTCATAAATTTTGATAGTGAGGATAGAGAAAAAGGCGATTTACTAGTTAAAAAAATTGACAAAGAAGTATCTAACATTGTACAGTTAATTATTGAATGTGGTAAGACACCAATTATAATTGGAGGTGGCCATAACAATGCATTTGGGAATATCAAAGGACTGTCAGAAGCTAGTAAACAAGCTGTAAATGTTATTAATTTAGATGCCCACACTGATTTACGTCGTTTAGAAGAACGTCACAGTGGTAATGGTTTTTCATATGCTTTACACGAAAACTATCTCGATAAATATTTTATGTTTGGTTTGCATGAAAACTATACTCCTCAATATGTTTTTGATATGATTCATAATAACATGAAACTAGAGTATAATACTTTTGAAGAATTAGAAGTATACGCTATTGCTAATTTTAAAAATGAATTACAACGAGCTATAAATTTTATTGATAATAAACCTTTTGGTATTGAAATAGATTTAGATTGCGTTCAACATTTTCCTAGTAGTGCCATGACACCTACTGGTTTTACACCTCAGCAAACACGGCAGTTTGTTTATAGTTTTGCTAAAAACAACAATGCTTCTTATATTCATATATGTGAAGGTGCACCTAGCGTTAAAAACGAGCCTACAGCTGCTGTACAAGTTGGTAAATTTATTAGTTATTTAATTTCAGACTTCATAAAGGCAAAAGAAAATTAATTAACTTTTATAATCAATGTCGTTTTTTTACTATACTTTCTTTTATTGCTAAATTATTTTTGACTCATGGAAAAAATTATAATAGCACAAATAACAGTAAAAGAAAATCAAATAGCTATCTTTTTAAAACTAGCAAGTGAAATGGTAAAAACAAGCAATCAAGAAGAAGGATGTATTACCTATCAATTATTAAATGACGTTTATAATAAAAGTAACTTTTTATTTTATGAGAAATATCAAAATGAAAAAGCAGTAAAACTACACAATACATCTTTTCATTTTAATGCTTTTTTAAATGATATTTCTTCTTTACTTAGTAAAGAGCCTGTCATTAATATTTATTAAAAATAAACGTGAATAAAAAATATTACAAACCATCAAAAAACCTATCATCTTATGTTGATAGGTATTTTATTTGTAAACAATTTGAAAAGCTTCCTTTAATTTTACCTGGTACAGGATTAGAATTACTTTTTCACATAAACGAATCATTCAATATTAATAACCAAACTTTAAGTCAAGCACATATTCTTTGCCCCAGAGAACACTTAAAAATAAATACTAATTCTAAGGTAAATTACATTGCTGTACGATTTAAAAGTGGTGCATTTAGGCACTTTAGTCCTTTAGGACACACAGAAATTATAAATAGTTATTTATCGGTTGAAGATTTATGGAAAAATTCTGGTAAAACACTTATAAACAAATTACAAGAAACATCAGAAATTAATGATAAAATACAATTGATTGAACGATTTTTATTATCAAAATTATCAAAACATCAAATTAAGGAGACCACTAATTGGGATGGAGTTATTACTTCTTTATATAAAAACTTCAACACTATTAATTTACAAGAATTAGCTTGCAATACCAGTTTAAGTTATCGTCAATTTGAACGAAATTTTAAACAACATTTTGGCATAACTTCAAAAAAGTTTCAACGTATTACTCGATTACAAAACACTGTTAAACAAGTTCTTTTAAGTAAAAACACTCATTATTTACACATAGCCTTAGATAACGGGTATTATGATCAAAGTCATTTTATAAAAGATTTCTTTTTACTTTCTGGTACTAAACCTTCCAACTACTTTACTGTAGATAATTTTGACAACCATTTTTATTATAAATCTCTTGTGTAATATTTTGCTTTTATATTCAAAAATCTAAGTATGAGTAAAAGTCATTATATATGAATCTGAAATTAAACTCTTAAACTAAAAATTTTTACTCAATCCATTTTCTAAACTCACTTGTTGAAGATGCACTTGTAATTAAATGTTGTTTGTATTTTTTAATCGAAACGGCCAGCCTATCTCCAAAGTAAGGTTCTATTTTCTCAATGAAATTGATATTTACAATTTCTCCCCGATTAATTTGGAAAAACTCTTTTGGATTTAACTCTTTTATTAAATCAGATAATTTATAGCGAAATTCATTTTCTTTTCCGTTTTCATCAATTGCAATACATCTACCTGAATTAGATAAAATTGCTCCAGTATTTTTTGTGCTTAAAATTTTTAATTCTGTTTTAGTTTTTACAATAATACGTTCTTTGTAATTATTGTTCAATCCATGAATAGCTTCAGATATTTTCGTCCAATCAACTTCTTTACTTTGTAAATTATTAAACTTTTCCATTGCTTTACAAAACTTATTGTAGCTTATAGGTTTTAATAAATAAGCTATTCCGTTTACATCAAAAGCATCTTGGTAAAAAGTATTATAGGCAGTTGTAAAAATAATTGGACATTTAATAATACTAGTTTTCAATAAAGAAAATACATTTCCATCTAACAACTCAATATCAGAAAACACTAAATCAACTTGTCCATTAGTTTCATACCAATTTTCTACTTCTTCTTTACTTTGTAACGAAGTTACTATTTCAATTTTGTCATTGTATCGAAGAATATGATCAGTAATAATTTCGATATTAATAGACTCGTCTTCAATAATTAATACTTTCATACTTCAGAAATTAGCGGTATTTTAACAGTAAATTCATTATCAGTTTCTGTAAAAATAACATTTTTGTTAAAATTTAGTTGATATTGGCGTTTTAAATAATCATTTCCCGTTCCTGTACCAAGTGTAAAATCAACTTTATTTAGTTTGTTTTTTATTATAATTCTATTTTCTTTTAATGAAAGATAAATAAATAGTGGATTTTTTTCACTTGCCTTATTATGTTTTATTGCATTTTCAACACACAACTGTAATGAACACGGAATAATAAAACCATCAGTATTTTCTATATTATTTTTAATTTGATAAGTATTTCCAAAACGTTTTTCCATTAAATTCATATAACTTATTAAGAATGACAACTCATCTTTTAACTCAACCAATTGTTTTTTTCCATGGTTTAAATAATAACGATACACATCCGAAAAATCATCAATAAAACCTTCTATTTGGCCTGGATTTTTTCTTGCTAAACCAGATAAAACGCTTAAATTATTAAATAAAAAATGTGGTTCTAGATTCTTTTGTAACATTTGAGATTGTAATACTGCCTTTTCTTTTTCTGTTTGTTCTAATTCTAATGTTGTTTTTTGAGATTGCCTGAAATATAAAAATGCTGAAGTAAGCGCAAAAATATCAACAAGTATAAAAGCAACGGACATTGTATTTATAAATCTAATTATAAAATTATATTCTTTACTATTCATTATAATACCTAAAAGAACATAATCGATAATAACCCCCACAGTAACAAATAACAAAAATGATAAAATATAAACCTTTACAAATTTTAAAATTGTATTTGTTATGTCTATTTTATTAATAACTTTCCATGAAACAATTACAGAAATTAACGAAACTAAGGAGAATAGAAAAACAGAAACGTGATCGAAATAGTCATAAAAATCAATATCGCTATTAACTCGCACATTATGTAACAAATAAATTTTACCAGAATTACCAAATAACAATAATACTATGACTACTAAAACTTGTTTTATATTTATTTTTTGATTGAAAATTTTCACTTCTTTAGAATTTTTAGAATTACAAAATACATTTTTAGTTTAAAAAAAGCTTTTAAAAAATATTTAATTGTTTAAATCGCTTTATTATAAGTTATTATTTTTTAGCTCTATTTTGTTCTTCTGAATTACCTGAACTACGTTGCCTAACTTTAATTTTTTTATTTCCAAAACTATAGTTTAAACTAATTTTTACACTTTGCGTATCAAAATAGTTATAATATGTTTGGTTTATTCCGTTCGTTTTAGTGTTAACGCTTGTTGCTCTTAGTTTTAAAATATCATTTATAGCAAGAGTACAGTTTAGTTTTTTATCTAATAATGAAAACTTTAATCCTAAATCTAAGTTAACCATTTCAGTTGTTGAAAAATACATTAATTTTTGTGGAGAAGCATAAATAAATGTAGCTTCTGCTTGTACAGTTTTTGCTTCATTTAAATGAAACGTATTTCTATTATAAAATTGAAAGTTCCAACCACTTAATAACTTAGCGTCTAAATTAAATCCATCTTTATAACGGGTATCCATTTTTGATAAAGCAGCTTGAGTTGTTGTATTCCACCATTTCGTTGGATTGTATATAAAAGTTTCAGATATTCCGTAATTATAAGCGGTATAAAAATTATCAAATGTTACTACTATTCTTTGCTGCGCTCCATCTTCAGCTTTAATAATATTAAAATAACCGTTATCAACATAACTTACAAATGCTTTACTTATCAATTTTCCTTTGTAAATATGCTTTAACTCAAAATTTTCAGAAATTTGAGGTTTTAAAAACGGATTCCCTTCTTGATATGAAATAGGATTAATATAAAAACGAAATGGATTTAAACGCTCAAAACTAGGTCGTTGAATTCTTCTACTATAACTCAAATTAAACATGTTTGTTCTACTAGGGTTATACCCTAAAAAAACTGATGGAAATAGTTTGTTATACGAGTTAATATCAGTTTGATTATTTGTTTTTGAAACTCCTTTTGTTCTAGTATTTTCAAAACGAAGCCCCATTTTTAATTGCCATTTTTCGCTTAATGGTTTAGACATATCTGCATATAATGCATTTATGTTTTCAGAATACATAAATGTATTGCTTTGCGTTGGATCAAAAATAGGTGCACCAGTAGTAGTATTGTAAAAAGCTACATCGCTATCTGTTTTAGTAAATGTTGTTTTAACTCCGTATGAAAAATTCGCCCACTTACTTGGGTGCTCTATATCTATTCTCCCGCTATAATTTTTAATATTTTGATTTATGCTGTTTTTCGCTTCAAAATAGCTTTGATTTGTAATAAATTGTTCACTGCTAAAAACTCTATTAGAAGAATTATTATAATTAAAATAATCAACATCAATAGATAGCTTTCTACCTAGAGTATCTAATTTTTGGATGTAATGAGCATTTATTGAATGGTTCATATTTTTCGTATCTGCATTACCTTTATTAACTGTATAGGTCCCATTTCCATCATTAATTAATGTTCTTCCACCATCTTTTATACCTTTATCCTCAGACGAGCCTGAGTATAAAACTCCTACAGTAGCATTATCTGTTAAACTGTAATCTAAACCTAACCTACCTGATATTACATTTTCTTTATTTTTCATATCAAGATTTGATACTGTTGAAGCTGAAGGATAAATAATATCAAATTGATTAAATTGTGCAGTATGTCCTTTAGTTCCATTTAAAGAAGCAATTAAACTTACTTTATTTTTATTGTAATTAAATGTGTTTCCAATATTAAGTAACGCGTATGTTGCTTGCGTATAAGACGTTCTTAATTGATTATTCCAGCTATTTTCTTTTGATTTTTTTAAAACTATGTTAATAAGTCCACTATTACCTTCAGCATCATATTTCGACGGAGGTGTTGTAATCACTTCTATATTTTTAATATCATCTGACGCAATGGTACCCAAATAAGCATTTAGTTCACTTCCTGATAATTGTATAATTCTATCATTTACCATTACTCTTACATTTCCCTTACCTACAATAGCTAATTTATCTGTATCTACATTTACACTTGGTGTTGTTTTTAATGCATCAAGGGCAGTTCCCCCTGTTCCAGCCACTGTATTCTCTATATTAAAAACCAATCTATCTACTTTTTGTTCAATGAGTTTTTTACGAGCAGTTATTACTACTTCTTGTAGTTGTTGTCCTTCCTCATTTAAAACGACTGTTCCGATACTCGATTTTGTAGGATATATCTTTTTTGTAATAAAACCTACAAAACTAATTTCTAAATACACATTTTCCTTTTTTGAGTTGATAGAAAACTTTCCATTTTCGTTAGAAATCACACCTGTAATAAGTGAATTATCTGCTTTGTTTTTTAATATAATATTCGCAAATGAAATAGGTAAGTTTTGTTTATCAACTATTTTTCCTGTAAACGTTTGTCCAAAACTAATTGAACAAATAAAAATGAATAAAAATGTTGCTATGGTTTTCATAATAATAGTAATTCAATATTAATAACACTTCAAAAGTACCTTGAGAAGGTTGTTTTTAAAATAGCTATGAAATGAATTGAGGAAAAAATGAAATGAATTAAGGGTAATTAAAATAAACAGTTACTCGTTTTCTTTTTTAACTACATATTTTTATACTTAAATTTACTATTTTGGAAAAATCATTCAAAAAATAAAAAGCTACTATGGAAGGAGATATTGTTATTTTATTAACCTTTATTATATTGATCGGAATATACATATCATTCTTATTCTGGTCTAATAACAGAAAGAAAAGTCATCTTATGACAATTGAATCTGATTGGAAAAATTTAAAAAAAGCAATAGAGAATAATCATATTGATGGAATTGTAAAATTTGGAACAGCAGTTATATGGAATGAACACTTTACAATGGTTAAATTAAAAGAAATGAAAAAACTAATCAATGTTTTGGAAAAACAAAACCCAGATATAAAGAAATCAAAAAAACTTGAAAATTTAAAATTATTGATTTTTAATAAGTCTTTAGATTGGAATACAAAACATCTAAACATAGGGTAATAAGAATTATTAAAACAATTACCAGAGTAACAAATATAAAAACACAAATCTTGAAATTGAAAAGTCGAATTAAATTCAAAAAATGGAATAAATACTTATTTGAATTCCTTTCTATTTTTCTAGCTGTTACTTTAGCCTTTTTGCTAGACAGGTGGAATGATGAAAGAAAAAATAATATTGCAGAAAATAAAATTCTTAAAGAAATTTATAACGGTTTAGAGCGTGATAGCATAGATATTGCAAATGATGAGCAATATTTCAAAGTTGCCTTTAGAGGCTTAAACTATTTTAGTGACATCATTGATGGAAAAACTATTAAAAATGATTCTTTAGTAATGTTCTATTATCTTTTTTCCAGAGAGAGCATAGTTGTTCAAAACAAATCTGGATATGAATCTTTAAAATCTAAAGGTTTGGAGACTATTAAAAGTGATAGTCTTAGAAGTAAAATTATAAATCTATATGAAGTCGACTATGAATTAGCTAGAAAATTTAACGAAGAGCATAGTGAATATAAATTTATGCCTAACTACTTTCATAGGATAAATCAATTTATTGCCCCAAATTTTAAATATGATACAACTTATAAATTAGTTGGAATAAAATTACCTTTAGTGCTAAAAAAAACAGAAAGGAATTTATTGAAAAGCTATTTATGGAAAATAGGAGTTGGTAAATCAGATAGATACCGTGCCTCTCAAAATAGAAAGAAAAAAATTGGAAATTTAAGAAAAGAAATAAAAGAATATCTAAACACAAGAAACGAGTAAAATTACTTATTAAACTCTTAACAAATACACATGTTTGTTATTAATAAACCTTTACAGAATTTAAAAGAATTAGACACAAATAAAATCTATTACCTCAATAAATTAATAATTGATATTCTAATAATCTCTGTATCATACAGGTTAAAGTAAAAACTCTTAAAACAATACTAAATAGATCAAATGGATAGCATAAATAATATTATAAAAAAGGCTCAAAACGATATATTTCCAGAATTAGAAGCGAAAATTCGATTAGAATTAGAGAAAAAAGATAAAGATTGGCTAATTGATCAAATCATATTTCTTACATGTGAAAAACATAGTTTACATGAACAAAAAAGCAACTTTGAAAACTTTAAAAAACGCCTAACTAGAATCAAAAACATAGGCTATAATAGTAAAACGTTAAGTGACTTTATAGGTAAGTATCAAAAAATCAATAGATCTAATTTAGAAGAATCTGAATTACTATTAAACCCTCCAAAAATGGGATTAAATTCTATAGCTGTTCAGCAAAGGTCAATAAAAGGAGAAACGCTACTTAAAAAAGTTGAAGATATACTTTATGTATCTTTATATGGAGATATTACTATTAACGTTGATTTAAAACGTAATCAGAAAGAAATACTAACAATCATGTTACCCAAAAGTAAAAGTGACTCATTATCTTTTCTTAAGGCAGTAACAGAAATGAATGTTACAGGTACTTGGAATGATCCTGATGGAGTATCAAATGATGATCACACCAATAATGTTGAGCTACAAATTGAGTTTAATAATGATGAAGAAGGAACTATTGGACTTGCTATATTTACAGCGCTTAATCTTATTAATCTTTTACATGTAAATGAACAAATTTTATACACTCGTATGGAGAAAATTGAACGAAGCTCATTATCTTAAGCTAGTAACTTACTTAAATACTAATAGTTTAAAAAAAATATTAATCGATCACTATCCCTCCTTTTTCTCCACTACCAGGCCCTAATTTAATTACTTTATCCGCAGAATTAATTAGAGTTTTATTATGTTCAATAAATAATACGGTATCTCCATTATTAATTAACGATTGAAAAACACTTATTAATTGTAAATTATCAAAATAATGAAGGCCAGTACTTGGCTCATCAAAAAGATATAAGGTTTTCCCT
Source organism: Tenacibaculum sp. E3R01 (assembly GCF_003318185.1). Taxonomy (NCBI): domain Bacteria; kingdom Pseudomonadati; phylum Bacteroidota; class Flavobacteriia; order Flavobacteriales; family Flavobacteriaceae; genus Tenacibaculum; species Tenacibaculum sp. E3R01. Next base: position 40,053 of record NZ_QOCC01000007.1, on the reverse strand, counting down.
TTCTTTTTTTGCATCATAGATACTCCTAGTTTTAACCGTTGAGATTCTCCACCTGATAATGTATTTCCAGATTGCCCTAAAACTATATGCCCTACTCCTACTTTCTTCAAAATATGTAATTGCTTCAAAATAATTTCTTCAGTTTTAAAGAAATCGATCGCTTCAACTACAGTCATTTTTAACACTTCACCAATTGAATGCTCTTTATACTTACATGCTAGAATAGTATGATTGTAACGTAAACCTTTACAAGTATCGCATAGAAACCATATATCACTCATAAAATCCATACTGGTTTTTACCTTACCATGCCCAGCGCAAGTTTCACATTTTCCTTTTTTACTTTGATAAGAGAAATCTGCTTTTTTTAACCCCTCTTTTTTAGCCAACTCAGTACTTGAATATATCTTTTTTAAACTCTCAATTATCCCAGTGTATACTACTGGGGTACCTAATCTATTTTGCACCAGAATTTCCTGATCAATTAATAATACATCGTCAAATTGATTTAACCCATGTAACGAATAACAATTAACTGGTTTCTTTTTCAACCAAGAGTTAAATAATACCTCTTTAACTAGACTAGATTTTCCACTTCCAGAAACACCAGTAAGTGCTATTACCTGTCCTGAATAAAATTTTACATCTATTTTTTTAAGATTATTAGCAAAAGCTCCTTTTATTTCAAAAGGCTTACCTTTTTCATTAAATACTTTTTCTATAATATTTTCATCTAACTCAAATAACCTTCTAGTAATTGATTGCTTTACTTTATTAATACCATTAATCTTTCCTTGATATATTATTTCACCTCCAAATCTACCTGCTTCTGGTCCCATTTCTATAATATAATCCGTTTTTTTAATGAATGAAATATCATGTTCTACAACTACAACAGTATTTCCATTGGCTACAATTTTTTTTAATACTCTTGATAAAACTGTAACTTGCTTATCATCTAGTCCTATTGTTGGTTCATCCAACACATAAGTTACTCCATATAAATGGCTCGATAATTGACCTGCTAAAGTAATACGTTGACGCTCTCCTCCTGAAAGTGTTGTTACCGATCTATCTAAACTTAAATAACCCAATCCTAAATCTATAATAGTTCTTAACGATTTTTTTACAGTTGGTAAAACTACTTTACTAATTTCCAGTATAACCTTATCAAGATTAGAAGGTATACTTTCAATCAATTCATAACAAGATACGATGCTCTGTTTTGATATTTCATAAATATTTTTACCTTGGAATTTTACATGCAATAATTCATTTTTTAACCGACTTCCTTTACATGTATAACATTCAACTTCATGTAATAAATCTTCTAAATTTTTCTTGTTTTTATTATGAATTTTTCTTTGGTATTCACTATCAATATAATTGCATAACCCTAACCATTTAGCATTTAATTCTTGCGTTCCTGATCTTGATTTAGTTTTAAAGTTCCATGTAAGACTCCACATCTCTTCCCCTGTTCCATAAAGAATTACATTCTTAATCTCTGCATCCAAATCTTCCCAAGGAAGTTGTAAATTCCATTTATTTTGTTTGGCAACTTCATTAAGAATTGCCATATACTGACCATTTACATCCGAATAATAAGCTATAGCTTTATTGATAGAAATTGCTCCTTCAAATATTGATTTTTCAGGAAAAACAATTATTTCGTCTGGATTACATTTCAGTTTCATACCAATTCCTTCACAACTTTGACACGCTCCTAAATAATGATTAAAAGAAAAGTGTTGAGCTGTAAATATTTTATTTTCATACTGAGCAATTCTAGAATACAATAACCTAAAAGCGTCATAAATACCAGACAAGGTTCCAACAGTAGATCTCTTTGTAGTCCCCCCTCTTCTATTTACTCCAATTGCTGGACCTAAACCTGAAAAAGATTCCAACTCAGCATTACTATTTTGTTTTAAAAAACTTCTATTATATGTAGACAATGATTCCGTAAATCGAGCATTTGATTCAGCAAGTAATGTATCATATACCAAAGATGACTTTCCACTTCCAGAAACTCCAGTTACAACAGTTAACTGATTTTTAGGAATACGAACATCTATATTTTTAAGTCCGTTAGTTGTTACACCTTTCAATACTATATCATTAGAAATAATCGTTTCTTCTATTTGATTATTGATTGTATTATAACGTGATTCCTCATTACGATTTGGAATACCTTGATGAAGAATGTTCCCACCATTAACACCTCCAATAGGTCCTAATTCAATATGCCAATCACTAACACTTATAATTGTTTGATTTTGTTCAACACAAACTATAGTATTCCCCTTGTTCTGAATAGCTTTAAATAAATTAAGAAGTGATTCAATATCATCTTGATGTAAACCAATACTTGGCTCAATTATAACATATAATGTATTACCTGTATCTTTTTTCTGTAACTGATTTGCAATTTTAATACGCTGAGCCTCTCCTCCAGAAAGAGTTGTTGATGAATGTCCTAAAGTTAAATATCCAAGCCCAATTTCTTTTAGTGTTTCAAGTCCTTGAGTTATCTTTTTATCGCCTACAAAAAATTTTAAAGCATCGTTAACCGATAACCTATAAATATCGGCAATTGATAATCCATTATATGTTACTTGAAGTGTTTCTTTATTAAATCGATCTCCATTACAGGTACCACATATTAAATCAATAGTACCTAAAAAATGCATACCTATTTGCGTTTTTCCAGCACCTTGACAAACTTCACACCTTCCCCCTTTGTTATTAAATGAAAAACGAGATTTGGTAAATCCTAATAATTTTGATTCAGACTGCTTTGCATAGATATCACGAATATGATCAGAGAGGCCTAAATAAGTAGCTGGATTACTTCGTGGTGTTTTTCCTATTGGAGTATGATCAATATAAACTAGTTTATCAATACTCTCAATATTTTTATAGCTTTCTAGTTTTGGTAATTTTTGAATTTTATTCTCTAACTTTTCTTCAATAACTTTGATTAATGTTTCTTTTACTAAACTAGCTTTTCCAGAGCCTGACTTACCACTAACAACATTCAATTTCCCAAATTGAAACTTAACATCTATATGCTTTAAATTTCTTTCATAACACCCTATAAGATGCATAAAATCTGTTCTAGTTTTTTTCTTTGAATCTACCTGTAAATAATTCTTATTTATAGCTCTGAATGTTGGGCTAACATCTTTTAATGTTTTCTGCTTTATAAATTCTAAAAATGAACCATTAAAAACAAGTTTACCACCATTAACTCCAGCTTTGGGTCCAAGCTCTATAATATGATCAGCACTTGTAATTGTATTTAAATTATGTTCTACTACAATAACTGTATTTCCTTTTTTTACCAATTGTTTAAAATGGTAAATCAACCTTTCATTTTCTTCTTTGTGTAATCCAATTGAAGGCTCATCAAAAATATAAAGAACATTACTCAATGGGGTTAACATTTGATTTACTACACGAATACGTTGAATTTCACTTGAACGAAGTGAAAACGTGGAACGATCAATAGTTAAATGTCCCAATCCTAAATCTTCCAATAAACTAACTTGAGATTCAATTTTTTTTATAATTTCAGTAGCAATATCACCCCAAGAATTAGTCTTTATCCATGATTTAAGCTCAGTCAATTCTAAAGTAACAATTTCTGCTATTGACTTTCCATGAACACGTACATTTAAAGCCGTTTTATTTAATCGATTACCATTACAATCCTCACAAATTACAGCATGTACATATTTAAGAATATTAGCATTTCTATCTCTTTTTAAAATATCCGACATAATCGGAATCATTCCTTTGTAATAACCTTCTTCACGAGGTTTAGCCTTGATACCTGTCCATTTTAAACGAGACTCGAGGCTATGCTTTCCAAAAGGTACTTTTATTTTAGTACTACCATATAAAATAACATCTTGCTGTTTTTTTGTTAATTCATTCCATGGAATATCGACATTAAACCCTTCAGAATTGCATACATGGTTAAGTACATCAATCGTTACTTGAGAGTACATAATATACCCATTTGGTAATGTTGGAGCTAATGCACCTTCTCTAATTGTTCTTTTTGGAAAAGTAATTAAGCTATTTAAATCGATTTGTTCCTCTTTTCCTATTCCGTTGCAACGTTTACACTTTCCAACTTCAGAATTAAACGAAAAAAGAGCACGAGACAATACAACATTTTCAGTTCCAATACCAGTTCTTGCAAATAACAACCGTAACAAATCATAAATATCTGATATAGTACCTACTGTAGAACGTGCATGCATTCCTGCAGTTTGCTGTCCAATAAAAATAACAGGAGAAAGTCCTTCTATTTCATCTACATCAGGTCTTTTCAACTTTCCTAAAAACTGCCTTGCAAAAGATGGTAATGTTTCAAAGTACCTACGTTGACCTTCTTTAGCTATTATTTCAGAAATTAGACTTGATTTACCTGACCCAGATACTCCACTAACCACAATAAATTTGTTATGTGGAATTCTCAATGAAATATTTTTCAGATTATTTGTTCTAGCTCCTTTAATTATTATTTCAGAAGGTGCAATTGAATTCATAAAAAAATGAAATAAGTTGTATTAACTACGAATCAAACTCTCTTATATATTATAAAGGAGTTTGATTACTTAAAAAAATAGATTTTATCAAAATAAAGTATACTACGGTAACCGACTATACCTTAAAAAACCATTAAATATATGTACTATTATGAAACGTACTTCGTTTTCTTTAAAGTGCTTAAAATAATAAATGACGCTAAGAAGAAAACAGCTAAACACAATACACTCCATTGCATTGAATTTGTTTTTGCATATAAGAATCCATAAACAAACGTACCTAACACAATTGCTATTTTTTCAGTAACATCATAAAAACTAAAATAAGTAGCATGATCTTCAGTTTCAGGTAATAATTTAGAATATGTAGAACGTGTTAATGATTGAATTGCTCCTTGTACCAATCCTAATAAACCACCTAACCCATAAAAATAGAGTCCTACATTTTCTTGATTTTTATCTAGTAAAAAAGCACAAAAACAAACAAGAGTCCATATTCCTAAAGTTACTTTTAAAGCTTTTATGTTCCCCCATTTTTCAGATAAACGAGAAAACAATGCAGCACCTGCAATAGCAACAATTTGCACTAATAAAATTGTAATAATCATATTGGTTGGTTCAAGTCCTAATTCAGTAGAGCCAAAAATTGCCGCCATTAAAATAATAGTTTGTACACCAATACTTAATAAAAAAAATGAAATTAAAAAACGTTTTAATGTTGGGTACTGTTTTACTTCTTTTAACACGTTTTGTAATTCTTTAAAACCTTTCCATATATAATCCTTTTCAGGTTTTTTATTATAAATATCATCTGGTAAACGTTTAAAAGTTATTTGTGCAAAACCTAGCCACCATAAACCAACCATTACAAATGATATACGAGAAGCCATACCTGAAGTAATTCCAAATAAATCTGGCATTTGAATTAATACTAAGTTTATTATCAATAGTATAACAGAACCTATATACCCATAAATAAATCCTTTTGCACTAGCTCTATCTTGCTGTTCAGGCAATGCTACTTCAGGTAAATATGCATTGTAAAAAACCAAACTAGCCCAAAAACCAATACTTGCCAAAATTGTAAAAACTATACCTACCCAAACAGTATCTATACTATCAAAAAAATATAAGCTCATTACTGATAACGATCCCATCCAACAGAAAAATTTCATAAACTTTTTCTTACTTCCTGTATAATCTGCAATACCTGATAAAATAGGAGAAATAAATGCTACAACTAAAAATGAAAAAGACAACGCATAACTATATAAACTATCTGGATGTTCCCAATCAATTCCTAAAAAACGAACTGACTTACCATCTGTAACTGCACTATAATACAACGGAAAAACTGCTGTACTTATTACTAATGAATATACTGAGTTTGCCCAGTCGTAAAAAGCCCAAGCATTAATTAATTTCTTATTACCTATTTTATACATAATTTATTAAATAAAAAAACCGTTCGATTAAACGAACGGTTTGCAATATAGTATATTTAAAAATTATATCTTACTTTTTGGCTGGCACATTATATTTTGCTGCTAGTCTTGTAGCTTCAGGTAAATATGCTCTTAATGTTTGTATACGACTTTCATTTGAAGGGTGAGTGCTTAAAAATTCTGGTTGTGATTTTTTTGATCCAGCACGTTGACTCATACGAACCCATACTTCAGCTGCTTCTTCTCCTTTATACCCAGCCATAATCATAAATACCAATCCTAATTTATCAGCTTCATTTTCATGTGTTCTACTAAAAGATAGCATTCCTACTTGTGAGCCTATACCGTATGCCATATTCCAAAGTTGAGAATTTTTACTATTCCTAGTACCTAAGGCAACAGCAATACCACCTAATTGTTGTCCGTAAGCACTTGTCATACGCTCTTGACCATGCTTTGCAAAGGCATGTGCTACTTCATGCCCCATTACTGCGGCTACACCATTCTCATTATCACATATTGGCATAATTCCAGTATAAAAAACAACTTTTCCTCCTGGTAAGCACCAAGCGTTTACAGTTTTATCATCTACTAAATTAAATTCCCATTTATATGAATTTGCCTCAGCTGTCATTCCATTAGCACGCATAAACCTATCAACTGCTGCTGATATTTTTTTTCCAACTCTTTTTATTTGATTAGATTTCGCAACATCTTTAGATAATTTATTTTTTTCTAAAAAACCTTTATACTGTGCAAAACTAGCTGGTAAAACTTGTGAGTCTCCAACAATATTTAAACGTTTTCTACCTGTAATTGGTACTGTACTGCACTCTACTAACATAGTAGCTACAAAAACTAAAGCTAATATTTTTTTCATTACTATTTGATTTTGTTCTGGTTTTATAAATTATGACACAAAATAAGAGGATATGTCACAAAATATAATCAAAATTATATCTTTAAATTTACAAATTCTATCTTTAGCATAAAAATTATCTTAATGAATTTTATAAGTACTCGTAAAAATCCTAAAAGCATAAAAATCCCGAAGAGTATAACACTTTTAGCAAACTTTTTACAAGCATTATCTACTAATTTAGTTACTAAATTTGGTTCTAAATTATTTATTACTCCAATTAACTTTTCTGTTCCTGAAAGAGAAAAAGCACTTTATAAAAGTGCTCAGAAAAAGAACATAACAATTAAAACTATTAACAAAGAAATAGAAGTATTATCATATGGCTATTCAAAAAAGAAAGTTTTATTTGTTCATGGTTGGGCTGGTAGAAGTACTCAATTATTTATGACAGCTGATAAATTATTAGAAAAAGGCTATATGTTTATTTCTTTTGATGGTCCGGCACATGGGAAGTCTTCAGGAAAAACAACCTCTATGCCTGAATTTCTAGAAGCAATTAAACAAATAGATGAAGAACTAGGTCCTTTTGAAGTAGTAATTGGCCATTCATTTGGAGGTTTATGTTTGTATAATGCTGTTTCTGATGGTTTATCTGTAAAAAAATTAGTAACAATAGGTGCTGCAGATAAAATTTCTGATGTTCTTTTAAATTTCACAAAAAGCTTAAAAATAAAACCTTTAATCGCTAAAAAAATAAAACAACTATACGATAAACAATGGGGTAAAAATATTGATGACCATTCTTCAAGTGTTGTTGCCAAAAACATACAAATACCAACTTTAATAATTCATGATAGTTTTGATGGTGATGTAAATGTAAGTTGTGCTTTAAACATACGTCAAAATATAAAAAAAGGAGAACTTTTAATTACTAAAGGTTTAGGACATACTAAAATTTTACGTGATAAAAATGTTACTTCTAAAATTATAGATTTCATTCAAAACAACTCATGAAAAACTACATTTTAATAATAATTATTAGTCTTTTTTTTAATTTTACTGGTAAAGCTCAAAACAAAAAATATAAAGTTTCAAAGCCTAATAGTGAATGGAAAAAACTATTAACTCCAAAACAATATTATGTTTTAAGAGAAGCGGGTACTGAAAGACCATCTTCTAGCCCCTTGAATAAAAATTATAAAAAAGGAACCTATGTGTGTGCTGCTTGTAAAACACCTTTATATAAATCTGAACATAAATATGATTCTCGCTCAGGTTGGCCTTCTTTTGATAGAGCTATAAAAGAAAATGTAGAATTAGATGTTGATTATAAAATTGGATATGCTCGTACTGAACTTAAATGTAATACTTGTGGAGGGCATTTAGGGCACTCTTTTAATGATGGTCCTAGTGAAACTACGGGGAAACGTCATTGCATTAACGGGGTTGCCTTAGAGTTTATTCTTCAATAATAGCTCTCATAAAAAATGACTACTTTAGAAATAAAATAAACTAGTTATCTTTTATGAGAAATTCTTATTTAGAAAGCGTTATAAAACAAATTACTTATTATAAAAGTTTAGGTGATAAAACCTTTTGCCAATTAACCAAAGAACAGCTTTTTTTCCAACAAAATAATGAAAGTAATTCAATAGTTATTATTGTTAAACATATTGCTGGAAATATGTTATCACGATGGACCAATATTTTTACTGAAGATGGCGAAAAATCGTGGAGAAATAGAGATGATGAATTTGTTAATACCTTTACTTCTAAAGAAGCTATGATTGCATATTGGGAAAAAGGATGGAATACTTTTTCAAATACATTAAATTCTCTTAATGAAAAAGATTTAGAACGTATTATTTATATCAGAAATCAAGGACATACAGTTACTGAAGCTATTAATAGACAAATTTGTCACTATCCATATCACATTGGTCAAATTGTATTTTTAGGTAAAATGCTCCAAAATGAAAATTGGGAATCATTGTCTATTCCTAAAAACTCATCAAAGCAGTATAATCAAGAAAAGTTTAACATAGAAAAATCAAGAAAACATTTTACGGACGATTTATAAAATCTATATTTTTGCTTTATGAAAAATTATCTATTTACTTCAAAGCGTTTAGGTTTTAGAAATTGGAAACTTTCAGATATTGACAATTTATTCGAAATAAATTCGAATATTGAAGTTATGAAATACTTTCCTTCAACAGTTACAAAAGAAGATTGTGAAAAGTTTATTCATAGAATGCAACAACAATATATAAAAAATAAATTTTGCTACTTTGCTGTTGAAGTAATAGATACTAAACAATTTATTGGTTTTATTGGTATTTCAGAACAAACATATGAAGCTAATTTTAATCCATCTATAGACATTGGTTGGCGATTATATCCAAAATTTTGGGGAAAAGGATATGCTACAGAAGGAGCTTTACAATGTTTAAATTACGCTTTTTTTCAATTAAAATTACCTGAAATAATCTCAGTTGCTCCCCAAATTAATACACCTTCAATTACAGTTATGGAAAGAATTGGTATGAAAAAAATAAAAAAATTTAACCACCCACTATTAAGTGCTTTTCAAGAATTAGAAAAATGTGTGTTATATAAAATAAGTAACAAATAAAGTTTTCTATCGTCAATAGGATAAATAAAGTTTTAAATTTATTCTAATGAAAAACAAAACACTTCCACAGATATTTATTATCTATTTACGTTATTTATTAGGTTTTGCGTTTGTCTATGCTAGTATTGTTAAAATACAAGGACTCAGGTTTACTTCTGAAAGTGGTGCACTGAACCCAATAAATAGTGCTTGGCATTTTTTTGAAACTATGTATCAATCTGGAATTTACTGGAAATTTTTAGGATATGGTCAATTAATAGCTGGTTTTTTATTAATGACTCAACGGTATGCTAAATTAGGCGTTATCCTTTTTCTACCAATCATTTTAAATATTTTTGTTATCACTATTTCTTACGATTTTAAAGGAACACCTATTATAACTGGGCTAATACTTGTAACTACTTTTATTTTAATTGCTTGGGATTGGAATACATTAAAAATATTAATCAATAAAACTCCAACTTTTTCAACTAAACCAAGGTTAGAAAATGATTTTATATGGTCAATAATTGGGGTAATATTTTTCTTTCTTACTATTATATCAAAACTAATTATCTCTAAAAATAGTTTTATCCTTATTTTTTTGAGCTTTCTTACTATTAGCCTTTTAGGAATGATTATTGGGTATCGAAAACAAAAAAAAATTACCAATAAAAGTTAAATTCTACTAGTTATTAACTACCTACAACCAACTAAAATTCCTATATTTGTGCTTCTAAAAAATGGAGCCGATACATGTTTAATAATTTAAGCGAAAAATTAGATAAGGCGTTACATACGCTAAAAGGACACGGAAAAATCACTGAAGTTAATGTTGCGGAAACTCTAAAAGAGGTTCGTAGAGCTTTATTAGATGCCGATGTTAATTTTAAAATAGCGAAAGAATTTACTAAAAGAGTAAAAGAAAAAGCTTTAGGTCAAGACGTTTTAACAACACTTAACCCTGGACAGTTAATGGTTAAATTAGTTAAAGATGAATTAACTGATTTGATGGGAGGTGATACTGTAGGAATTAATCTTGGAGGCTCACCAACTGTTATTTTAATGTCTGGTTTACAAGGTTCTGGTAAAACAACTTTTTCTGGTAAACTTGCTAGCTATTTAAAAACTAAGAAAGCTAAACAAGTTTTATTAGTTGGTTGTGATGTGTATCGTCCTGCGGCAATAAACCAATTACAAGTTGTTGGTGAACAAATTGGTGTTGAAGTATATGCTGAAGTAGGAAATCAAAATCCTGTTGAAATATCATTAAACGCTATTAAACATGCAAAAGCTAATAGTAAAAATGTAGTGATCATTGATACAGCTGGTCGTTTAGCTGTAGATGAAGAAATGATGACAGAGATTTCTAACATTCATAAAGCGGTTACTCCACAAGAAACTTTATTTGTTGTAGATTCCATGACTGGTCAAGATGCTGTTAATACAGCTAAAGCCTTTAATGATCTTTTAAATTTTGATGGTGTAATACTTACCAAATTAGATGGTGATACTCGTGGTGGAGCTGCATTATCTATTAAATCAGTAGTAGATAAACCAATTAAGTTTATTGGTACTGGTGAAAAAATGGATGCTATTGATGTTTTCCACCCTGATCGTATGGCCGATCGTATTTTAGGGATGGGAGATGTTATATCGTTAGTAGAACGTGCTCAAGAACAATACGATGAACAAGAAGCTAGAAAACTACAAAAGAAGATTGCTAAAAATCAATTTGGTTTTGATGACTTTTTAAGTCAAATTCAACAAATCAAAAAAATGGGTAGCATGAAAGATTTAGTAGGAATGATACCTGGAGCTGGAAAAGCTTTAAAAGATGTTGATATTGATGATGATGCTTTTAAAGGAATTGAATCTATTATACACTCCATGACTCCTTTAGAAAGAAGTACTCCAAACGTAATTAATGCTAGTCGTAAAAAACGAATTGCAAAAGGTTCCGGAACTTCTGTTCAAGAAGTCAATCAGTTAATGAAGCAGTTTAATCAAATGAGCAAAATGATGAAAATGATGCAAGGTGGTGGCGGAAGAAAAATGATGCAAATGATGAAAGGAATGAAATAAAATATAAAAAAGAGAAGCTGTAGACTTCTCTTTTTACTTTTATATAAAATTTTATAATAACAATAAACACAACACAACAACATTACACTACATGATATTACTAGACGGTAAAAAAACATCAGCAGATATTAAAGAAGAAATTGCGTTAGAAGTAGCAGAACTAAAAAAACAAGATAAAAAAGCACCTCATTTAGCTGCAGTTATTGTAGGGAGTGATGGAGCAAGCTTAACTTATGTAAATGCGAAAGTAAAAGCTTGTGAGCGTGTTGGTTTTGAATCTTCTTTAATTCGTTTACCTAAAGAAACTACAGAAGAAGAATTACTTAATGAAATTGCAATTTTAAATATAGATAAAGATATAAATGGTTTCATTGTTCAATTACCATTACCAGATCATATTGATGAGCAAAAGATATTAATGGCTATTGATCCAGAAAAAGATGTAGATGGTTTTCACCCAATGAATGTTGGTAAATTAGCATTAAATCTTCCTACTTTTATATCTGCTACTCCATTTGGAATTTTAGAGTTGTTAGAACGTTATAATATTGAAACTTCGGGTAAAGATGTTGTTGTAATTGGACGTAGTCATATTGTTGGTAGTCCAATGAGTATTTTATTAGCTCAAAAAAGAAAAGTTGGAAATGCAACTGTTACTTTAACACATAGTAGAACTAAAAACCTATCAGAAGTAACTAAAAAAGCTGATATTATTATAGCTGCCTTAGGTATTCCTGAATTTTTAAAAGGTGATATGGTAAAAAAAGGAGTAGTTATAATTGATGTAGGAATTACAAGAGTTGCTGACTCTTCAAAAAAGAATGGATTCAGATTAGTGGGTGATGTTGATTTCAATGAAATGTCAGAAAAAGCCTCTCATATTACTCCTGTACCTGGTGGTGTTGGACCAATGACCATAGCAATGCTTTTGAAAAACACCTTACTTGCTCTGTACAGACAAGAAAATTAATTTATTAAAATACATTATAAATAAAAAGACTACAATAACAAATATTGTAGTCTTTTTTTATATTTATCTAGATATTTCTTTACTGCAAACTAACCAAACTATTTTTTATAGTTTCAATTTTAGCTATAGTATCTGATTCCTTTTTTCGTTCTAAAGTAATTACTTGTTCTGGAGCATTATTTACAAATCGCTCATTAGATAATTTCTTTTGAATTCCAAACAAAAACCCTTCTGCTCTTTTTAGTTCAGCCTTTAATTTTATAATTTCAGCTTCAACATCAATATTATCTAAAGAAATTGGCACAAAATATTCATTCGACTTTACTCTAAAAGACGCTGCTCCTTCTACTTTCTCAGAAACATAACTTATCACTGATGTATTCGTTAATTTTTGAATAACCTGATCAAAATTCTGAGTATAATTTTCAGTATTAACAACTGATAATTCTATAGCTTCTTTAAATGCTATATTTTTTTCTTTCCTAATTGTTCTAATTCCTGAAACAATATTAGCTGCAAAATCAAACTCGCTTATTAATTCCTTATCAAACTCTAATACTGAAGGATATTTAGCGATAATCAAAGCCTCTTCAGGTGCTCTTTCTGCTATTGATTGCCAAATTTCTTCTGTAATAAATGGCATAAACGGATGTAAAATCTTTAAATTATCTTCAAAAATTGATATTACCTCCTTATATGTTTTAATATCAATTGGTTGCTGATATGCTGGCTTTACAATTTCAAGTAACCAACCACAAAAATCATCATATATTAATTTGTAAATAGCCATTAAAGCATCACTTAAACGATATTTACTATAATGATCTTCAATTTCAACTAATACTTGCTGAAATTTAGCTTTATACCATTCTAAACCTAATTTACTAGAGGCAGGTTGCTCAATAGTCTCAGAAACTTCCCATAAAGTTGTTAAATAAAAAGCACTCCATACCTTATTTCCTAATCCTTTACCTTGTTGACATAAAGCTTCATCAAACATTAAATCATTACCAGCTGCTGAACTCAATAACAAACCAACACGAACCCCATCTGCTCCAAAGTCTTCAATTAACTTAAGTGCATCAGGCGAATTCCCTAACGATTTAGACATTTTACGTCGTTGTTTGTCACGTACTAATCCTGTTAAATATACATTTTCAAACGGACGTTCATCCTTATACTCATATCCAGCAACAATCATTCGAGCAACCCAGAAAAATAAAATATCTGGCCCAGTTACTAAATCGTTTGTAGGATAATAATATTTAATTTCTTCATTTTCTGGGTTTCTAATTCCATCAAAAACAGACATTGGCCATAACCAAGAAGAAAACCAAGTATCTAATGCATCTTCATCTTGACGTAAATCAGATGCTAATAACGTTGTTTTTCCTGTTTTTTCTTTTGCTAAAACTAATGCTTCTTCTCTACTCTCAGCAACTACGAAATCTTCTTTTCCATCTCCGTAGAAATATGCTGGAATTTGTTGCCCCCACCATAATTGACGAGAAATATTCCAATCACGAACATTTTCCATCCAATGACGGTAAGTATTCTCAAATTTCTTAGGATATAGCTTAACATCACTATCCTCTCCTAAAACAGCTTCAATAGCTGGCTTAGCTAACTCTTCCATTTTTAAAAACCATTGATCAGATAACCTTGGTTCTATAACTGCTTTAGTTCTTTCTGATGTTCCAACCTTATTAGTATGAACTTCTATTTTCACTAAAAATCCTTTTTCTTCTAGTTCTTTAGTAACTTCTTTACGAACAACAAAACGATCTTTTCCTTCATAATGCAATCCAAAAGAATTTAAAGAAGCATCATCATTAAAAATATCAACTACTTCTAAATTATGTTTGTCTCCTAAAACCTTATCATTCTCATCATGAGCAGGAGTTACTTTTAAACATCCTGTACCAAACTCTACATCAACATATTCGTCTTCAATAATAGGAATTACTCTATTACATAATGGAACAATCGCTTTTTTCCCTTTCAAGTGAATAAAACGCTCATCATTTGGATTAATACAAATAGCCGTATCTCCAAAAATAGTTTCAGGACGCGTTGTAGCAATTGTTAATTTATCGTCAGAACCTTCAATTTTATATTCTAAATAATAAAGGTTTCCTTGTTTTTCAACGTGAATTACTTCTTCATCAGATAAAGTAGTTTTTGCTTCAGGATCCCAATTTACCATTCTGTAACCTCTATAAATTAATCCTTTATTATAAAGATCTACAAATACTTTTATTACTGATTCAGATAATGCAGGATCCATAGTAAAAGAAGTTCTTTCCCAGTCACAAGAAGCTCCTAGCTTTTTCAGTTGATCTAAAATGATTCCTCCATACTCATTTTTCCATTCCCATGCATGCTCAAGGAACTCTTCACGAGTTAAATCGTTTTTATTAATTCCTTGCTCTTTTAGTTTCGCTACAACTTTTGCTTCAGTAGCAATCGAAGCATGATCAGTTCCAGGAACCCAACATGCATTTTTTCCTTGTAAACGAGCCTTACGTATTAAAACGTCTTGAATCGTATTATTTAACATATGCCCCATATGTAATACTCCTGTGACATTAGGTGGCGGTATTACAATTGTATATGGCTCACGATCATCTACCTCAGAATGAAAATAATTATGTTTCATCCAGTATTCGTACCACTTTCCTTCTACCTCTTTAGAATTGTATTTTGATGGAATATTCATATGTTTTTACTATATTTAGCCTAATAAATATTTTTTGGCATTATTTTTGAAAATTGATTAGCAAAAATACAACTATCTGTGAGCTACAGAAAAATAGTTGCCTTTTTTTTAGTATCAAAAAATAATTATAAATTTGTAACCGGTTATATAACCCCTAAAATAAAATAAACATTATGAAAACAATTTTATCATTTGTAGCTATTTGCTTTATCACTTTAACTGTAAGTGCTCAAGAGTTTAAATTTGAAAACGAAGTGATTAACTATGGTAAAGTAGCTTTAGGATCTGAAGGTAAGCGTGTATTTGAATTCACGAATGTAGGTGATGCTCCTTTAATTATTAAAGACATTAGATCTACTTGTGGTTGTACAGTACCTAAAAAACCTGAAAAGCCAATTATGCCAGGAGAAAAAGGACAAATAGAAGTTTCTTATGACACAAATAGACCTGGAGGTTTTTCTAAACAAATTACTGTTATGTCTAACGCTAAGAAAGCTAGAACTGTATTAAAAATTAAAGGTTTTATAGCTAAAAAACTTGTTCCTACTAAAGCTAAGAGCATGGTTTCTACCGGAGGAACTGAATAAGTTATTACTTAAAATATTTAAAAAGACCGATGAATTATTCATATTCATCGGTCTTTTTGTTTTATAAAAATTGTCTTATAACGAATTAGTATTGCTTTTAAAGCTCTCTAAAATATAATGAAAATAGCCTCCAGAAATTCATATCTTCTCTTATAATTAACTTTATTATCTATCCCACTATTTATACTTCATTCATTTTTTTTATAAACATAAAAAGAGTTACCTACCAATAATAAACCTTTTCTATAGTAATAAAATGAATTGTATATAGCCAGTGCGATCAAGCTATTATTATAAACAATGATAGTTGTTTATTTGACAAAAAAAACGTTTACAAAGTAAAATTTGTAAACGTTTTTGTATTTTAATTAACTTTTTTAGTTTTTATCTTTTTTGTCTTTTGATGCTTTATTCCAAATCTTAATTTCATCATCTTTAGTTACCCCTTCTAAAACCTCAACATTAACACCATCAGAAGTTCCTAGTTTAACATTTCTTTTCTCAAACTTACCTTCACTAACTTTAATTTCTACGTAAGGCTCTTCAGTTTTTTTATCAAATTTTAATAAAGCTTCTTTTATAGATAATACACTGTCTTTTTTCTCTAAAACAATGTCAGCATTTGCACTATATCCAGCTCTAATAAAATAATCACTATCTAATGTTACGTCAGCTTTTATTTTAAACTGTACAGCTCCTCCTTCTTCAGTACCTTTAGGAGCAATAAAATTTAATTTTGCAGGGAATTTTTTATTTTCAATAGCTCCCAATGCGACTTCAATGTCAGACCCTCTTACTAATTTACCAACTTCTGATTCATCAACCTTTCCTTCAAAAATCATTTTAGTCATATCTGCAATACGAGCAATCGTCGTTCCTGCATTAAAATCATTAGTTTGTGTAACTTGGTATCCTTTTTTTACTGGAATTTCAACTATCATTCCAGATGTAGTAGCTCTAATACTTGTATTTGCTGCATTACCTAAACCAGACGTAGTTCCTTTTCTAATAATATCCATATCAGACTGAGCATTTGATAATCCTTGTTTTGCATTATTATAGCTTAACTCAGAATTTTCAAAAGCCTGACGAGAAATCACTCCTTTGTCAAATAATCTTTTATTTCTATCAAACTGAACTTTTGCATTTTCAAAAGATAATCTTGCATTTTTCACACTTCCATTTGCTCTATTCAAAGAAGCTACATTTGGAACAACTCTAACAGTTGCTATCAAATCTCCAACTTTTACTATTGCACCTTCTTCAACAAGAATTTTATCAACAATTCCTGCAATTTGAGGCTTAATTTCAACTTCTTCTAATGGAATAACCTTACCTGTTGCTACAGTTTTCTTAACAATTGTAGTTTTAAATGGCTTTTCAGTCTCATACTCTACAATATTCTTTTTGTTCTTTTTCCCGAACCAAACTAGTGCTACTACAAATAGTACTAAAACAATTCCTAAAATAATTTTTGCTCTTTTACTCATGATTTGTTGATTGATTTATTCTTCTCTTAATGCTTCTATTGGTTTAACTATTGTTGCCATGTATGCTGGTATTAATCCTATTAAAGTTCCTAATATTACTAATGTTAAAAATGCTATTAATATAATTGGAATATTTACCGTTGGATTAACTAATGTAGGATCTGGACCATGTCCAAAAGCAGAATCTATTAAAAACAAAACCAATGCTCCAAAAATGATACCTAACATACCTGCTACTGTTGTTAGAAAAACAGATTCTAAAATAATTTGTTGTCTAACACTTCGAGGGGTAGCCCCTAAAGCTCTTCTTATTCCTATTTCTTTTGTACGTTCTTTAACTGTAATTAATAATATATTTCCAATTGCAAATACCCCAGCTATTAATGTTGCAATACCTACGAACCATGTTAAAAATTGCATTCCAGTTAAAAAACCTGTAAACTTTGCTATTTCAACTCCTAAATTTACGCTTCCAAATGCTCTTTTATCATCTGGATGTACCTTGTGCAAATTTTTCAAAGTTAACAGAACATCTTTTTCTAATTGCTTAATATTTACTCCTTCATTAGCAGTAATCATCATCCAATGGATTTTATCACCCATATTATATATCTGCTGAAAGGTTGTAAAAGGTATATAAGCAGTATCATCATCAAAATTAATACTAGTAGGTCGTTTATATACCCCTATGACTTTAAAATTAATATTATTGACTTTAATATACTGACCTACTGGCCTAACATTTTTGTCAAATAATTGTTTATATATATCCTCAGAAATAACAGCTACTTTAGATTTTGAAAGAATATCATTTTCATTTAAAAATCTTCCGTAAATCAATTCCTTTTTTTGCACCTGATCTAATACAGGGTAATCACCACTTACTTGAAAGCTTCCCGATTTAAAATCTTTAATTAACTGTGCATTAGTTTGACTTCTTGGCGCTAATAGTTTTATTTCTTTAAATTCTTCTTTTAATATTTTAACATCTGTTAAAGTAGGTAAAAAGCGCCTTCCTTTTTGAAATCCTTTAAAAGGAGTGTCTGTAGATTGTGTCCATATAAAAACACTATTAGTTGCAAAATTTCCAAAGATTTTTTTGAAGTTATTTTCCATTCCTCTTGCTGCACCTAAAAGTACAACTAGTAAAAATATACCCCATAATACACCTATAATTGTAATTACAGTCCTAATTTTATTTTTACGAATACTCCCGTAAATTTCTTGCCAACTATCTGAATCAAATAAAAATTTCATAATTAATCTGCTCTTAATGCTACAATTGGTTTAATTCCTGCTGCTCTTTTAGCTGGAATGTATCCTGCAATTAAACCAGAAAGTATTAAAACAATAGTTGCTCCTATTACAATTCCTGGGCTTACACTTGGGTCTTTTATAAAATACTTCTCTAAACTATCACCTATTAAACTTAAAATATAAGTACCTAAAGACAATCCTAAATAACCTGCAATAGTTGTAATTAATACTGACTCTTGTACTACCATCCCTACGATAGATGAAGGTTTAGCTCCTAAAGCTTTTCTTATACCAAATTCTTTAGTACGCTCTTTAATAACAAAAATCATAATATTACTAATACCTATAATTCCTGCAATTAATGTACCTGATCCAACAAAAATCACAATAAAGTATAGTGCTAACATAAATGTTCCTATTCCTTTATTTGCTTCTGCCATATTACGAACCGATAATGCGCTTTGATCATCTGGATGAATTCCTAGTTTTTTACGTAAATCACGTTCTACTTTATTACCAAAAGCAATAGCTTCATCTAAACTTAGCTTTGGATTATATCCAATATTAATTTGACTTATATGATCATTATTTCCGTAAATCATTTGAGCAGTAGAAACTGGCATATAAGTTTGACGTTCTTCATTATCTCCTCCATCATCTGAAAAAATTCCAATAATTTTATATGATATACCACTAACATTTACTCTTTTACCTAATGCTGGTTTTTCTCCAAACAAATCTTGCTTTACAAGTCTACCAATAACGATAACTTTAGATTTTTCTTTAATATCTCTTTCATTAATATACCTTCCCTCATCAATAATCGTTTTTTCTAAAAATTGATGATCTGGGTGTACTGCTCTTAACCTATAATTATCAGTCTTATTTTTATATGAAATACTAACACTTTTATAAATTCGTGCTGTTAAATGTTGAATTTTATCTTCATATTCATCTTTAACATAATTAAAATCTCTGTTTTTTAATTGAATTCTTCTTCCAGTTTGTAAACCTTTATATGGTTTAGAAGTTTTCCATACTCTAACAAACATTGAGTTTTGAGCATCATCTACAAAAGCGCCTTTAAAAGAATTACTTAGACCACTTACTATTCCAAATAGAAGAGTAAATAATAAAATAGCAAACGCAATAGTAAAACCAGACATTACTGAACGTAATCTATTTTTATTAATGCTCTGAAAAATTTCTCTCCAACGATCTAAATCAAACATAACTTATATAGCTTTAGCGTTAGCATTACTCTTTACTCCTGTTAATTCATCACTTATAATTACACCATCTTTTAAACGAACAACTCTATTTGTTTGTTCAGCAACTTCTTCTTCATGAGTAATTACAAAAACGGTCATTCCTTCATCATTAATTTCTTTTAACAAATCCATTACTGAATCTGTTGTAGTTGAATCTAATGCTCCTGTAGGCTCATCTGCCAATACAACTTTTGGTTTAGTTACTAAAGCTCTTGCAATGGCAACACGCTGTTTTTGTCCTCCTGATAATTCGTTTGGTAAATGGTTAGCCCAATCTTTTAACCCTACTTTATCTAAATATTCTAAGGCAATTTTTAATCGCTCTTTTCTAGCCATTCCCTTATAATATAAAGGCAAGGCTACATTTTCTAAAGCTGTTTTGTAGGATATTAAGTTAAAAGACTGAAATACAAAGCCTAAAAATTTATTTCTTAAAATTGCAGCTTTCTTTTCATTTAAATCTTCAATTAACTGACCATTTAAATAATAGTTTCCTTCATCATGTGAATCAAGTAGTCCGACTATATTCAATAAAGTAGATTTTCCTGATCCTGATGACCCCATAATTGATACAAATTCTCCTTCTTTAATATGTAGGTCTAAGCCTTTTAAAACATGAAGAGACTCTTTACCTATTGGGTAAGACTTATGTAAATTTTCAATTCTTATCATTCGTTAGTTAATTTTTATACTAAAGTAAAAATCGATTAACTATTTATATACTAATTCTCTGTTAAAACGTTAATTACTTTCCTACAAGACGTTTGTTTTAAAATTATGTTACAAAAAAATATAATAATTTTACACAAAAAAAAGTCAGGGCTGAAAACTAACAACTTATATAAAAAACAAAAGCTCACATTTAAGTGAACTTTTGCTACTATAAATGAACTTTATAGATTTAAGGGGAGATATTATTATAAACTTATTAGTTAAAATAAATTTTAGAAGCTCCTAAAGCAACTTCTTTTGTTTCTTTTTTGGTTTTAGTTACTAAGTCATAAACATTCAACTTACTTAATCCAGTAAAACTAGCATCTAATACATATAAATTATTATCCTTTACTGCCAACCCATATAAATAACCAGCATCAGTTGTTATCAATTTTGCTGTTGGAAGAACTATTGCATTGTCTTCTACTTTATAAATATCTTTACCTAAACTGTAATAAATACTATTGTTACTAACTACCATTTGAGACGGGTGATCTCCTTCTTTAAACGTTAACTCTGATTCCCATCTATTTTCAGTTGTATCAATAAAAGTAATTGCTCCTTTAGTATGACCAGTTACATTCCAACTTGTATCATAAATTGTTTTTCCTTCACATAAAACAACTAATTTACCAGAATTGTTGATATATAGTTCATCCGGCTTGTCTTTAATTGTAATCTCTTTATCTACCTTTTTTGTAGAAATATCTATCACGCTTATTTTGTTATTAGTTCCAAACGCTCCTTTATGTGACACATATAATTTACCATTTTTAGATACTATTCTTTCAGGACCTAAGACAACATCTATTTTACCTTCATTTTGAAATGAAGATAAGTTTACAATAGCAACAAAATCATCATTGTCATTATCGGTTGCTCCCCAGTTTGTTACATATCCTTTATCACCTACAATGGTCATATATCTTGGTTTAATTAAACCTGTTGTAATTGTTCCTTCTTTTTCGAAAGTAAAACGATTCACAACAGTAATCGTATTTTGATTATCTGCTATAATATACGCTCTATCTTTATCAAAAGAAATTGATTGAACATATTCTCCTAATTCTACTTTATTTACTTTTTTATAAATAGATTTTTCTACAGTTGAAAGATCATTTGACACATATGAAACCGAGCCTGAAACCGTTGTAGTTCCTTCACCACTCACTAAAATTCCATTCTCATAATCTCCTTTAGGTAAATTCGGTTCAGCATCATCACTACATGATGTAAAAAGAATGGTTCCTAAAAATAATACCCCAAATAATTTAGTTATTTTCATTTTTAAAATTTATAATTGATATTTATATTAAAATTTCTTTCTGGCATTGGCCTCCTCGGCAAAACTACATACTTTTTACCAAGTAAATTATTTATTTTAAACCCTAAGGTTAAACTTTTATTTAGTTTCTGAAATACTTTATACTCACCTCCTGTATTTAACAAGAAAAAACTTGGAACATTAAAGTCTTCTGAATTTTCTTCAGTTGTATATATTTTTCCATTAAATAATGATTGAAAAAATAGAGAAGCTTTTTTATAACTAATAGTCAAATTACTATTTAATAAATGCTTAGGAACAAAGGTTAAAAATTTATCTGTTCTTGTATTTTTAGCAAGTGTATAATTATAATTAATACTTGTAACTACTTTATAGTTTTTATAGTCAAGATTATAATTAAAACTTGCCTCAATTCCTTTATTCTTAGTTTTTGATAAATTAATAGGCACCCATACTCCTGGTCTATTAGGATCTCCTGAAGGAGTCCAAACAATTTTATCTTCAGTATTAATATAATATCCGCCTATATCAATAGATAGCTTTTTATTTTTATACCCAACACCAACTTCTCCTTGTAAAGATATTTCTGGTAATAAATCTAAATTACCTTGTCCAGGCCAAAATAAATCATTGTATGTAGGTACTCTATAATTTTTAGATCCATTAACTCTTATATAAAATTTTGAAAACGGTCTTATTTTTAATCCTGCGGAATATACAAATGGAACATTGTAGTCAGAATTGAAGTCTTTTCTTAATTTAATATTAAATGAAATAAGTTTTTTGATGTTTTGGCTATAAATGAAATATTGAGAAAATTGTTTCCTATTTTTTTCTTGAATCATGTCTGTTGAACCAAAGGTAGATTCATATTCAGAAAAAGAAGATACTGTTGCATTTATTTGAGGAAGTTTTAAATCTACTGAATACCCTCCTATAAATCTTCTTGACTTTCCAAAATTAAATTTTTCTGAAAGTTTATTTGAAAAGTATTGATACTTCTGTGTTAAGTAAGCTACTTTTATTTCATGATTTATATTTCGAGATGAAAAACCATAAATCAACATATTTCTATAATTAGTATCCTTATATTTTTCATTTGCTGAACTTGGGTTTGGCAATGTTCCCGAAAAATGACGTTCTCCTAAATAACTCGTACTAAAAAACTTAAGCTCAGAATTATTTTTAAATCGATATCCAAAACCTAAATTTATTCCATAATTCTCATAATTACCATTTGTATTATTAAACTCAGTATTAAAAAGCTTAAAATCATTATCAGAGAAATTATGAGATATCCCTAACGAAACAGTGTAATTATTATCAGAAATTTTTGATTTATAAATAGAATTAAATGTAGAATAATTTCCTCCAGAAAAAATAAATTCGTTATTAATTTTAAATGTATCATTATATTGAAGTATATCGTTTAAATGTATTGTCCCGCCTATAGCTCCAGAACCATATTCAATACTTCCTCCCCCACTTCTTATATCAATTGCATCAAATAAATTAACTGTTAATGAATTAAATCCTGTTTGGCCGTTATTAACTGAGTTTATATTTATCCCATTCCAAACTACAGCTGTATTGGAGGCACTTGTTCCTCGAAAACTTACTGAACTAGTTCCTCCTTTACCATACTCTTTTAAGTATATTGATGAATTATACCTAATTAAATCTGTAAATGACCCTAAATTTCTAGTTATAACGGAATCAGAAAGGTTTATTATTTTCTGACCAGCTGAATATTTTTGTAATTTTTTAGTAGAATTAATAATAACTTCGTCTAAACGATTATAAATAGAGTCGTTTTGACTTACACTTATAAGTGTATAAAAAAAGAATGAAAAGGCTATTGTTTTTTTTATCATCTTTACATTAAACTTTTATCCCGAAAGTTTGATTTACATCAATATTATTTGGCAGGTCTCCTGGCTTGCTTATTGTAATTTGTCTTCCCATTTAAAATAAAACAGTGACGTAAAGATTAATTACAATATTATTAGCTTACAGTTGCGGGAACAGCCTCGGTTTTTAACCGAATTCCCTTTTAATTTCCTTTAATTAATTGTTAAAGAAAAACCAAAAATAATGGCAAATGTATTCTATTATTACATACCTACAACAA
This sequence comes from Tenacibaculum sp. E3R01, assembly GCF_003318185.1. NCBI lineage: Bacteria > Pseudomonadati > Bacteroidota > Flavobacteriia > Flavobacteriales > Flavobacteriaceae > Tenacibaculum > Tenacibaculum sp. E3R01. Next base: position 16,061 of record NZ_QOCC01000007.1, on the reverse strand, counting down.
CTTAGCTGTAATAATTTGAAAATTTAACTTTTAACTCATCAGCAATAGTATAATGATTAGGGTGAATCATTTGGGCCAAACACTCTATACCATCTACTAAAGTACTTGCTGATGATTGAGTAAACATAGCAAAATCAGCAATGTATACCTTTTTATTTTTCACTGCTCTTAAAGTATTCCATTCTTTTTTATCTTCTAAAAACTTCATATCTTCAAGAGTTCTTTTTATTCCATAACCACAAGGTGCTATAATTAACACTTCAGGATTATACTTAACAATTTTATCCCAAGAAATAACTATACTATCTCCAGATGGATGTGATAATAAATCTACCCCTCCAGCATATCCTATTTGATGAGGAATCCAGTGTCCGCAATTAAACAAAGGGTCAATCCATTCTAATAATAATACACTTTTAGATTGTATTTTATGTATCCTTTGAATATCTACAATATTATATATTCTTTCTTTTAATCCGTTTACATAATTAATTCCAATACTTTCTTGGTTCATTTCTCTTGCAATAGTCAAAGCATTATTAAAAACATCTTCTAAAGAGTTTGGTGTTATTGAAACTAATTTTGGGTGCTTCGCTAACTTGTAAGCTGATTTTGCAACAGATTCTGTATCTATTTGACAAACATCACATACATCTTGCGTAAAAATAAGGTCAGGCGATATACTCTTAAGAATAGGTTCATCTACATAGTACAAAGTACCTCCTTCAGCTTTAGTTCTTGAAAAAATATCAGTTATTTCTTTACTGGTTAATTCCTTTCCTTCTAATTTATATCGAACAGTAACTTCTTTTTCTTTTAATGCTATTTTAGGGCATTCAAAAGTTATTCCATTTAAATAATTTTGCAAACCCATGTCGTAAATCATTTGGGTTACTGCTGGCATAAAAGAGGATACAATCATTTGTTTGTTTTATCTAAAAAAAACAAAAGTAAATAGTAATTTACTTTAATCTTCGTTTTATTAAAAATCTTTGCAATATTTGTCCTCTCTATTTAACATATCTATGATTTACTATATAACAGGAGGTGAACGTTCAGGAAAAAGCAGTTATGCTCAAAAACTTGCTGAATCTTTATCCGATACTCCAATATACCTTGCAACCTCTCGTATTTGGGATGATAATTTTAAAGAACGCGTTGAAAGACACATTTCTGACAGAGATGATCGTTGGACAACTATTGAAGAAGAAAAATTAATTAGTACCTTTATTTCTGAAAAACAAACTGTAGTTATAGATTGTGTTACTTTATGGCTTACCAATTTTTATCTAGATACAAAAAACGATGTGCAGTTAAGTTTAGAATTAGCAAAAAAAGAAATAAATAAGTTAGCTCAAATAGATGCTAACATTATTATCATTTCTAATGAAATAGGCATGGGACTGCATGCTCAAACTGAAGTAGGTAGAAAATTTACTGAATTACAAGGTTGGACCAACCAATACATTTCAAAACATGCTAATAAAGCTATTTTTATGGTTTCTGGACTACCTTTAACGTTAAAATAAACTCAATGAATACAATAATACCCACTCTTTCTAAAAAATCACAAAATACTATTCAAGAAGAAATAGATTATAAAACAAAACCAATTGGAGCATTAGGAGTATTAGAAACCATAGCTTTACAAATAGGGTTAATTCAAAGCACTTCTACCCCAATTCTATCAAAACCTACTATTATGGTTTTTGCGGGTGATCATGGTATCGCAAAAACAAACAAGGTGAGTCCATACCCTCAAGAAGTAACACAACAAATGGTTTTTAATTTTTTAAATGGAGGGGCTGCTATCAATGTTTTTTGTAAACAAAATTCTATTAATTTAAAAATTATTGACGCAGGTGTTAATGCCGATTTTGAAACTAACTCTGAATTAATCAACGCAAAAATAGCTAAAGGAACAGCTGATTATAGTTTAAAAAAAGCCATGTCATTACAAGAATGTGAATTAGCGTTTACTAAAGGAAAAAAACTTGTACGAAAAATATACAGTGAAGGTTGTAATATTGTAGGTTTTGGAGAAATGGGAATTGGAAACACTTCTTCAGCATCGCTTTTAATGAGTTATTTCACAAATACACCTATAGAACAATGTGTTGGTAGAGGTACCGGAGTAAATGATGAAGGTTTAAAAACTAAAATAAATACATTAAAAGAAGTATATGATCTTCATAAAAACTCACTTAATACTCCCATTGATGCATTAATTTCTTTTGGTGGGTTTGAAATTGTTATGATGTGTGGAGCCATGTTAGAGGCAGCTTCATTAAAAATGACAATACTAATTGATGGTTTTATTGTTACTTCTGCTTTATTAGCTGCGAATGCACTTAATTCAAATATTTTAGATTATTGTATTTTTTGTCATACATCTGGAGAGCAAGGCCATACAAAAATGTTAAATTATCTAAACGCTACACCTCTAATTAATTTAGGCTTACGATTAGGTGAAGGAACTGGATGTGCTGTTGCTTTTCCCATAATTAAATCTAGTGTAAACTTTTTAAATGAAATGGCTACTTTTAAAAGTGCAAACGTTTCTGAAGCTTAAAACATGAAAAATCAAATTCATTACTTTTTAACAGCTGTACTATTTTTCACTAGAATACCTTGCCCTAAGTGGGTTGATCACTCTCCTGAAATATTAAATAAAAGTAGTAGATACTTTTCTTTAGTAGGAATATTAGTTGGCTCAATAGCTTCCTTATCATATTTTATTACTTCTTTTCTTTTTACTCAGGATATTGCTATCATACTAAGTATGATAACATCTATTTGGATTACAGGTGCTTTTCATGAAGATGGGTTTGCAGATGTATGTGATGGTTTTGGAGGTGGGTGGACTAAGGAAAGAATATTAATGATTATGAAAGATTCTAGACTAGGAACTTTTGGAGTAAGTGGTTTAATATTTATTTTAGCTTTAAAATTTCTAGCTTTATATCATTTACAAGACCTATCAATTAACCTTATTATTGTTATTATTTCTGGACATAGTATTAGTCGATTTATAGCTACTTTATTACTCTATACTCACGAATATGTTAGAGATATTGATAGTTCTAAAGTAAAACCAACTACCCAACAAATGAGTACCAAATCACTAATCATATCAGGTGTATTTGGTGTACTTCCTTTACTTTTTTTTCAAAAAAATATAATCTTTTTAGCCTTACTTCCATTGTTAGTTACTTTTCTTTACATGGGACATTTTTTTAAAAAATGGATTGGCGGACAAACTGGAGATTGTGCTGGTGCCTTACAACAAGTTTCTGAAGTTATTTTTTATTTATCTATTTTAAGTTTATGGAAATTATTTTAATAAGGCATACTACACCTGATATAGCAAAAGGTATTTGTTATGGTCAATCAGATATTAACATTAGAGATTCTTTTTTAGAAGAAATTAAGCCTATTTTAAAAGAAATACCTGTGAACAATGAAAATGTAACTTTTTATAGTAGTCCATTAAAACGTTGTGCAATTTTAGCAAAAGAATTAACTACAAAAATTACTTTTGACAATCGATTAAAAGAATTGAACTTTGGTGATTGGGAACTAAAAAAATGGGATGAAATTAATAGAGTGGATTTAGATATTTGGATGAACGATTTCGTTAATGTTCCAACAAAAAATGGAGAATCATATATTGATTTACATCAAAGAACTACATCTTTTTTAAAAGAATTGAAACAAAATAAAACAAAAAAGGCTATAATAGTTACTCATGCTGGAGTGATTAGAAGTATTTGGTCATATATAAACAATATACCATTAGAAAAATCCTTTGATTTAAAACTTGCTTATGGTGCTATTATAAAACTAAATTTAGTTTAAAATATTATGAAACAATTTTTATTATTATATATAATATCTTTTTTTTTAATTCAATGTAAATCATCTAATCAAAAAGAAAGTATTAAAAAAACAGATAAAATAAGCGTATTAAAATATGCTAAAGGTTTTGAAATTATTACTAAAAATGGTTATAAAGAGTTAATTATAAAAAAGGTATTTCAAAAGTCAAACAAACAATTTTCTTACATACTTAGTAACTCTAAAAACAATAAAAATGAAATTAAAGTGCCAGTTAAAAAACTGGTAGTTACTAGTACTACGCACATTCCAATGCTAGAGTTATTAGGTTCAGAAAGCGCTTTAGTAGGTTTTCCTAATACCCAATATATATCTTCTAAAAAAACTAGAAAAAGAATAACAGAAGGAAAAGTAATCGAATTAGGTTCTGAGCAAAGTATGAATACGGAAAAATTAATGGACTTAAACCCTGAACTTGTTGTTGGTTTTTCATTACACCCAAACAATAAATTATATGAGAATATAAGAAAAGCAGGTATTCCTGTAGTTTTTAACGGAGATTGGCTAGAAGAAACTCCTTTAGGTAGAGCAGAATGGATAAAGTTTTTTGGTGCTTTACTTAACAAAGAAAAAGAAGCCGATAGTATTTTTAACAAAATAGAAGCAGAATATTTAAAAGCTAAGAATATTGCCAAAGAAAATAATAAAAATATCACTGTTATTTCGGGCAGTATGTTTAAGGATGTTTGGAATGTTCCTGCAGGAAAAAGTTTTTTTTCATCGTATTTTAAAGACGCAAATCTTAATTATTTATGGAAAGACACGAATGGAACAGGTAGTTTACAACTTAGTTTTGAAGAGGTTTTAGATAAAGGGAAAAAAGCAAATTTTTGGTTTAATTGTGGACTGTATGAAACAAAAACACAATTAACAACTGCCAATATTCATTACAAAGAATTTGATGCTTTTATAAACAACAACTTATATTCTATTGCTCACAATAAAGGTGAAACTGGTGGTTTAATATATTTTGAATTATCTCCAGTACGTCCAGACCTTGTTTTAAAAGATTTAATAAAAATTACTCAACCAAATTTATTACCAAACTATCAATTATCTTTTTACAATCGTGTAAAATAACTAGTTTAGCTATATAACAAAATATTTTGAGCGAAATAAATAAAACAGTATCACAAAAAAAAGACTTAAAAGAAGTAGCTACTTTATTTTTTAAACTAGGATGTATTGCATTTGGTGGACCAGCTGCACATATAGCAATGATGGAAGATGAAGTTGTTACAAAACGAAAATGGATGACTCAAGAACATTTTTTAGATCTTGTAGGTGCTACTAATTTAATTCCAGGCCCTAATTCTACCGAAATGACTATGCATTGTGGGCATGAAAGAGCCGGATGGAAAGGATTATTTGTTGCTGGGATTTGCTTTATTTTTCCTGCAGCTTTAATTACTGGAGTTTTTGCTTGGCTTTACCAAGAATATGGCCAATTACCAGATGTCAATCCTTTTATTTATGGTATAAAACCAGCTGTGATTTCTATAATTTTAATGGCAGCTTATAAATTAAGTAAAAAAGCTATAAAAAGTAAACTGTTAGCCTTACTTTGTATTTTAGCAATAATAGCATGCTTGTTTGGAGTAAATGAAATTATTGTTCTTTTTGGAGCTTCTATTTTAGGGGTATTATTATTTTTTATTAAAAGAAATAATAATTATTTAAATAGCATTATTCCTTTATTCATTATGCAATTTAGCACAGAAACCAAAGTATCAACTTTAAGTGTGTTTTTAGTTTTCCTTAAAATTGGAGCAATACTTTATGGTAGTGGTTATGTATTATTTGCTTTCCTTGACTCAGAATTAGTAGCTAATGGTTGGCTTACTAAACAAGTCTTACTAGACGCTATTGCTGTAGGACAAATAACTCCTGGGCCAATTTTAACTACAGCTACTTTTATTGGGTGGCAAATGAATGGTTTTTTAGGGGCTTTAGCTGCTACATTTGGAATATTTCTACCTTCTTTCCTTCTTGTTTTAATACTAAACCCATTAATTCCTAAAATGCGAAAATCAAAAGTAATAGGAAATATTTTAGATACCGTTAATGTAGCTGCAGTAGCTTTAATTATAGCCGTTTGTTTAGAAATGGCTAAAAATACTATCACAGATTGGAGAACAACTTTAATAGCGATAGTTAGTTTACTTATTGTTTTTTTATTTAAAAAATTAAATAGTGCTTTTATTGTTTTAGGAAGCTCTTTTCTAGGATATTTATTAACTTTTGTTTAATTCTACAATTACTTTTATAAAAAAGAGCATCTTATAAATTTAAGATGCTCTTTTATTATATATTATTTAGGAAAAAAATTACTCTTTATATACTCCCATATTAGCATATTTTTCCATTCTTTGTCCAACCAATTCAACTTTATCTAACACTTTCAATTCTTCAAAAGCAGTTAAAATTTGGTTTTTTACAGCTTCATAAGCTCCGTTTCTGTCTGAATGTGCTCCACCAACTGGTTCTTCAATTATTCCATCAATTAGTTTTAATTTTTTCAAATCATCACTAGTTAATTTCAATGCCTCAGCAGCTTGTTCTTTAAACTCCCAACTACGCCATAATATTGATGAACAAGATTCAGGAGAAATTACAGTATACCATGTGTTTTCCATCATATACACTCTATCTCCTACTCCAATACCAACTGCTCCTCCTGATGCTCCTTCTCCAATAATAATAGTTATTACAGGAGTTTTTAAACGAGTCATTTCAAGTATATTACGAGCAATAGCTTCACCCTGACCTCTTTCTTCAGCTTCTAAACCAGGATATGCACCTGGAGTATCTACTAATGTTACTACAGGTATACCAAATTTCTCAGCCATTCTCATTAACCGTAAAGCTTTACGGTATCCTTCAGGATTAGCCATACCAAAATTACGATATTGACGTGTTTTAGTATTATACCCTTTTTGCTGTCCGATAAACATAAACGATTGATCACCTATTTTACCTAAACCACCAATCATTGCTTTATCATCTTTAACACTTCTATCTCCATGTAATTCCATAAAAGTATTTCCGCAAATAGCTTTAATATAATCTAGAGTATAAGGTCTATTAGGATGACGTGATAATTGTACTCGTTGCCAAGGCGTCAAGTTTTTATATATATCTTTTTTAGCTTTCTCTAATTTTTTTTCAATTTTCTTACAGGTCTCTGTAACGTCAACATCACTTTCTTTTCCTATATCAAAGCATTTTGCCAATTGATCTTCTAATTCTTTAATTGGCATTTCAAAATCTAAATATTCCATTGTGTATAGTTTGATTTTCTACTTATTTAATCAGTTGTTTGTAAAAGCAAACATACTAAAAATTTGCACAGTTATATTATTACTAACTCTTTTTTACTTATTTTTTTGTTCTTATTTTTTTTCAATAGCTCTTTTATTCTTCAGTAAACCATTTAATAATACTACAAATAAAACAATAGCAGCACCGTAATAAAATTCTATATTCATTTGTTCTTTTTCTCCAAAAATAATTAAAGCTAATATTATAGCGTATACGGGCTCTAAGTTAATAGTTAGCATTACTGTATATGGAGTTAAATATTTCATTACGTGAACGGAGGCTATAAAAGCATAAGCAGTACAAATACTACTTAATAATAATAGATAAAACCAATCTGACAATGGTAAACTAAAAAATTCTAATGAAAATTGATTTGTAAAAATCAAAAATACAGTAACACCTAAAACGCCAAAAAGTAGTTGATAAAATGATATTAAGTCTGCTTCATACTTTTTTACAAATAATCCATTTAATACTGAAAATAAAGCAGACAAAAAAGAGGAAATCAATGCATATATAATTCCTAAAGTATATTTGCTTTCAAAATTAAATATAATATATAACCCAAAAATCACCAATAAACCTAGTAAGATTTCAATTGCTTTTATTCTTCTTTTGAAAAAAACAGGCTCAATTAATGAAGTAAAAAAAGCTCCTGTACTCATAGTTACTAGAGCTACTGATACATTTGATACTTTTATTGCTTTAAAAAAAGTTATCCAATGTAATGCTATTATTAAACCTGAGATTACAAATTTTAAAATTGCCTTTTTTTCTATTTTAAAGCTCTTCTTTTTTACAATAAAATAAATAGCTATAAAAATAACAGCTAGTAGCATTCTAAACCAAACTAATGGTACAGCATTAATAGTTATTAAAGCTCCTAAAATAGCGGTAAAGCCCCAAATAAAAACTATAAAATGTAATAATAAATAATGCTTAAGTTTACTTTCTTGCATTTATATATAAGTATATCGCATAAATACCAAATATGATATTTGGCGTCCAAACATTTATTAAAGGATTTGCATCGGCAACAGCACCAAGAACTTCAGCTATTTTTAAAACAAATATGTACACAAACATAATAGCTAAACCAAAAGCTAAATTAACTCCAATTCCTCCTCTTTTTTTCTTATATGCTAAAGCTACTGCTATTAAAGTTAAAATATATGAAGCAATTGGTAAGCTAGTTCTTTTATACAGCTCAACATAATAAGCGTTTAAATTTTTAATACCTCTTTTTTTAGATATGGTAATAAAATCTATCAGCTCATTTGATCCCATTTCTTGGGCAACAATAGACTTATAATTAAAATCTTTAGGTGTAAATGCAAAAGTTGTATCCATATTATTTCCTGAAGAAATAATATCTCTATCTTTTAGTACTTTACGTATTTTCCAATTATATAATTTAAAAACGCTATCGTTTTTATCCCAATTTATATTTTCTGAAGTTAATTTATATTTTAATTGAATTCCTTTATAAGTTTCAGTTGAGAAATTGTATCCCGAATTTCTTTCTAAGTTAAACCTTTGTATAAAAACATAAGTACTATCATTTAATTGTAAACTAAAGTCCCTTATAGAATTATCAACATAATGTCTACTTGATAGGTATTTTTTTTCAAATGTCCTTCTTGTTTTACTACTAGATGGCACAAAAAAATGATTCATTAAAAGTGCAACTGTTGTTATAATAGTAGCACCAACAAAATATGGATATAAAAATCTAGTAAACGATATTTGTGAGCTATTAATTGCAACTATTTCAGTGTTATTAGCAAGCTTAGATGTAAATAAAATCACAGCTATAAACAATGCTAATGGCATAAATGTATTAACATAGTAAATTATAAAATTTACATAATAATCATTTACAACTTCAAATAATGTTAAGCTTTCATTTCTTAAAAACTTATCTATTTTCTCAGCAATATCAATAGCAACCGCTATTGGTATCAATATAAGTAAGGTAAACAGAAAAGTTACCAAATAACGTTTTAATATGTACCTATCTAATAATTTCAAATTATAAACGTTTGTCCATTTGTTTTACCATCTTGTCTTTCCAATCAACAAAATCTCCTGCTAAAATATGCTTTCTTGCTTCGCGGGTTAACCATAAGTAAAACCCTAAGTTATGTATAGATGCTATTTGTTTACCTAACATTTCTTTAGATGCAAAAAGATGTCTTAAATATGCTTTAGAATACATCGTATCTACATGAGTAATTCCCATTTCATCTATAGGTGAGAAATCATTTTCCCATTTCTTATTTTTTATATTTATACTTCCATGCGCTGTAAACAACATTCCATTACGAGCATTACGTGTTGGCATAACACAATCAAACATATCAATTCCTAAAGCTATATTTTCTAATATATTTATTGGAGTTCCAACTCCCATTAAATATCTAGGTTTATCTTCAGGTAAAATTTCTGTAACAACCTCAGTCATTGCATACAATTCTTCTGCTGGTTCCCCTACAGATAAACCTCCAATTGCATTCCCTTCAGCTCCTACAGAAGCAATATATTCTGCAGATTGTTTTCGTAAATCTTTATAAGTACTCCCTTGTACTATTGGAAAAAAAGTTTGATTATAATCGTATTTTAAAGGTGTTTTTTCTAAATGATTAATACATCTTTTTAACCAACGATGCGTCATATGCATTGATCTTTTTGCATAATTATAATCACACGGATATGGTGTACATTCATCAAAAGCCATAATAATATCCGCTCCAATTGTACGTTGTGTTTCCATTACATTTTCTGGTGTAAAAAAATGTGTAGAGCCATCAATATGACTTTTAAACTTTACTCCCTCTTCGTTTATTTTTCTTCTTCCAGAAAGAGAGTATACTTGATATCCTCCACTATCAGTTAAAATATTACGATCCCAATTCATAAACTTATGTAACCCTCCAGCTTGTTCAAGGATCTTTGTTTGTGGTCGTAAATATAAGTGGTATGTATTTCCTAATATTATATCAGGATTTATTTGCTCTTTTAATTCAGATTGATGAACTCCTTTAACTGTAGCAACTGTACCTACAGGCATAAATATTGGAGTTTCTATAGTTCCGTGATCAGTAGTTATTACTCCTGCACGCGCTTTACTTTTTGGATCAGTTATTTTTAAGTCAAATTGCATAGTTGGCAAAGATAAGCATGTAAGTTTAATGTTGTAAAGTAGAAAGTTAAAAGTTTCTTATTGTTATTTCTTTTATAAGTTCTATCTATTTCTCTTTCTCCCAAATTTAGAATTAAAATTTGTTCTTTTTCCTGATTTTAAATTTTGATTTTTTTTAGGTTCTTTTGATATTTCTTGAGTTTTAGAAGATGTACTTACTAGCTTAGTAATTTCATCCATTTCTTGAGATGTTAACTCTCTCCACTCTCCTCTTTTTAATTTACCTAAGGAAACATTCATAATTCGTGTGCGCTTTAGTTTAACTACTTCGTAATCTAAATACTCACACATTCTTCTAATTTGACGATTTAATCCTTGAACTAGAATTATCTTAAAAGTTGTATCATTTATTTGTTCAACTTTACATTTTTTTGTAACTGTACCTAGAATAGGTATTCCATTACTCATTCTTTTAATAAAACGCTCATTAATGGTTTTATTTACAGTAACAACATACTCTTTTTGATGATTATTACCAGCTCTAAGAATTTTATTTACAATATCTCCATCATTGGTAAGAAATATAAGTCCTTCAGATGGTTTATCTAATCGTCCAATAGGAAACAATCTTTGAGGATAACCTACGAACTTTACTATGTTCTTTCTTTCTTTACTATCAGTTGTACAAACAATACCTACTGGTTTATTTAAAGCGATATATATAGTTTTAGGTTTTGATTTTAATGGTTTTCCATCAATTTTAACCAAATCACCTTCAAAAACACGATTCCCTAACTGTGCAACTTTTCCATTTATGGTAACCCTCGAAGTACTTATAAATTTTTCTGCTTCACGTCGAGAACATATACCAGTACTACTAATATATTTATTAAGATTTATTGATTTATCGTTAGTATTTTCCATTAAGAACAAAGAAAAAGAAAATCCTCAAAGTACATGAATGTATTTGAGGATTTTTAAAGTTATTTTTATTTTGTATTAAAAAATCATCATTTTTTGAGTACAACGAGCTAAACTAGGTCTTCTTTCATAATCAAATCCAATTGTAATCATATGTGTACCATAGTTAAAGTCTTGTGTTTTATTCATATTAATACTAAAACCATAAGAGGCATAAAAATTACTCTTTTTTAATCCAAATAATGGTGCTATTGCATTTGGTACAAAAAATTGATCATTTAAAAAAGTATAACTCAATCCTGCCCAAACATATCCGTCTCTAATTCCTTTTCTTGCTTTAATATTTAAATCAGTTCTTGAACGTTTATCAAATTCACGATACTCAACTAAAAGAGATGGTTCTAGCTCAAAATTTCTACTTATTTTATCAAAAGTAAACGATGAATACATCGTGTATTTTCTTAATACTTTTGGTTCACTTGAATTAAAATCTCTAACTTTTTTATCTAATAAATTTGAAACATTAGCACTTATGCTAAAGCGTTCATAACGGTATAACATTCCAACATCAAAATTTGAATTACCTACAGATCTATTTGCTAAAGATTGTGAGGTATTATTTTGAGAGGTATCAATACCAAACTGGATATAACTATAACTCAATGCAAAAGATAAAAAACTATCATGAAAATCACTTAATGTTAAATGACTTGCTAAAGATAATTTAGCTCCTTGCTGCGTTGTAAAACCATTTCTATCATTAAAAATAGTTAATCCACCTCCAAATCTATCAGCTAATCTCGCCTCAACTGTTACAGATTGGGTATCAGGAGAGCCTTCAACACCAATCCATTGGCTAACTCCATTCAGTCTAATTTGTAATCCAGACCCAATACCAGCATATGTTGGTGATATTAGGAATGGGTTATCTGCTAAGTGACTTACATATTGAGGTAACTCAACTTCCTGCGCTACTAATCTTACGCTACAGATTATAATACTTATCGTTAATAAAATCTTTTTCATCCTTATCTATATAATGTAAAGTGACCCATTATTTTTCTTTCTTGACCTGATAACTCTTTAAAATATATAGTATACCAGTAATCTCCTGATGGTAATTCTTTCCCATCATATGTACCATCCCAACCTTGAGCTTGAACACCATTAAAAGTAGTTATTTTTCTAGCATACCTATCATAAATAAACACTCTTAATTCATGATATGTTTCTACTTCTAAAGGATACCAATAATCGTTTACTCCATCTCCATCTGGTGTAAAAATATTAGGTACTTCAATAGTAATATAAACTCCTTCAATTGTTAACTCAGTTTCACATCCTCTACTATCTCTAACTTTAATTTTGTATTCTCTAGTTTCAAAAATAGTAAACTCGTTTTCAGAACTAAATTCTCCATCGTCAATGCTATACTCATAAGGTGGTAAACCAAAACTAGCATTTGCTATTAACTTGTTTTTCTGAGAATCATCTATTGTTAATACTAACTCTTGAATATCTAATACTTCATCTACATTAAGTGTAACTGGGCATGAACTCACAGCGTGTTCTACTGTAACTGTATAATTACTACTTGGTGCTACATTCGTAAAGATACCAGTATCATTAGAAGAAACTAGTGCTCCAGAATCTAATAATGAATATACTACTGCGTCTTTATACTCATCTTGTACCATTGCTGTAATTACATTTCCTACAGGACAAGTATATTCTAAATTAACTTGTAATTGTAAATCTATAGGTCTTACAGTTTCTATTAAAGGTAAAGATTCTGGACTACATACATCATTACTATTTCTAACAGAAATTCCATATTTTTTATTTGCTTCAATACCCTCAGAAGCTCCTAAAACGATTATACCTTCATTATATCTTCCTGGTAAATCAATTCCATTGATACTTACAATATAAGTTGCTGAACCTGGTAAAATACCTCCTCCAGTAGCTTCAATCCTTATTACTGGTGTTGGGTCTGCTATACAAACTTGCTGAGTTACATCTACTAACCTTACAGCTAAAGGTGTTGGAGTTAAAATTTCTACTTCAATAGTATCATAACATCCTACTCTATCCTTAACCGTTATTGTATATGTACCTGGTGCTAAGTTTTCAAAAACATTTGTTTTAACAAATTTATTTGGTGGCTCTGAACTTATATTGTACTCATATCCAGAATTACCTCCTAATGCATTAACTGTAATAGTACCATCGCTTCCTCCGTTACAATTAACATTTGTATGAGTTTCACTTAATTGTAAAGCATCTGGTTCAGTTATTTCATGTACTCCTGTATCTATTTGACAAACATCTCCATCTGCATTTGTACTAAATACTCTAATTTTATAGTTACCTGCAACTAAACCTGAGAACATGTTAGATGCTTGAGTAGGTCTTATAATAGTGTTAGAAGGATCTAATAATTGGTACTCATAGCTACCTAAACCTCCAGTAGTTATAGCAGATAAAACTCCATTATTATCTCCATTACAAGTTACAAACCCTGTTACCACCCTTAAACTAGAAACTAACTCTTCATAAGGGTCAACTGTTACTAAAGTAAATGGGTCTGAAGTACATCCATTAGCATCTCTAACATAAAACTGATGTTTACCTGCTACTACACCAAAAATATTACTAGGAACAAAATTAACACCATCAACACTATAAGTGTAAGATCCTGTTCCTCCCTGACCTGTAACAACAACAGTGGCTAAGTTTCTATCACAAGTAATTGCGGTAGTTACTCCAGCTTGAGCTAAAACCTTAGTAGGATCAGTTAACTGAATATTTATAGGTGAACTTTGACAAGAATATTCATCATATACATTCACTATATAACTACCTGCTTTCAAGTTTGTAAAAGTAGTACTTGACTGATTAGCAGATATAGTACCATCAGGATAAGTTAATGTATAAGTGTATACTGGAGTAGCTCCTTGTCCACCAGTCGCATTTGACATAGTAATAGTACCTGTTTGTTCGCCGTTACATAAATTATTTGAAACACTATAACTTGCTGTTATTGGAGTAGGATTAAATAACTCAAACATTATTGTCTCTCTACAGTTATTAAGGTCTCTAACTGTTGCTGAATATTGCCCGGCATTTAAACCTATAATAACGTTATTTGCATCAAAATTTTGTATAGTAATACCTGTTGTAGTATTTACTAATTCAAATTCGAAGTTACCCCAACCTCCTGTTGCATTTAAAATAACTTCACCTGTACTAGGTCCTACACAACTAATAAGACTAGGTGCAGCTGTAATACCTAAACCTCCTGTTGGTTGTGTTATTGTTACTGGTGCAGAGGTCACTGGACAGAATGGACTTCCTACTTGTGTTACTACTACATAGTAACTTCCTGAAGATAAACTTCCTATTGTGGTTAATCCTGTTGCTGTTCCGGTTACTCCTGTCGTTACTCCTCCTGAATTAAATACTTCATAGTTATACGTTCCTGCGTATGGACTACTACTACTGAAATCAAATGTTAACTCTCCTGTTGCTGTTCCAAAACAAACTACATCACTGGTCTTATTTATATCTAAATTAAACACTGGTTCTACAGATACCTGATGAACTGTTGATAATCTACATCCTGTTACTGGATTGTAAATTACAACCTCATAACTTCCTGTTCCTAATCCTGTAAATACTTCTGGATTTGCTGCCGGTGCTGTTTGAGTTACCGTCGCGAAAACCGTTCCGTTAATACCTGTTACACTATATTCTACTGCTGGTATTGCTGATACTGATGTATAGCCTACAGTAATGTTCTCTCCGGAAGCACAATCAATGGCTTTATCTACTGTAATAGTAGCATTAGTCATTGCGTTAAATACTGCAATTGCTGCATTGGTTACTCCAGTACATCCTTTATCATCATAAGCTGTTACATTTACTGTTCCGCCTGCTATATTAGTAACAGTGAAAATTGAACTTGAATCATCTTGTGTAATATCATCAGATAAATTAGCTGGTGTTCCATTATCATATACAAATACATAACGCACGAAGGTTCCTGTTCCTCCGGTGATTGATCCTGGTGTTACCGTTACCGTTGCATTGTTTGTTACATTATCTGTTGTACAGCCAAACTCTACAACTGCTACTGCTCCACTTACATCTACTGCATTGTTTTCTGTAATAGTTACATTCTGTGTAGAAATACATCCGTTAGTTCCAGTTCCTGTGATTACATAGTTTCCTGCTGGTAAGCCTGTATAAGTTAAACTTCCTGCATTGAACGTTCCTGCTACTGGAGCTATACTATATGTTAATGGATTAATACTATTATTTACCTCAGTTATCTGAATCTCTCCTGTACTTGTTCCATTACAAATTCCATTTACACTCGCTACCGCACTAAAGTTTGGCTCTATCGCTGGTAAAATTACTATCGTGGTGGTACTTGAACATGTTGGAGTAGCTCCCATATCAAACACCTCTACTGTATAGGTATCTGCTGTAGCTGCTGAGAAATTTACTGTCGTTCCTCCTGTACTTGTTTGGGCAACTACCGTTCCTCCTGAATTTGTTACTGCATATTCATACGTTCCTGATCCTGAACTGATATTTAATGCTACAACTCCTGCTGGACTTGCACTACAATCTATATTTTTAGTCTGAGTTACTGTAAATGCTAAACTTGGTAACATCGTTATAGCTTGTGCTGAGGCACTACAACTATTACTATCTGATACGGTTACAGAATAAGATCCTGCTGCTACATTAGTAAATGTAAAGGCTCCTGTTC
>NZ_QOCC01000020.1:339186-348979 GCF_003318185.1 Tenacibaculum sp. E3R01 | reverse complement strand
AAAAAATGCAATTAATTTATACAATGAAGTAAGATTACATTTATCTTTAGACTTTAAAACTCCTAATATGGTATATAAATTATCAGCGTAAATTCAATTTTAACCTGTAGCCATATTTCAGGACGAGACATTTCTATGAAAACACTATTTGAAAATTATATAGCAAAAATTGACACAAATAGATTAATTAAAGATATATTTATTAATGCTATTATCTCTGTTTTAATATTTAGTTTGTTTATATCTATTTTGACCTGGACAAAACCCAATATAAATGAGATATTGATTTTTATATTAATCTTTGTGATATTAAAATTATTCGAATTTCTAAAACATAATTATAGAAATCACTTGGAGAGAATTTCTTTAGACAATGAGAATGGAAAAATTATTATAAATCACATAAGACCATCAATAAAAAGGACTGAAACTGTTATGAATTTTAAAGAAATAAGGATCTCTAATATCAGACATATGCCTGTTTTTTGGTTTTCGCTTGAAAACTATTTTTGGATATCTGATAATTATTCGAAAATTAAAATCTCTACTGCTGGACATAAGAATAAGGAAATTAATATAAATAAAATTTACTCTGAATTAAACAACATACAACAAAGAACTGTGGTAAAAAACAACTAATTTTTGTTTAATTTTTTATCAAAGTACTTCTATAAGTTTCATCATATATTAATCCTGATTTTGCAATTGCAAAGGCTTGTTTTAATAGCTTATTACAAACTGCTATTAAGGCAAGTTTTTTACTCTTGCCTTTAGCTACTATTCGTTGATAAAGTTCTCTACAACTCTTATTATATTTACATGCATTAAAACTACACATGAATAATAGATTTCTGAGTTTTACATTTCCTATTTTACTAATTCTTGCTCGTTCTTTTACACTACTTCCACTTTGTCGAATTATTGGAGTTAAGCCTGAATAAGAACATAATTCACTACCACTGGTAAAACGTTCAAATCCATCTGTCAAAACGACTAACATTATAGCTGTTTTCTTTCCTATTCCTGGAATCGTTTCCAAACGGGTTAACAGATCTTGATGTTCCTTTTTTAGTAGTATTAACAATTTCTCTTCTAAAATTTTTATCTCTTTTTTAAGGTGTTTTAAACTGCGAACTATAGAACGTAAAACTGAATTGCTTGGAATACCTAAAACTTCTTCCCCATGTATTTTGTTTTTTAGCATAGTGCTCTGTTTTGTATAAACACTAAGCAATCTTGTAATTTGAAGACATTCTTGTTGTTCTTTTGAGTGTCCACACCATAACTTTAAGTCTACCTGTTTCCCGTACTCACAAATTAATTTTGAATCACTCTTATCTGTTTTTATTTTTGAGAGTTTCATTTGAATGAAACGCTTTACAGATAATGGATTTTCTACTGATACTTTTATCCCGTTTTCTACTAAATAATAGGCTAATTTATAATGATAATATCCCGTTGCCTCCATTACACAATGGCTAGTTATAGTCAACAATTTAACAAACTTGTTAAACCCTGAAAAACTATTTTTAAACTGATAATAATTACCATCTGAATCCGTAACATCAAAAACTGATTTACTGATATCTATTCCAAAATATTTAATACCTTTATACATAAGAAAAGTTTTATTGAAAGGACAATCTACACGAGTTTCAACTACTTAAAAGCGAGGTCTAAAAGCCTCATAGAACTGTACGGAATCTGAGTAGAAAAGAGAGGGGATTTTCAATGTTGTCGAGATCTATAGTCTCTGCGTATAAAATAACCTTAATCCTCTCTTTTGTGCTTTCTGGTTTAATACTTTAATTTACTACTTTGTAAACTTAAGCCGTATAAAATTAATTGCTAGTGCAAGCTTACTTACGAAAATCCTCGCGGATTTTCTATTCGGTTTGTATTTGCTAAATTAGGTGCTTAAACACGCAACTAATCTTATACAATCACCTACACCATATGACGAAACAATGATATTTCTAATTGATAAAGTAGATTCTGAACACCAAGTAATAGTTTATGAAAACATTACTGATTTAACTCAACGAGTTGAATGGCAAGATATTTTTGAAGGAAAATCAATCATTATCGATGAAAACGGAATTGAACATGAATGGGATTCCTCAAAAAAGAATGAAGTTGGAACTGTATATAATTATAGTTTAATTCCTACTTCAAGAGTTTCGGAATTAATCGTTGAATGTTTAAAAAGAGTAAATATTGACCAAAATATTTGTGAATTTAATTTTTAAGAAATGAGTTGGGACATTATACTTTTTAATTCAAAACAGAAAATAAAGTCAGTTGCGAAACTGGACGAAAACCAACTTGAACCAACTGATTTTACTGGAATTTTAGAAAACTCATTTGACCGAATTAAAAAAGAGGATAAACACAGAGAAATAATCGGAAATGATTTTACGATTGACTTTTTTGCAGACAATGTGCATTCAAGTAATTTTATGCTTTCACTATACGGAGAAAACGTAATTTATGTCTTGATTGAATTATCAAAAAAGTATAATTTGCAAATTTACGACTCTGGAATTGATGGAATGGTTGACTTAGAAAATCCTGAAAAGAACGGATTTGTCAATCACAGAAAATATATTGAAGAGATATTAAAAAATAAATAAAAACGTTGTACAACATTACATAATCTCTAAAAAATGCAGAAAGAAAAAGATAAATTTGAATTTGTTTATGTTGAAAACGGCGGAACGATTCGTGAATTGGATAATACAGAAATTGAATATCTACAAACTGAATTCGAACCATTTGATGGAGCTAGGCCATATATCAAAAGTGATTACAAGCAATTAACACCTGACAAAAAGATTTCAGGCTTTCTCCATAGAGATAAAATCCCTAGAGATATTAAAGTAATAAATACTAATTTGAGGTATGCGGAAATTAGATTTCCAATTCGCATTCATGATTCAAATCAGGCAATTGTATTATCAGTCGGAATTTATAGTATTGACCTTCTTGGTGGATGGAGCGTTTCTCTCGGCAACTTTTCAATCTCATTAACGAATGAGAAAAGTAAAGAAGTAATAATACCTAAAGTTACAAATTGGAGAATTCAATCATATGAATTTGGTAAAAGAGCCAAAAAAATAATGACACTAGAAATTAGGGAACCAGGTGTTCATTTTATCGAATTTAAGAATCCAAAGGATTTAAAAGTAAGACGCTCAAACTTATTTCTTATGAAATTATTTGAAAACGAAATACCTATTGATGAATTGAATATTTGGATTGATAGAAAATAAAAACACTGTACAACACCACCTAAATTGTATTAAAACGCAGTTTAGCCAAAACGTTGTAGTGCATTTTGACCCTCCTGAAATACGACTACAGCCTAAAGTCTATCTTAACCTGTAACCGTATTTCAGGACTAGACAAAGTTCATTTCTTAAAATTATTTAATCACCTTCACAATACCTCTATCAATAATATCTAAAGCCGTTGTTATCTTCGACATCTCTTTAAATAGCTTACCATTTTTACCAGAATGATGGCTGTGTCCAATTGGTTCAAAAAAATAATTTTTTGAAGTTTTTATCTTATCTAAATCAACATCAATAGCATATACAATTGCGGGTTGGCCAACTCTTCCAGAACCACTATAAATACTATCATTTGGAAAACGATCTTTACTGTAATATTTATTCCAATTAAATGATTGATTGACTTCCATTAACACTCTAAATTTATTTAACTTTCCAATCTTTGCTTTTGAATTAATAATAAAATCATCAGTTGGTGTTGCACCTGAAACAGCGTCTATATCATAAGATTTCCCTAACGGAATGTATAATCCGTCTGAAGCCCTAATCCCTCTTTTATGTGCCCAATACGGTAATGACTCTGGTCTACGAACAATTGCTGATTTCCAAATTCCATTTTCATTTTTCTGACCATTTACATATTTACTTGTAGCAATTGATTTAGGTACAAATAAACTTTCAATATAATTACCATCAATATCTTCAACCCAAACTACCATCATTGCGTAACGAAACGCATCACCTTTCTTTACATCAATTTCAACCGAAATGTCATTAAGTTCTTTCTTTACAGTAATACTTTGCTTTCCATCCTCTAATGTTTCTTTTCCTTGTAAACTATTCCTGTACTCATTCCCAAAATCATATATTTTATTAAACCCTGTAATATTAAAAAATAATCCCATTAATAAAACACCAGTTACAAATAATAACCCTACAGAATGAGTATTTAAAAAGTTATTTTTTGAATTTATACTATACATTTTTAGTGGTTTTATATTATTAATAATGTGAGAAATCACCCCTATCGAAAACAGAAAACCGAAAACTGTATGTATAGAAGCTATGGATTTGTTATAAGGTTGTACATACATCAAAACTCCAGTTACACCTAATACTAAAAACAATACAGCAATGCTGGTACTTATTAATTTTCTTAACTTCATATTCTAAAAATCAAATCTATAATTAACCTTAAATGCTATGCCCCAATTCGTTCTTGTAACCTGTTCATTAAAATTATCTGTCACTACAAAATAGATATATGACAATGGTTTATATTCCCATTGTAAACGACTATTAATGTTAAAGTTATTTCTCTGTGTGTTATACTGTACATAAGTTGTCCAATTTAAACGATTACTAAAAAACACTTCACCTGTAAATTGAGCCAAATGAAAGGTTTCTTTTCCTAGATTATAAAGATTAATATTGTTTAAAGAATAATTAATATTTAATTGTGCAAATGGTAAAAGTCTACAACCTATTTCGGAATTAAAACCTCTTCTTTCTCCGTTAAAATATCCACCGTAAAAAACTTCGGTACCATAATATAAATTTTTGTTACTTGAACGGTTATTGTAACCAATTTTAATATCGAAAGTATTGTAAACATCTGGTTGAATAGGCTTTCCATTGTTTAGAATATCAAACCCATATTGAAAATTGAAGTAATTATGTGTTAAGTTGAAATATAAAGATGATAAGTTCTTCTTAAACCAAATCGAATTCCCAATTACTGTAGACATCTCGGTAAGCTTCCCCTCTCTATTCCAAAATGCATCATTTACTACTGATAAATAACGAAAACGGTCTATCGTTTTAGATTTTGTAGGATAGTACGTTTTCTGAAAAACAAAATACGAATCTAAATATGATTTTCTAATAACTTGATTGTTTATAGCATCGTAATTATAAAGTCTAGGTGTAAACCCAACATCTGTTATAAAATTTTTATCTACCGTTTTAAATGCTCCCTTGGCATATGTCTTTCTTGAATTATATTGTCCTTCAACATTGAAAAAACTATTATCAGATTCAATCTTATTACTTAAACTCTTACCATAGTTTGTCTGTGCAGACCATAGCTTGTTATTTGATTTATAATTTAAGTTTAAACCAAAAACACGGTTGTAATCATTTTTAAATTTGACTCCGTTAGTTCGCTGTCTATTAACCCAATAAGCAGTAGTAGTAAAGTCTCTTGATAATTTATGACGACCAACCAAAACCGCATAATTTTGCGCTTGATTTCCTCCAGTTTTTTTGGTTTGAGCACTTAAAATTCCGACACGTGTGTTTGGAGAAATATTTCCCGAAAGTTTTAATCCAAATTGCATATCTGTTGTAGCTCCAATTATTCGAGAATAAAACGGATTAACTCCAGAAGTTCCTAAATTATTAAACAAATCACTATTTTCTAAAAAAAAGTTTCGCCGCTCAGGAAAATTAATCGCAAAACGTGTTAAATTAACTACCTGTTGATCAACATCTACTTGCGAAAAATCAGGATTAATGCTAGTCTCTAACCTCAAAGAAGAAGTTATATTATATTGCGCATCAATACTTGGTTTAAAAGTAGACTCTTGTATGCTCTTAGTAACATCTTTTTCAAAATTATAAGTTACTGATGGTACTAACACAAATTTTGATGTATTTGTTTGAGGTAAATTTTGAATAATTATATCTTCTGTAAAGCGTAAATCAAACTGAAAAAAGTTGCGTGACATATCGGTATAAGTCATCCATTTATTAGTCTTAAAGTCTCTGTAAAAAAATTGAACACCCCAAGTATTGTTATTTATATCAAAATTTAAAGCTTTAAACGGAATTTCTATTTCGTATATTTTTTTAGTGCCCTTAATCCCGGTTTTCGAATACCAAACTGAGTTCCAACTTTCATTAAAACTGTAATCAGTTCCATTAAAATCTACCAAAGCATCTACTTGAGTATTTCCAGTGTTTAATGTGAAATAATAACCGTTATTTTCTTTGTTGAAGGGGTCTAATACTATTCCAAAAGCATCACTACTCACAACAGCATCGCCATGATTGTCGCGTTTTAATGTGCTAATTTTACTTTTTGATGTTGTATCATGATATACTACCCCT
Source organism: Tenacibaculum sp. E3R01 (assembly GCF_003318185.1). Taxonomy (NCBI): domain Bacteria; kingdom Pseudomonadati; phylum Bacteroidota; class Flavobacteriia; order Flavobacteriales; family Flavobacteriaceae; genus Tenacibaculum; species Tenacibaculum sp. E3R01. The sequence continues at coordinate 342,575 of NZ_QOCC01000020.1, read as the reverse complement.
ATGTATAGATTTATCCCATCATGATACATTCTAACTTCAGTTTTATTTTCTGATTTACCTGTATCATTAGGGTAATAATTATTAAAATTACTAAATACTTGTGCTTTTTGCCACATTAATTCGTTTAACTTTCCATCTATCTTTGCTGATTTATTAATAAAATGAATTGTTTTATTTTGTGAATATCCATAAATACATATACCAACGATTGTTAAAAAAGTGAATAGTTTAGTTTTCATCTGTAAGTTTATAAGCAATTAATTTATGCTTTAACATAGCAGGTACTAGTATCATTTTTAACTCTGGTATATAAGTAATATCAGCAGCGTTTACTTTTTCTTTAGTAGTATTTAAAAGTAAGATTTTAGTACCGTTTTTAGTTACATAATGTATCATTCCCTCCCAACTGGATATTAAATAATCACCGTTACCTATAGCTACAATTCCATCTGGATTAAATATATTTTTTGCTATTATTTTTGAAGTTTTTGTTTTTAAATTATAACTGCTTATAGTTTTATCACCCAAACCAATTAGTATATTCTTATCTTCATAAAGCACTCCGTTTGGCCATTCTAAATTATTCTTTAAGATGATTGCCTTTCCTTTTTTCAATGCAAATAATTTTCCGCTTTTTGTACCACTCCCATAAACGGTTCCATCTTCACTTACAGTTAAATCATTGATCCGCTCTGTACCTTCAATTTTATACTTCTTGATAATCCTTGATGTAATAAGGTCTATTTCTAAAACTGTATCAAAATCAGCAACGAATAATTTATTTTTATATATAGTCATTCCGGTTGGCCCTTCAATTTTATCAATCCATTTATGACTTATAATTTCACCATTTAAATCTATTTTGCTTATAAACCCTTTCCCATTGGGTTTTAACCAATGCCCGTTAATACAGGTAACATAAAGTATATTATTAGTCTTATCATAAATAACCGATTCTAAATCATTTAAAACTGTATCGGTTTCCCATAGTTTTGTCAATTTTGGATTCTTTAAAGTTTTTGTGAAACCTAATTTTTGTGGCATACACGATTGTAGATAAAAAGTAGCGATTACTACGAAAATTAAAATAGTTCTCATATTTGTAATTGTTTTATACCCCAAAACTATAGCTTACTTAAATTGTGATTTTAAAAAGAGGACAAATCTTCAATTTTTGTACACATACTTCCTATAATACATTTATAACCTTTAAATACTTGTTTGTATTCTCTTTTATATTGTTTGTACACTAATCACTAACAATAACTTGTTTTTATTGTACTTTTATGAATTGAAAATGAAGCGTTTTTTAAAAATATTTAATCTCTCTATTTATAAGCACATACTCTTTTGGATCGTGGTTTTCTTGTTTTACACAACATCAGCAAGAGAACGATTTGGTACTACAGAAGAAGTTCTAGTTACCTATATTTTTCATGTACTGTATCAAATAATAATTGCTTATACTATTTTGCATTTTATTATACCTTATTATAAAAAGAATAGAAGTATTTTAAAACTCTTACTTTTAATTATTCTAGTATTTTTCGTTATAAACTTTTTAAATGTTTCGATCCGAATGTCTTTTCTTGAAAAAGCATATCCCGATTGTTATAAGGTATTTTTAGACAACAACGGAAACATTACGTTTTGGGAACGCATATTTGATGTAAAAACAATTTTCATTCATTTGCCCCTGTTTTATTTACAACCTTTATTCTTTTTAGTTGGTCTAACATTTTATGAAAACCAATATAAACTTTCAAAAATTAGAGAACAGAAAAAAGAATTGGAATTAAAAGCATTAAAGCATCAGTTAAACCCTCATTTTTTATTTAACACTTTAAATAATTTGTACGCTATGTCTGTTGAAAAATCAGATAAAGCACCAGAAGTCATTGAAAAACTTTCTAGTATATTAGATTATATGTTATACGGAAGTGATACTAAATTTGTACCAATTTATAAAGAAATAGAACTTATTGAAAATTATCTGGCCTTAGAACAAGTACGTTATGAAGATAGAGTTTTAGTATCATTTAAAAATTCGATAACTGAAAATTATAAAATTGCACCTTTATTATTACTAACCTTTATTGAAAATGCATTTAAACATGGTGTTAGTCAGGAATTAAAAATGGCAACCGTTAAAATTAATTTATCGACTGATGATGATCATATTTTTTTTAATATTTTTAATACTAAACCTTTATTAAACATCGAAAAATCAACTAAAAAAAAATCAATTGGTTTAACTAATGTAGAGTTACAACTTAACTTGTTATATCTTGACTCTTATGATTTAAAGATTGAAGAAACTTTAGAAAGTTTTTCAGTAAATTTAAAACTCAAAAAACAAAAAAATGTATACGTGTTTAATAATTGACGATGAAAAATTAGCAAGACAGCTCATTGAAAACCATCTCGCCAAGATTGAAACATTTAAAGTTGTGGCTTCTTGCAAAAGTGCCATAGAAGCTATCAATATATTAAACATTCAACATATCGATTTACTTTTTTTAGATGTTGAAATGCCTGTTTTATTGGGTACAGATTTTTATAAAAACCTTGTACAAAAACCTAAAGTAATTTTCACAACTGCTTATCGCGAATACGCTGTTGACGGTTTCGAATTAAATGCCATTGATTATTTAATAAAACCTATAACATTTAGCAGATTTTTTAAAGCAATTGAAAAGTTTTCAGCATCACAAAATAGTAAAACAGAAATACAAATCAATGATAATAAGATACAAAATAACAGCTATATTTTTGTAACAGAAGATAGAAAACAAGTAAAAATTCTTTTTGACGAAATACTATTTATTGAAAGTATAAAAAACTATATTAAAATTAAAAAAGAAAATAAATCACATCTTGTCAAATACAGTATATCTGCATTTCAAAATGTTTTAGATTCTCGTTTTCTTAGAGTTCATCGTTCATTTATTATTAATAAAGATAAAGTAACTGCCTATACCAAACATGATATTGAAATTGGAAAGATTGAAATCCCTATTGGAGAAAGTTATAAAACAACTTTAGTTAATCAAATTACATAATGAAAATCAACTAAATATTTACAGGGATTTTCGTAAACTACCTATCCAAAGAGGGGGAGAATATTATTTATAGTTTTACTTCAGAATGCTTATCTAAACTAGCACAACTTACTTTATATCTAAAGCCATAACATTCATTTACTGAAAGTTACCTATACTGGTAATAAATTCTATTAAAAACCCAAAAAAAACTCTTGTAAATTCTAGAAACTATATTATATTTGCAACCGCTTTACTGCGGGAGTAGCTCAGTTGGTAGAGCGTCAGCCTTCCAAGCTGAATGTCGCCAGTTCGAACCTGGTCTCTCGCTCTAATTAAAATAGTACA
>NZ_QOCC01000020.1:335259-339114 GCF_003318185.1 Tenacibaculum sp. E3R01 | reverse complement strand
TTCGAACCTGGTCTCTCGCTCAAAAACCGAAACAATATTGTTTCGGTTTTTTTTATTACATAAAACTTAGGCCAATACTAGCTTAATCTTCTCTTAGAATAAAAAACACACTCCTTTTATTCTTGCTTATTATCTATTAATTTAAAATTAAATAAAAAAAATGGGTAATACTATAAAGCTCCTCATACTAGTTAGAAAGAATAATTATTAAATGCGCATTTAATAAAATTGAGGAAGCTGAAAATCATTAATAGAGTAAGCACGATAATAAACAAATACTAATACAATGAAAAAAAAGTTTTTTTTACCTAAAGGGTTAGACAAATTTTCAAATTTAGAAATTAAAAGTTTAGACAAGTTTAAAGGTGGTGCTATCGGTCCAGTTACTGATGATATTATTTACATACCAACAGGTGGTGGAGGTAGACGTTGTCCAGATGGAATGGTTTGGTCTGAAACATTAAGTAAATGTGTTACTAGAATTGCAGTTGAAGAAAAGAAAGAAGTACGATTCAGCATGTAATTTAAAGTATAGGGAATTATATCTGAATGTTAGATATAATTCCTTTTTTATAAACTTAACCTATCTAATATTATGATTTTCGATGCTTTAGTTTTAAAAGTTGCTAGTAGATGTAACTTAAATTGTTCCTACTGTTTTATGTATAATCTTGGTGATACAACCTATAAAAATCAACCAAAATTTATGTCAGACACTACTGTAGACAATATTTTAAAGAAAGTAAAATCATATATCCAAAAATTTAATAAAGAAAAATTCACTTTCCTTTTCCATGGTGGTGAACCTTTACTAGCTTCTGAAGAATTTTATAGACTCTTTATATCGAAAGCCAATCAGTTACAAAAAAACCTTGATAAGGTTACTTTTTACTATGAAATGCAAACCAATGGTGTACTTATTAATGACAGCTGGTTAAACTTGTTTAAAGAACTTAATATTTACCCTAGTGTTAGTGTTGATGGAACCCCAAAAGCACATGATATGTATAGAGTAGATCATAAAGGTAAAGGGAGCTATGAAGACGTTTTTAAGGGAGTATCTCTTCTTAAAAACAAAATGGGACACGCTGATATAGCTTGTGTAATTAATACAAAGGAGAATCCAAAAGAAACTTACGATAGTTTTAAAAAAATGAATGTAAGCTTAGTGAATTTCTTAATTCCTGACTATACTCACGATAATTTCCCTTTTAACAAGGACAAAAATACAATGTCAAATTGGCTAATTGAGTTATTTGATATCTGGATTAACGATCCTGAAAGATATAAAATACCAATGTTTATCGGTTTTATTAATAGCTTACTAAGAATTACTGAAAATACTGAAAATGAATCAAAAGTATTAGTCATAGAAACTAATGGTGAAATAGAAGCTATCGACTCATTAAAAGCATGTGGTAATGGTTTTACTAAAACTGGGTTAAGCATAAACAGCAATGAGTTTTCAGATATAAAAAACTCTCCTTTAGGAAGTTTATATTTTGGAAGCCATGGAAGTAAATTGTGCAACCAATGTATGGAATGTCCTTTAAACGAAATTTGTAAAGGAGGACGATTAGTTCATAGATATAGTAAGAAAAATGGTTTTAACAACCCTTCAGTGTACTGTAAAGACCTTATTACTTTCATAGCTCATATTCAAAATTACTTTATGAATACACTTCCTGAATTACATAAAGAGGAAAATATTGAAGCTATTAACCCTTCTGAAATTATTGAATACCTCAATACGATTCCTTCAAGATCTTCACATTCTTATTCTAAAGAATTAGAAGCATTTTCAAATAGTATTTAAGAAAAAAAAGACTGTCTTTAAAAGGACAGTCTTTACATTTTATTTATCTAATTAATTTTTTATACTTAATTCGTTTAGGCATTATATCACCACCTAAGCGTTTCTTTTTATTTTCTTCATACTCAGAAAAAGATCCTTCATAGAAATAAATTTGACTATCTCCCTCAAAAGCTAAAATATGAGTACAAACTCTGTCTAAAAACCATCTATCATGGGAAATTACTACAGCACAACCTGCAAAATTCTCTAAACCTTCTTCTAAAGCTCTTAACGTATTCACATCTAAATCATTGGTAGGCTCATCTAAAAGTAGTACGTTTCCTTCTTCTTTTAAAGTCATTGCTAAATGTAAACGATTACGTTCACCACCAGACAATGTGTTTACTTTTTTATTCTGCTCGCTCCCTCCGAAATTAAACCTACTTAAATAAGCTCTAGAGTTCACCTGCTTACCTCCCATCATTACCAAATCTTGTCCTTCAGAAAAGTTTTCCCAAATTGATTTTTCAGGGTCTATATTAGAATGCGCTTGATCTACGTAGGCTATTTTAGCAGTTTCACCAACATTAAAGGTTCCAGCATCAGGAGTTTCTTCACCCATTATCATTTTGAAAATAGTAGTTTTACCAGCTCCATTTGGACCAATAATACCGACAATTCCAGCTTGAGGTAAATTAAACTCTAAGTTTTCATACAATAATTTATCTCCAAAAGCTTTAGAAACACCTGAAGCTTCAATTACATTAGTACCTAATCGTGGTCCGTTAGGAATATAAATTTCAAGTTTTTCTTCAGTTTGCTTTTGGTCTTGACTCATTAATTTCTCATAACTCTTCAAACGTGCTTTTTGCTTTGTTTGTCGACCTTTTGCTCCTTGACGTACCCAATCTAACTCTCGTTCTAAAGTTTTTTGACGTTTTGAAGCTGTTTTACTTTCCTGAGCTAATCTTGTTGATTTTTGATCTAACCAAGATGAATAGTTTCCTTTCCAAGGAATTCCTTCACCTCTATCTAATTCTAAAATCCAACCAGCTACATTATCTAAAAAGTATCTATCGTGAGTAACCGCAATAACTGTTCCTTTATATTGTGCTAAATGATGCTCTAACCAGTGAACAGACTCTGCATCCAAGTGATTTGTTGGCTCATCTAATAATAAAATTTCTGGTTCTTGAAGTAATAATCTACATAAAGCAACTCTACGACGCTCTCCTCCTGATAAAACACCTATTAATTTATCTGAATCTGGAGTTCGTAAAGCATCCATTGCTATTTCAAGCTTGGTATCTAATTCCCATGCATTCGAAGCATCTATCTGATCTTGAAGTTCAGCCTGACGAGCCATTAACTTATCCATTTTATCAGCATCAGAATATACTTCTTCTAAACCAAACATGTCATTAATTTTGTTGTACTCATCAAGAATTGCTACCGTTTCAGCTACCCCTTCTTTTACAACTTCCATTACTGTTTTAGTTTCATCCAGTTGAGGCTCTTGCTCTAGGTAACCAACTTTATATCCTGGTGAAAAAGTTACATCACCTTGATAGTTTTTTTCAACACCAGCAATGATTTTTAATAATGTAGATTTTCCTGATCCGTTTAAACCAAGAATTCCAATTTTAGCTCCATAAAAGAAACTTAAATATATATCTTTTAAAACTTGTTTTCCTGTACTTTGATAGGTTTTAGAAACCTTATTCATCGAAAAGATTACTTTCTTATCGTCACTCATTATAATTATTCTTTAAAAAATTAGTGGATATTATTATACTCTACCTTTTAGTGCATTAAACACCCATGCATTTGCAAAAAAACCAAGACCAACTGCGCCAAATCCATACCCTGCTATTTCATCGTATTTAAATACTGCTAAAGTTACAAGTAAAATCCCCATTAAAATCATTATCAATGTAGCCCAACCAAGAACTGTGTTTTTATTCATTGCCATTCTATTGTATTTTGTAATAATATCACAAATATCGGTAAATATTTAGATTTATCAATAAATTCAGGTTTTATAAAAAAGAAATCCTGCA
>NZ_QOCC01000020.1:7276-335218 GCF_003318185.1 Tenacibaculum sp. E3R01 | reverse complement strand
TGCAGGATTTCTTTTTTATAATTTAGCAGCTAATCTGCTACCTTGATTTATAGCTCGTTTGGCATCTAACTCAGCAGCGACGTCAGCTCCTCCAATTAAATGAACATTTACTCCTTTTGCTTCTAAAGGCTCGAACAACTCTTTAAAAGGAACTTGACCAGCACAAATAATTACATGATCGACCTCTAATATCTTTTCTTCTTCATTTTGAGTATAATGTAATCCTTGATCATCTATTTTCGTATACTGAACTTCATTTATAAACTGTACATTCTTCTTTTTTAAATTAGCTCTATGAATCCAGCCAGTAGTTTTCCCTAGATTTTTTCCGAATTTACCTTTACTTCGTTTAAACATAAATATTTCCCTTGGTGAAGGATGAAACTCAGGCTTAACACCTTCAATACCACTTCGTGCTCCCATTGTTTTATCAACTCCCCACTCTTTTAACCAAGCATCTATATTTTGACTTGTGCTTTCACCTTCGTGAGTTAAATATTCAGAAACATCAAAACCAATACCTCCAGCTCCTATAACAGCAACTCTTTTACCTACTGTTTTTTTCAATTTTAAAACATCGATATAATTTAATACTTTTTCATGATCGACACCTTCTATTCTTGGTGTTCTTGGAGTAATACCTGTTGCTAAAATTACTTCATCAAAATTACCTTTTGCTAAATCTTCAGCTGAAACCCTTGTATTTAATTGAATGTTTACATTATGTATTTCAAGCTGTTTTTTAAAATATCTAATTGTTTCGTAAAACTCTTCTTTTCCTGGAATTTGTTTAGCGATATTAAACTGACCTCCTACTTCTTTATCGGCATCAAAAAGTGTTACTTCATGACCTCTTTGAGCTGCAACAGTAGACGCTGCTAAACCTGCAGGTCCAGCACCAACAACCGCTATACGTTTTTTATTATTTGTAGCAGTATAATTTAATTCTGTTTCATGACACGCTCTAGGATTTACTAAACAACTTGCTATTTTCTTTTCAAAAACATGATCTAAACAAGCCTGATTACAAGCTATACAGGTATTAATTTCATCATCTTTTTCTTCTTTAGCCTTATTCACCCATTCAGGATCAGCTAAAAACGGACGAGCCATAGAAATCATATCTGCATGCCCTTCTGCCAATACCTTTTCAGCTACATCTGGCATATTAATACGATTAGATGTTATTAAAGGAATAGAAAGCTCTTCTTTCATTTTTTGAGTAACCCATGTAAAAGCTGCTCTAGGCACTGAAGTTGCTATTGTAGGAATTCTTGATTCATGCCATCCAATTCCTGTATTTATGATTGTAGCTCCTGCCTTCTCAATTTCTTTTCCTAATTGAACTACTTCTTCCCATGAACTACCATTTTCTACTAAATCTAACATTGACAAGCGATAAATGATAATAAAATTCTCTCCTACTTCTTCTCTTATTTTACTTACCAATTCAACGGCCAAACGAATACGATTTTCATAAACACCTCCATAGGTATCCTCTCTCTTATTTGTTCTTTTTACTATAAATTGATTGATTAAATACCCTTCGGAACCCATAATTTCTACTCCATCGTAACCAGCTTCTTGAGATAATTTAGCACAATTAACAAAATCTTTCACTGTTCTTCGTATTCCAGATTGCTTTAAAGCAAATGGTTTAAAAGGATTAATTGGTGCTTTTATTTTCGAAGGAGCTACTGTAAATGGATGGTACCCATAACGACCAGAATGTAAAATTTGCATACAAATTTTCCCTCCTTCTTTATGTACAGCTTCAGTTATTACTTTATGTTCTTTAGCATGTTTTTTTGTACTCATTCTTGCTGAAAAAGGTGCTGTCCATCCTTGAATGTTTGGCGCTATTCCACCAGTAACTATCAATCCAACTCCTCCTTTAGCCCTTTCAGCATAGTAAGTCGCTATCTTTTCAATTCCATTCTTCTCTTCTTCTAAACCTGTATGCATCGACCCCATTAAAACTCTATTTTTCAAAGTTGTAAATCCTAAATCTAATGGCTCAAAAATATGTTTGTACTTAGTCATGATATAATTTTTTATTATTTTTACTATGCATGCATAATAAATGCAAGATACTAATATTTTAAATATCTTATAAATAAATAGAGCATTTTCAAATGAAAATGCTCTATTTATTCTAATTCTACTATTTACTAACTATATTTCTCCGTAAAAACAGCCTTAAACAATAGCTTGTATAACAGATAAAAAACAGTTCCAATAAGTGCACCTGTTATGTAACCTGACGTTACATCTACTGGATAATGAACCCCTAAATATATTCTACTATACCCAAAAATTACTGGAAATATAAATAACAAGTATATTAATTTAGTTCTGTTTCTAAGCAGGAACACTATAAATACAGTAAATGCTGAAGACAGTGATGCATGTCCAGACCAAAAACTATACCCTCCAGGCTTATATGAAAATGTTCTTAATAACTGTTGTAAGCTTTCAGTATTACAAGGTCTTAATCTCTCTGAATAGTTTTTAACTAAATTTGTAAACTGATCAGAAAAAGCAACTAATAAAACTAGGAATAAAAAAGTAAAAATCCCTTTTTTGAATCCTAGATATTTAAATATTAAAAATAAAATAAAAGCAAATAAAGGAGCCCAAGTAAATTGATTAGTTATTGTTAACCAAAAACCATCATATTGCTCACTTCCTAAATTATTTAAAAAGATTAACAGCTCTCTATCTTTTTGTAAAATACTCTCTACCAAACTATTTACCTACTTTTAAAACTTCAACTTCAAAAATCAAATCAGATTTCCCAATTATTGGCCCTAATCCATCTTCACCATATCCTAGATAATAAGGAATAAAAAACCTAGACTTATCACCTTCCCTCATCGTTTTAACACCTTCTTTCCACCCGGCAATTAAATCCATTTCATCTATTATAAAAGTAAATGGCCTGCCTTTATCTATACTCGAATCTATTTTTTTCCCATCTATTAAATAAAGTGTGTAATGAACTGTAGTTGGAATAGCAGGATTCACTTTCTTACCTTTACCTTTTTGTAATGATAATATTTTCAATCCAGACTCAGTAGAAATAGCTTTATCTATTCCCATTTTTTCTAGATACTTCTTTTTTAATTCTTCTAATATTCTTTTGCGTTCCTCTTCTTTTTGAGCTGCATTTGCTAATTCATTTTTGAATACTATTGGGGCATCAAATTTCTTTGCCTCTTTACCTACTCTAATAATTTCAATATGATTTATATAATCATTTTTCTGAATAGTATCAACAATAGACTGTCCTTTTTGCACCATTCCAAATATAGAATGCATTCCATCTAACCAAGGTGTAGCTTTGTGCGTAATAAAAAACTGACTTGAATTTGTATTTTTACCTGAGTTAGCCATAGATAAAACACCTGCTTTCTCATGTTTATAAATTAATTTTCCTTCGGCATCCATCGGAAACTCATCTCCAAATTTATACCCAGCATTACCACCACCAGTTCCTGTAATATCACCTCCTTGTATCATAAAATCTTTAATAACTCTATGAAATTTTGTTCCATCAAAATAAAGCTTTCCTTTTAATGAATCGGTTACTTTAGGATTGTCACCTTCTGCTAAAGACACAAAATTAGCAACTGTCATTGGAACTTCTTTATCATGAAGTTTAATTAATATATCACCTCTATTCGTCTGTATATCAGCATACAAACCGTTTTCTAAATCTGGATATTTTATTGTTTTACAAGCAGTTAATACAACTGTAATAATTAATAAATATTTTACTAATTTCATTTCTCTATTTTTAGTTTAGCTAAAGTACTAAAAAACAATTAGGCTAGTGAATTCACTAGCCTAATTGTTTTTAAATATGTTGTGATAAATTACTTAATTTCTAATAATTCTACTTCAAAAATTAATGCAGAAAATGGTTTTAATAATTTACCTCTTTGTTGTGGTCCGTAAGCCAATTCTTGTGGTATAAAGAATTTGTATTTAGCTCCTGGTTTCATTAACTGTAAACCTTCAGTCCAACCTTTAATTACTTGCCCTACTCCAAATTCAGATGGCTCTTTTCTTTCTACAGAACTATCAAAAACAGTACCGTCAATTAAAGTTCCGTGATAATGTACTTTAACTCTAGAGTTAGCCTTAGGAGTATCTCCATTACCTTCTTTTAAAACTACGTATTGTAATCCACTAGCAGTAGTAACTACTCCACTTTTAGTTTTATTATCAGCTATAAACTTTTCGTTTTCTTTTTTATACTCTCCAAATTCTTTTTCAGCTTTCTTAGTTTGCTCCTCCTGCATTTTTTTCATTCTCTCTTGCTGTTGCTTTTGGAAATAGTTACGTAAAACAACGTTTACATCTTTATTTTCCATTAACATATTAGTAGAATCCATTCCGTTTTTAAAACCTTGAATAAATAAATCATTATCCATGTCTTTAAAGTTAGCCCTTATCTTTGTTGCCATATCTAAACCAATAGCGTAACTTACTGAATCTACCTCAGATGTTAATGAACTTTTAGTTTTTGTTTGACCGCTGCCATTACTACAAGAAGCTATTGATAAGCCTATAATTGAAGCTGCTAAAATTTTAGTTAATTTCATTTTTATTTATTTGTTTTTAATGTCGATTAATGTTACTGTACTTTGTATAGGCTGATTTACACCTATTTTATTTCCATCACCAGTAATACCATAAGCTCTGTATGAAGGGATCACAAATGTAATGGTTTCTCCTATTTTCATCAACTTTATTCCATCTTGTAAAGCAGGAATAAAATCTTCTTTATCTATTTTGTATGTTCTTTGTTGTTTTTCGTATATAATATCACCAACCATACTCTTTACATTATACTCTATATCAACAAATTGCTCAAATTTAGGAGTATTACTTTGAAGCGTATCTTTTTTTACATAATAGTACCAATACCCTTTGGTACTTTCAATAAAATCATGAATTGTATCTTTAGATATCCATAACTCTATACGCTTTTTTTGCAGGTCGTTTATTTTTTTATTCTCTTTTAATACTTCTTTATAAAAGTTTTGTGTGCCATGCTTCTTAGGTCTTCTTGCTTTGGGTTCGTTACAAGAAAACAGTATAATTACTACTAAAAAAAATACACTTTTATACTTCATAAGATGTTTGTAATTCGTCAATATATTGAGGTAATAACGATTTAAATTTAGCAATCGTATCTTCCATATTTAATTCACTTTTTCCTCCTGACGCATTATCATGTCCTCCTCCATTAAAATAATTTCTTGCAAATTGATTTACAGAAAACTTTCCTTTAGACCTAAAAGATATTTTTATAATCCCCTGCTCTTCATCTTCTATAAAAATAACTCCAAATACAATTCCTTTTAATGATAAAGCATAATTTACAACACCTTCAGTATCTCCTTTCTCATAATTAAACTTCTTTTTTTCTTCTTGTGAAAGTGTTATAAAAGCTGTTTTATATTCTGGTAAAATTTCCAAATTACTCAACGATTGTCCTAATAACAACAATCTGCTATACGTGTTCGAATCATTAACATTGCTATGAATTTTATCATTTTCCGCTCCCTTATCTATTAAATCAGCAATAATTCTATGTGTTCTACTTGTTGTAGAACGAAAACGAAATGAGCCTGTATCTGTCATTATACCGGTATATAAACAGGTAGCAATGTGTTTATCTATCATATCCACATCTTCCATCATCTCAATAAAATTATATACCATTTGACAAGTTGAAGACATTGACGTATCAGAATACATATACGTAAAATCATCAGGCTGTTGATGATGATCAATTAATGCGAAATCGTTTTCATACTTTTCTAAAGTATTTTGCATGTCATTACCAACTCTATGCAATGCATTAAAATCTAATAAAAATATAATGGTAGATTTTTTTAATGCTTTTACACTTTGGTTATTCTGTCTGTCAAATCTATATACAGTTTCAGAGCCAGGAATCCAATGTAAAAAATCAGGATATTCATTAGGCATTAACACTTGTGCTTTATGCCCTTTTTTATCTAAATAATGTTTTAAACCTAATGTAGATCCAACTGCATCTCCATCAGGATTTCTATGCCCTATTATTACCACTTCTTGAGGCCGTGATAAGAATTCTTTTAATTCCTTAAATTGTTTCAAAATCATAAGTGGCGAAGATACAAATTAATGTTTTATTAATCTTTTTGTCCTTTTCTTTTTGTTTCTTTCAGAAAAAATTAAACACATGATTCGTTATAAATTTATTTTACCATTTCTAGTTTTATTATTTACTACTAACTCTTTCTGTCAAGAGAAATTCACCATTGTTTTTGGTTCTTGTAATAATCAAAATTTGCCAAATCCTTTTTGGCAAGACATCACTTCTTTACAACCTAATGTATGGATATGGGGCGGTGATAATATTTATGCCGATACTAATAGCATGCGTAAAATGAAAAGATTATACACTCAACAAAAAAATCGCTTCTTTTATAATAAATTAACTAAAACAACTCCTATTTTAGGAACTTGGGACGATCATGATTACGGAAAAAATGACGGAGGATTCGAATACAAAAAGAAGAAAGAAAGCCAACAATTATTTTTAGATTTTTTAGATGTTCCTGAAAACTCTCCTAGAAGACAACAAGAAGGAATTTATCATACTAAAACCTTTAAAACAAAAAACAATAGTGTTAAAATAATAGTATTAGATTCTCGATACTTTAGAACTAAACTAACAAAAGGCACTGGAAGTAAACGATTCCAACCTAACACTCATGAAGATGGTTCTATTTTAGGAACTCAGCAATGGAAATGGTTAGAAAATGAATTAAAAAACTCAAATGCTAACTTTAATATAATTGTAAGTAGTATTCAAGTATTATCAAAAGAACATGGTTTTGAAAAATGGGGAAACTTCCCAAATGAAGTAACTAAACTTTTTAAGCTTATTAAAACTTCAAAAGCAAAAAATGTTATTTTTCTTTCAGGAGACAGACATATTTCTGAATTTTCTAAAACTACAATAAAGGAAGTTCCGTATCCAATTATCGATTTTACTTCTAGTGGATTAACACATTCTTACACTTCTTTTAAATCGGAAGAAAATAAATTCAGAATCGGAAAAGTTGTAAGTTCATTATCTTTTGGTGTGTTATCTATTGATTTAACAAGTAATAAAGTTGTTTTTCAAATGCGAGGTAGAAACAATACTATCCTTCAAGAAATCAGTCAAACGTATCCTTAACTTGTTAATAACATTAAAAAGTGTATTTTTGCGCCGATTAAAAAACAAGAAGATTATTAAGATGGCAACAAATAGAACTTTTACAATGATTAAACCAGATGCAGTTGAAAACGGACATACTGGTGCAATTTTAGAAAAAATTAATGCTGCAGGATTTAGAATTGTAGCTCTTAAAAAAACACAAATGACAAAAAGTGATGCTGAAGCATTTTATGCTGTTCATAATGAGCGTCCATTTTTTGGTGAATTAGTTGAATTTATGACTCGTGGTCCTATTGTTTCTGCAATTTTAGAAAAAGAAAATGCAGTAGAAGACTTTAGAACATTAATTGGTGCTACAAACCCAGCTGAAGCTGCTGAAGGAACAATACGTAAAATGTTTGCTACTTCAATTGGTGAAAACGCTGTTCACGGTTCAGATTCTGATGAAAACGCAGCTATTGAAGGTGCTTTCCATTTTTCTGGTAGAGAAATGTTTTAATTAAAAGCATTAAAAAATATAAAAACTCGCTACATATTTGTAGCGAGTTTTTTATTTAGTGTTAAATTAATTCATTTTGTATAAATTTCTTTACCTTTTTATGTTGTGTTTTTTTACTTTTCTTTTGAAAATCATCTTCTAATATAAATTTAGGAATCCCATAAAAATAATGTTTCTCTATAAACGGGAGCGTCTCATTCAATTTAGTAATATAAATTTTTCCATTTTCAAATCCCCATACTCCTTGTGGTGGAAAATAGTGAACTCTATATTTTATTTTATTAATTTCAATAGTATCAAGAACAATAAACTCTTCTTCAACCATACCTTCTACCAAGAAAGTTAATATCATAACACCAAAAGAAATTATTATTGAAAAACACTTTAAAATTCTATTAACTAATGATGATTTCTTCCAATTTATTATGGTTAAAATTATTATGATTACTGATACTAAAATTGCAAAGAAAACATCACTATAAAAACCTGTTAAAGAAAAAATTGTATAATTAATAACACCTACATAAAAAATCAATATTAGTATTAAAAATGTTACTATTTTATTCATTTAAACCAACATCAACTTCTTTACTAAATCTTCTCCCATTTCTTCATTAATCATTCTTATTATTTTGTCTTTACCGTAACTCAATTCTTCTCTTAATACCGAAGATTTTAAACGTACAATTAACGTTCCATTCTGTAATTTCACGCCATCTGTATAAGAAGCTACACCAGTTCCCATTAACTTTGCCCATGCTTCTTCAATATGAATTTTTTGAAACCCTTTATTTAAATTATTTTCTTTAATAAAACTTCCCATTAAGTCTTTTACTGAAAAACTATCATTCTCTCTTTTTGCCATCTCTTAATTTTTTAATATTAAAGTTTAAATATTTGGTATTCTTTATTACTTTTTTTAATTACATTTTCAGTTCTATCAGCATGAGTATCAGTAATAAAAATCTGACCAAACTCATCATCATTAACTAAATCAACAATTTGACCAACTCTATTTTCATCCAACTTATCAAAAATATCATCTAATAATAAAATTGGTACCACATTGGCTTGTTGTTTTATAAATTCAAACTGTGCTAATTTTAATGCTATTAAATATGATTTTTGTTGCCCTTGAGATCCAAATTTTTTAATTGGATACTCTTCTATTACAAAACTTAAATCATCTTTATGAATTCCAACTGTTGTGTACTGTATCATTCTATCTTTTTCCAAACTTTGTGCTAATAAGTCTTCAAAAGAAGTATCATTCAACTGACTTTTATAAAATAAATCTACTTTTTCATTAGCTCCAGAAATTATTAAGTGCTTTGCATTAAAGATAGGTACAAATTCTTCTAAAAACAATTTTCTTTTTTTATGAATCACAGATCCATACTGTATTAACTGTTCATCATATACTTTCAAATTTAATGCGTCAAATGTTCTATTCGCAGCAAAATATTTTAATAGCGCATTACGCTGTACAAGTACTTTATTATAAGATATTAAGTTGTGTAAATATTCTTTGTCTTGTTGAGAGATAACACCATCAATAAACTTTCTTCTTGTATCACTTCCTTCAGTAATCAAATCTCTATCTGCTGGTGATATTATTACCAATGGTAATTGACCAATGTGTTCAGAAAATTTATCGTACGCCTTTCCATTCCTCTTTAAAACTTTTTTTTGACCTCTTTTTAATGAGCAAATAATTTTTTCAACTCTTTCATTTAATAAATAATCTCCTTCAATCATAAAAAAATCTTCACCATGTCTAATATTTTGCCCAGCTACAGAATTGAAATAACTTTTAGCAAAAGATAAATAGTATATAGCATCTAACACATTTGTTTTACCAATACCATTGTTACCTACAAAACAATTTATCTTCTTTTGAAAATTAAATGTTTGTACTTCAATATTTTTAAAATTAACCAATGAAATTTTCTGCAAATACATGTAAAAAAGGTGTTTCTAAAAAGGTAGCGCAAATTATTGAAAATTTACGAAAAATCGATTTTTAAAATCCAATTAAAAAAACTATTTTTGTCGGCACTAATTTTTAAGCAATTATGGCTACATATAAGAAAAGAGGTTATAAACCTAAAAAAGAAAAGATTGTAAAGGAAGTAGAAGAAACTTTTGACGAAACACAAAGTACTACTGCTGAAGTCTTTAATAATTTAGATGAAGCCGCTAATAAATCTGAGCAATGGATTGAAAACAACAGCAAACCTTTGTTTTATGGTTTAGTAGCAGTTGCTGCTTTAATTTTAATATACTTAGGATATAATAAATTTATTGCTGAACCTACTGAAAAAGAGGCTTCAAATGAATTAGCATACCCTAGAACATTTTTTGATAAGGCTGCTACTTCTAGTGGAAAAGTTGCAGATTCTTTATACAACTTAGCGTTAACTGGTGGTGATGGAAAATATGGTTTTCCTGATATTGCAGAAACATTTAGTGGTACTAAAGCTGGAAATGTAGCAAATTATTATGCTGGTATTTCATATTTAAAAATGAAAAAATACGAAGAGGCTATCGAGTATTTAAGTAATTTTTCTTCTGATGATGAATTATTAGGCCCTACTGCTTTAGGAGCTATTGGAGATGCTTTTGCAGATATCAACCAAGCTGAAGACGCTTTAGAATACTATGAAAAAGCTGCTACTAAAAAAGATAATGAATTCACAGCACCTTTATTTTTATTCAAAGCAGGTCAAACTGCTATGAGTTTAAAAAAGTATAGTGTGGCTGAAAAACATTTTTCTCTTATTAAAGAAAAGTATTCTAATACTGATCAAGGAAGAGATATTGAAAAATACATTAACAGTGCTAAATACGCACAATAATTAAAAAAAATCTGCCATTACCAATTAATATTACTTTTAATTAGTAATAGCAAAAAATAAAATATGGCAACAACAAATTTATCACATTACGATAAAGCTTCAATCCCAAACGCGAAATCATTTCGGTTTGGGATTGTTGTTTCTGAATGGAATCCAGAAATAACAGGCAGCATGCATCAAGGAGCAATTGAAACTTTTCTTGATTGTGGAGCAGAAAAAGAAAATATTATTTCTTGGGAAGTTCCAGGAAGTTTTGAATTAGTATATGGTTGTAAAAAAATGATTGAATCTCAAAAACTTGATGCAATCATAGCTATTGGAAATGTAATTCAAGGAGAAACTAAACATTTTGATTTTGTTTGTGAAGGTGTAACTCAAGGAATAGTAGATTTAAACATTAAATACGATGTTCCTGTAATATTCTGTGTTTTGACAGATAATACCAGACAGCAATCTATTGAAAGATCTGGAGGAAAACTAGGAAACAAAGGTATTGAATGTGCAGTTGCGGCTATTAAAATGGCAGCTATTAAAAATCAAGAAAGAAAATCTAGTTCATTAGGTTTTTAATTTTACAAGCGCAAAAAGTATTTACAAGCCAAAAGAAAAATAATTATTTTTCTTTTGGCTTTTTCATGACCGATAAATACCATTGCTTATCACATACTATTTTATCAACATTGTTTGAACACCAATCTTTAATTCAGTAACTTTGATTTTTTACTTTTTATGGTGTGATTTTTGCAGAAACTCATCTAAAAAACAACAATTTTTATGGGATTTATTAAAAGAGAAAATAAAAAATTCGATTATACGCCTCGTTATTACAAAGGAGATGGAAATCCGTATGAAGTTAAACATAAATTTGATGAATTTCGTACTACGGTAGGAAAGAGAAAAAGTTTAAAAGGAAAGTTAAATTCAGCTATTGATGAATTTAAAAATTCTAAGAACGGAGGACTTAACAGTACTATAATTATTATTATAGCTGTTCTTGTGTTGTTCTTTTTATTTATAATTGATTTTGACTTATCCATATTTTTATCAAAAGATAATTAATGTCTGATATAATACAACTATTACCCGATCATGTAGCAAATCAAATTGCTGCAGGCGAAGTGGTACAACGACCTGCTTCTGTTGTTAAAGAATTATTAGAAAATGCTATTGATGCTGGTGCTACTTCTATAAAGTTGCTTTTAAAAGACGCTGGTAAAACGCTTATTCAAGTAATTGATGACGGAAAAGGCATGAGTACTACTGATGCTCGTTTATCGTTTGAACGCCATGCCACCTCTAAAATAAAAGATGCTCAAGATTTATTTAACTTAAACACCAAGGGATTTCGAGGAGAAGCCTTAGCTTCTATTGCCGCAATTGCTCATGTAGAGTTAAAAACAAAACAAGAGGATGAAGAGTTAGGCACACAAATAAAAATTGAAGGAAGTAAAATTACTTCTCAAGACACTATTTCAACAGCAAAAGGTACTAGTTTAGCTGTTAAAAATTTATTTTATAACATTCCAGCTCGACGTAATTTTTTGAAATCTGACACTATTGAAACTCGACATATTGTTGACGAATTTCAACGTGTAGCTTTAGCACATCCTGATATTACTTTTTTATTACATCATAATAATAATGAAGTATATCATCTTAAAAAAAGTAACCTACGCAAACGTATTGTTGCTATTTTTAGTCCAAAGATGAATGAAAAACTGGTTCCTATCCAAGAACAAACAGACATCATTACTATTACTGGTTTTGTAGCTAAACCTGAATTTTCTAAGAAAAAAAGAGGAGAACAATTCTTTTTTGTTAATGATAGGTTTATTAAAAGTTCTTACTTGAATCACGCTGTAGTAAATGCTTTTGAAGGGCTTTTAGAAAATGGATCACATCCTTCTTATTTTTTATATTTAGATGTACCTCCAAACAGCATTGATATTAACATTCACCCAACTAAAACAGAAATAAAGTTTGATAATGAAAAAGCTTTATATGCAATTTTACGAGCTACTATAAAACATAGTTTAGGTCAATATAATGTTGCTCCTGTATTAGATTTTGAAAGAGATGCTAATTTAGACACACCTTATGATTACAGTAAAAAAGGAACTCCTTCTGTTCCTCCAATAACTGTAGACCCTAATTTTAATCCTTTTAAAACAGAGACTCAGTACGAATCAACTCCAACTATTAATTCTGGTTCTTCAAGTAATACTTCTTCAAGCTCTACCCAAAGTTATCAGGCTAACTTTAAAAAAGACCCAGGTAATTGGGAGGCCTTATACACTAGTAATATTCAACCTCTAGATCCTGTACCTCAAGAACAACTTTTTGAATCTTATCAAGAAACTGAAACAGGTAAAACATTTCAAATTCAAAAAAAATATTTGTTAAGTTCAATAAAATCTGGAGTTGTTTTAATACATCAATCTTTAGCACATCAACGAATATTGTATGAAGAGTTTTTAGAAAACATTACCGTTAAAGAAGCTAGTAGTCAACAACTATTATTCCCAGTTAGTATTTCTTTTTCTACTTCTGATATTGAAATGATATATACCATAAAATCAGATTTAGAAAGTGCTGGTTTTATGTTTGATGAATTCACCAAGGAGAGTGTTGTAATTGGAGGAATACCAACCTCTATTACAGAAAGTCAAATTACACTTATATTGGAACAATTACTTGACGATATTAAGTTAGAAGTTCCAGACGCAAGTTTTAGTCATTTTGATGTTATGGCTAAGTCATTTGCTAAATCATTGGCTATAAAAACAGGAACTTTATTATCAACAAAGGAGCAAGAAAACTTAGTAAACGATTTATTTTCTTGTAAAGAACCTTCAGTTTCTCCTTTTGGTAAACCAATTTTTAAAACATTAACCTTACATGAAATTGATGCTATTTTTAACAAATAAATAATTTTTAAAATTAAAAAGAATAGTTAATTTTATATGCGTTCTTTATTTAAATGATTCAGAACACTTTAAAACTTTTTTAAGATGCCTAAATTAACAGATGCTATTAAGCATTTAATTATTATAAATGTAATCATGTTTGCAACTCCATTGCTATTAAAAATGGATTTAACAAATATTTTTGCACTACATCTACCAACAAATGAACACTTTGGTTTTTGGCAATATATTTCTAGTATGTTTATGCATGGTGGATCAATGCATTTAATATTCAACATGTATGCTTTATGGGCTTTCGGAACTCCGCTAGAGCAAATGTGGGGAAAAAACAAGTTTTTATTCTTTTATTTTTCAGCAGGACTTGGAGCAGGCTTAATATATACTTTTGTTAATTATTATCAATTTAATGATATTTATGAGCAATTAATTAGTCTTGGTCTTTCTTCTTCTGATATTCAACAAATTTTAGAATTTGGTAAATACAATGATGACATAATAACATTGTCTAATAAAACAATGAGTGAATTTTATTCTTTATATCATACACCCGCAGTAGGTGCCTCTGGAGCTATTTATGGAGTTTTAGTTGCTTTTGCTATCTCTTTTCCTGATGCTAAGCTAGCAATGATCTTTTTTCCTGTACCAATAGCTGCTAAATACTTTATTCCATTAATTATTTTAAGTGATTTATTTTTTGGATTAACTAAATACTCTGTTGGAAACATTGCTCACTTTGCACATATAGGAGGTGCTATTATTGGTTTTATAATCGCTTGGTATTGGAAAAAAAATCAATTTAAAATTCTTTAAATTTACCTATTAATTTTCGTTTATTAAAGATGGATGTATTAGAAAACATAAAGCATAGATTTAAACACGCAGGCATAGTTGAAAAACTAATTTACGTAAACCTTATAATCTATTTTGTTACATTGATGTTCGATGTTTTTAGTAAATGGTTTAAAACTGGTGAAAATATTATTGTAAAATGGTTTTCTCTTAATTCGAGTTTTGATGTATTTGTTTCACAACCTTGGACTATTTTTACTTACGGCTTTTTACATGCTAACTTCATTCATATTTTATTTAATTTAATTGCCCTGTTTTATATAGGTCATTTATTTAAACAATACTTCACTTCAAAACAACTTCTTAATTTCTATCTACTAGGGACAGTTTCTGGAGGTATATTGTTTTTATTAGGATATAATTATATCCCTCTTTTTAAAAATCAATTAGTACCTCTTGTTGGAGCATCGGCAGGTATTTCAGCTATTTTTATAGGAATAGCTAGTTATATACCAAATTATCAATTAAAAATTAGATTTATTGGATTCATACATTTGTGGAAACTAGCCCTTATATGGGTATTATTAGACTTAATACAATTATCAGGAAATAATGCAGGTGGTCATTTTGCTCATTTAGGTGGATCTTTGTTTGGTTTTATGTATGTAAAATATGCTAGTAATAAACAATTTAATATCTTTAAGCCTTTTACCGATTTATTTAAAAGAAAAGAAAAACCTTTAAAAACTGTATATAAATCTGGTAAAAAACCAACGTACTCTACTGCAACAAAACGTAAATCTAAAACACAACAAGAAGTTGATCTGATTTTAGAAAAAATAAGTAAATCAGGATACGAAACACTTTCTAAAGAAGAAAAAGAGTTTTTGTTTAAACAAGGAAAGAACTAAATAACTCTTTATTAAGAATTCCCCAAAGAAATACTATAAGACCATAACTTTTAAAATTTATTTGTGTGAAAAAGCTTTCAATTATAAACCCTCTTTTACTTTTTATTAATTCGATATTAGCAACCGCTTTGCTATTATCTTATTTACTGCCTTACATTTCACCAAAAACAGTACCCGCATTAACCATTTTTAGCTTATTTGTACCTTTCCTTGTACTAACTAATTTAGGATTCCTTATTTACTGGTTAATTAAGCTTCATAAAAACACACTTTTATCAGCTTTTGTTTTACTTATAGGCTGGTTTGTAGCTCCGCCTCTTCTTAAATTTTCTAACAAGGAGATAGTTCTTACTAATGATTTAAAAGTAATGAGTTATAATGTAAGGATGTTTAATTATTACAAGTGGAATGATGATGTTACTACTGAACAAAAAATTTATGAGTTTATAAATAATGAATCTCCAGATGTTATTTCACTACAAGAGTTTTATCAATCAGATTTATTAGATATTAAACTTCCTTATAAATATATAAAAACAAAATCTGCTACTAATAAATTTGGTCTTGCTATTTATTCAAAACATCCAATTGTAAATTCGGGTTCTTTAAATTTTAAAAATAGCGCTAACAATACAATTTTTATTGATATTGTAAAAAATATGGATACCATACGTATATATAATGCACACCTCGAATCTTTAAAAATTAATCCTAATAAAGAAAATTTTGGAGAAAAGAGTTCTGAACGTTTATTCAAACGTTTATCTAACGGATTTAAAAAACAGGTAAGTCAAACCGAAAGTATTATTAAACACGAATATAGCTGGAAAGGTAAAAAAATTATGTGCGGTGATTTTAATAATACTTCTTACTCATGGGTATATCGAAAATTATCAAAAAACAAAAAAGATGCTTTTATTGAAGGAGGTTTGGGTACTGGAAAAACCTTTCGTTATATATACCCTATGCGAATTGACTTTATTTTAACAGACAAAAGTGCTGTTATAAATCAGTTTAAAACATACAATGACAATAAACTTTCTGACCACTACCCTATTATGAGTCGTTTAAATTGGTAATTTTAGTTCTTATTTTTAAAAATAATGTATTTTTGCCTGCACCAAATAAAAACATATGAAACATTACGATGTAGCTGTAATTGGTAGTGGCCCTTCAGGCGCTTCAACAGCTTTTCATTTAGCTAAAAAAGGAATTTCAACTGTTATTATAGAAAAAGAAACCTTACCACGTTATAAAACTTGTGGTGGTGGTTTTGTTTTTAGAGGACGTAAAAATTTACCTTTTGAGATTGACGAAGTAGTTGAAAAAGAATTTCATACTGTTGATATTTATTTAGGTGACAAACTACATTTTAAAACTCATAGAGAAGATCCAACTATTTCTATGATTATGCGTGACTCTTTTGATAATCTTATTACTCAAAAAGCAAAAGAATTTGGAGCTACTTTATTAGAAAACCACAAGTTAAAAGGATTATCTTTTGAAGGTAATCTAATCACTTTAGAAACATCACAAGGTAATATTACTGCTAATTTTGTAATTGCTGCTGATGGTGCTTTAAGCCCTACAGCTAAAATGGCTGGTTGGAAAGAAGATACTCGAAAATTAATTCCAGCTTTAGAGTATGAGGTTGAAGTTTCTGATGAAGATTTTGAACGTTTATCAAAAGAAGTTCGTTTTGATATTGATGCTATTCCTTATGGATACGCATGGAGTTTCCCTAAAAAAAATCATTTATCTATAGGAGTTGCTTCTGCTAGAAGAACTAAGATTAATTTAAAAAAGTTTTACCAAGAATATATGGAAACACTTGGTATTACAAATGTAATTAGTGAATCTCAACACGGGTTTCAAATTCCTGTATCTCCTCGTACTGATGGTTTTGTTAAAAACAATGTCTTTTTAATTGGAGATGCTGCAGGTTTTGCTGACCCTATAACCGCTGAAGGTATTTCTAATGCAATTTACAGTGGGAAATTAGCTGCTGAAGCTATTTTTGAAAGTAATAAAGATAATGAGCTTGCTGGTAAATTATATATAGAAAAAATAGAAGAAAACTTATTACCAGAAATTAAAACTGGTTTATGGCTTTCTAAATGGTTTTACGAACAAAAAACAGTTAGAAATATTTTACTAAAAAAATTCGGTCAACAATTTAGTGAAGCAATGGCTGATGTGTTTCATGGTGACAGAAGTTATCCTAAAGACATTAAAAAAACAATTAAACAACGAATTAAGGATTTAGTATTCTAAGTACCAAAAAATAATACCTTTAAAAAAACGCTCTAAATGAATATTTAGAGCGTTTTTTTATTAAATACTAAAACTCATATAAACATAAGTTTACTCTAATTAATATTACTTACATAAAACAAAAAACACCATCAAAATGTTGATGGTGTTTTATTATATGAAACCTATTAAATTCTTAAGGGTTCTTCAATTTTTCAATTGCTGCCTTTTTCTCTTGAATTTCAGCTTTTATTTTATCTAATCTTTGGTTTATTTTAGAAACTATAGATGCTTTTCTATTTATTTCTTTTTGAGTAGCATTATCATCAGCTTTAACTTTAGCTAATTTAGCCTGTGCTCTTTTTAAACCTTCTTGACCACTTATTAAAATCTCTTCATTAACTATAATATCATCTTCTAACTCGTTGATTTTATCACGGTTCGCCTCAATTCTCTGATTTCTAATTGCTTCTTTTTGCTTGATTATTTTTTCTTTCTCTACTTTTATCTCACTATCAAGTTTATTTAACTTTTCAGCTTCTTTTAAAAGTTCTTCTTGTTCTTTACGGTACTTCTCTTCTCTTTCTTTTCTTTCTCTTTCTAACTTTTCTCTTGCTATTTTTAACCTTTCTTGACGTTCAGCTAATTCTTTTTCGTTATTCAGAAATGCAGTTTTCTCAACTTTAGTTTTAACTTTAGCTACTTTTGTTACTCCTTTTTTAGCCGTTTTTTTCCCTAAATCTTCTTTATAATTAACTAAAGTTCTTTTTTGCTTCTTTATTTTTTTATCTAAAGTGTTTAATCTACTTTGAACATTAGCAAAAATTTTACGTTTTCTTTCAATTTCTTTTCGTGTAGATTTTTTAGTTTTTTCTGTATTTGAAAATCTTTTCTTGATTCTTTCTAAACCATCAATTCCACTTACTAACATTTCTTCGTTAACGCGAATCTCTTCTTCTAAATTTCCAATTTTTTTTCTAATTTCTTTTGATGTTTCTTGAGCAGTTGCTTGTTGTACATTTACGAAACTCAAAAAAGCAATTAAAGGGATAATGAACTTTAATATTCTCATTTTATTAAATTTAATTTAAATAACATTTACTTGAAATGCGACACATATTAGCAATTTTAGTCACATTTTTTCATTTAACTTTTGTGGGCACAAATGAAATAATATTATTTTACAATTCCTAATTATTTTAACACCAAAAAAAACAATCAACAATCTGTTATACATCTATTTAGTTAATGAAGCTATAAATGAAACACAAACTAAAAACCTTCAAAATTTAACACTTTTTTAGTCTTTTTATTTCGTTTTAACTCCTAGTATTTCTTATTGATTATCTTACTATTTTTTTTAATTACTGTATTTTAGTCTATTGTAATATATTTAGAGTTGATATTTTTACTTTAATGATAAAAAACACATTTGATTAATCATTAAAAAAGGGTTCTAGCAATTCAAATAACAAAAAAAACAAGCCATAAATAAGGCTTGCTTTTATCTTTTATAAATAACTACTCTAAAGTTATTGAATAAAGTAAACTTTTTTAATTTTATTATTTTCTATGTGATATATAGCAACTGCTTCTAATATCCTATTTCCAAACTGAACACGCTCCTTATCTATTACAATATTTCCTTGACTAATTCTACTAACTAATTCACAATGTAAGTTCGGTGTGTTTTTAAACATTTGAGCATATCCTTTTCTCATTGTTTCTTTACCTTTATATTGTAATTTATTTGGATAATTATATACCTCAACATCATCTGCATATGGTTCTAAAAAGGCATCAATATCTCTTAAGTTATAAGCATTTAATTGCCTTTGTGCTAAATCAGCAGGAGTGGTTTGAAGTATTTTAGAAGGTGTAAAAACCTCTCCTTTGTTTATCACTTTATTAATCTTGGTTATATTCTCTATATTTTCAATTGGATTCGCATCTAACAAAATAAGGTTTGCTTTTTTTCCAACACTAACGGTTCCGAATTCTTTTTCTTTATTAAGAACTTTAGCACCATTTATAGTAGACGCAGTTATTAATTGCCAATTATTCATTCCACTTTTATGCATCGCTTTTAATTCTGCTAAATAGGAAGAAGCATGTAACGTTCCAATATTTCCTGCATCAGTTCCTGTAGCTATTAAAACTCCTGCATCAGACAACTTTTTAAGATTAGTCATCATTATTGACCTACTTTTTTTAGAGCGAGCAATACTTGCTTTGGAATTAACACTTTTCTTATAACGTTTTATAAGTAGAGTATCTGGTAAGTGTTTTAAATCAAGTAACGACCCTAATTGATCAGGATCTGCTTTTTCTAACTCATGATGACTCATTTTTATCTTTTGTCCTAATGTATTCATATAACCATCATAAACTACTAATGTTGGACAAAGAACTGTTTTCTTTTTTAACAATAACTGAACAAAATCATCTTTTAATTCTTCATCATCCACACTATGCACTAAAAAATCACATCCGTTTTCTACCGCCAACTGAGCCGTAATTCTTTGAGAAGCGTGAACTGCAACTTTCAAATTATTTTCATGAGCTTTATCTATAATTACTTTTACTATTGGTAAATTTTTTCGTGCACTCTCTTCTTTTGAAAGTCCATCAGTACCAACTATATACCAAATTTTAATAAAATCAGGCTTGTATGCTAATTGTTCTTCTACCATTTTTACTCCATCTTCTTTAGTTTTCACTAAATTAAAAGGAGCATCGTTTTTTAAGTTTTTATAGGCTTTAGGTAAATATGTTGTTAACAAAGGTCCTGTCATATAAACAGAAGGACTCTTCTTATTTTCTTTATACTTATCTCTTGCTTTTAATAAATTATAAGTTGCTCCAACATCTATTACATTTGTAATCCCATTCTGTAAATATCGTTGCATTTTATTCTCCATTTTAGTGTGAGAATTTTTTATTTCTTTATGATAAGGCATGTCTTTTCGCAAGTCTATTACATCTGGTCGTGTATAGAGTCCTCCACTTTGAAAAAAGTGGATATGAGCATCAGTTAATCCAGGAAATAAAAATTTTCCTGTTCCGTCTATTATTTTCCCTTTAGAAGGTATTTTTATTTTTTTACTAGGTTTAATCGAGGTTATTATATCATCTGTAATTTCTACAGTTTGATTAGATACTAATCTTTGTTTTTCTACATCAGCTACTGTAACATTTGTAATATAGGTTTGTGCACACAGTGGCACAGATGAAATTACTAGAGCTAACACTCTTAAAAACTTATTTTTCATATTATATTTTGTTTGATTAGGGTTACATACTTTTATAAATACTGCTTTTTTTGTAATGTGTTACAGTTAACGAATATAAATATTAAAGTTCAAGAAAATTCATTTCTTCTATAAACACAAAAAACTCCAATTGGAGTTTTTTATGTTATTTTGAATCGAACTTATTCTTTTAATACTTTTTTTAAAGCCACTTTACTATTGGTGTTTTCTATTTTTAATAAATAGACTCCACTAGGTAAATTTGTAAAATCAATAATCACTTCTTTACTTTTTATGAGCTCTTCTCCTAAGATGTTAAATACACTAATACTTTTAATTTTATCTACCTTAGAAAGATTAATGGACAACTTGTTATTTACGGGATTAGGAGCTATTGAAATTCTTTGAGTAAAAACATCATCAATACTAGCTGTAGCAGTACAAGTTTCACTATAACTAGCCGTAGTATCTTTACACCAACCTCTGTAATTTGTTCCTGTATAACATGTAGGATAAGTAGCCTGTTTATTATCTACTTCAATACATGTTAAGTTTGAATTATTATTAGCAAACATTGTTCTTATCCTACCATTATTACCATTCTTAACATTTAAATTCACTAATTTGTTATCTCCACAATTTAAATTTTGAATTAATTTATTATTAGAAACATCTAAACTGGTTAGTTGATTTTCCATACAATATAAACTAACTAAACTTGTAGCACCTTTTACCTCTAGAGCTGTTAATTGATTTTCATAACAAGATAATGCTTTTAATTTTTTATTACTAGAAACATTAAGAGTTTTCAGCCTGTTTTTATAACAGTATAAATTTATTAATTCTTTATTATTAGAAACATCTATACTTCTTAATTGGTTATTATAGCAAAATAGTTCAGTCAAAGCAGTATTATTTGCAACATTTAAGCTGCTTAAATAATTATCAGAACATACTAACTTTGTTAGTAACTTATTTTTTGAAACATCTAAATTTGTTATTAAATTTCGAAAGCATTGTAAATTGGTTAATTTTATATTCTTAGAAATATCTATACTTCTTAATTGATTTCCCCAACAAGTTAACCCCGTTAAATTAATAAAAGCTTCAATCCCTTTTAATGATCTAATACTTCTAAAAGAACAATCAATTGTTTCTGTAAACCTCTCTGCTTCGGTTATTTGAATTTCGGAATCGCCATTTATATTAATACTAGTATTACTTAATAAGTATTTTTTAAAATTAGCATCAGAAATACTTACATTTTGAGATGCAGTATTACAATCTTCACTATAACTAGCTGTACTATCTATACACCAGCCAGCATTCCCATTTTTATTACAACTAGGTTTTGTTGTATTTTTATCATCTACCTGAATACAGGTTAAATTTGGATTAATATCAGCCCACATAATCATGTTGCTATTGTTCCCATTTTTTAAATTTAAACTAGTTAACTTATTATCTGAACATCTTAAAAAATACACTGCAATATTTTTTGAAACGTCAATATCAGTAAGCTCATTTCTCCAAAAACTTAATCCTTCTAATAAGGTGTTTTTTGAAACATCTAGGTTTGCAAGTTGATTTGTATTACAATCTAGCCAAGTAAGTTTTGTGTTTTTTGAAATATCTAAACTTCCTAATTTATTTATAGGGCATTTTAACCTATTTAATTCAGTAGCTCCAGAAACATTTAAACTCGTAAGTTTATTGTTATCACAATACAAGTTTTTTAAAGCTACATTTTTTGAAACATCTAAACTTGTTAATTGATTATTTGAACAGTTTAATTCTGTTAATGAAGTAAATGCTTCAATACCGGTTAGGTTAGAAATATTTTTATTCATACACCAAATAAGTCCATTATGGGCTTTCGCTTCACTCACTTGTATCTCATTATCTCCATTAGTGTTTATAGTTCTATTTCCTACCAAATATGCTTTAAAATTAGCATCAGGAATAGAAACGTTTTGAGCAGTTAAAAAAGAAGCATAGCAAAATACTAGTACTAAAAAGTAATACTGTTTCATAGTTTTTTTTAAAAAATTTTGAGCAAAATTAATAAAATATTCATTGTTTACAAATTACCTAAATTAGCTTTTGAAGTTATTAAGTAACTTTCTTCTTTTATATAAGATGAAGACATTCTTTGCAACTATTACAAAGTTAAAATTTCTTACACTTTTCAATATTTTTACAATAGGCCTTCTTACTAAACTTAAAAGTGATAATTTATTACTTGATGAAACTGTACTCTTAAGTTTCTCATTCGATTTGTAATTGCTTAAATTAGATGCTTAAACTTCGATGTAAATTATTTATAAATACCTAAACTAAATGGCAATAGGAAATATAGCAGATTTTGTAAAGGAATTACAGAATATTCCAAAAATGAAGAACTATGAGCTCTTTTTCAGAGGGCACTCTGATTTGAATTATGGTTTAGAACCAAGCATTTATAGAAATAAAAGATTAATATCTAATGAAAATAAACTGTTCAAAGAATTTATTATAAGAACCCCTTCAGATTTTTTAAATGAGAAAAGTGCTTTAGAAAAACTAGTAAAAATGCAACACTATGGTTTACCCACACGACTGTTAGATATTACAACTAACCCGCTTGTTGCTTTATACTTTGCAAGCAGCAGTAAAGGAAAAAGAGATGGAAAAGTAGTTGCTTTTAAAGTACCTAAGAAAGATATCAAATATTACGACAGTGATACCGTAAGTGTTATTGCTAACATTGCTAAAAGACCTAGCTCTTTTTCAGTTGAGAAAATAAGGAATTTAAGTACTAAAGAGTTTAACGATGAAATAGGATACTTGATTCACGAAATTAAAGAAGAGAAATCTTACTTTCAATCAATAATCAATCCTGAAGACATTGAACGAGTTGTTGCTGTGAAAGTAAAACAGAGTAATAATAGGATAATTAAACAAAGTGGTGCTTTTTTAATATTTGGTATTGACGGACATAAAACCAAACCAGCTAAAATACCCAATGAATGGATATTAAATCTTGATTCAACAGGTGTAGATTTCAACATTAACAACGATAGTAAAGAAAATATAATCAACGAATTAAATGTATTAGGAATTAATGAGTCTACCTTGTTCCCTGAACTTGAAAATCAAGCAAAATACCTTAAGAAGTACTATGGGTAAACAATTAATAAACGAAACTAACTATTACAATTTTCAAGTTCTAATATCTTTTTATATAAATTAGCACAAAATGCTATACCATGAAAGCAGTTATTAAAATATGCGCCCTTTTATTAATTTTCAACTTACAGTCTTGTAAAAATCTAGTTCAAAATACTAAAAATCAACAATTAACGACTGTGTTTGATTTCTCAACCATTGAGAAATTTAGGAATTCTAAATCTAAAGGATTATTTATTAACGATTACGATAACCTATTTACTACTGTTCAAATAAACGAACTTTCAGATATTATTTATAACTATAATTTAAAAACAACACGACAAATAGTACTTGTAACCATTGACAATATTACCCCATATACTGATATTCAAAAATACGCTACCGATTTATCAAACTATTGGGGTGTTGGAACTTCTGAAAAAAATAATGGCCTTACAATCTTACTATGTAAATCTTGTAAAAAAATCACCATTGTAACTGGTACCGGTACTCAATTGATTTTAACTGATGAAATTTGTAAAAAAGTAATCGATGAAAAAATAATCCCTGAATTTAAACAAGGAAATTATTATACTGGTGTAAAAAATGGACTACTTGAATTAATTGATAAGTGGTAGATAAATAATTATACTACTACAAATCTATTTCTTTTAACGCCTTGATATTATTACGTTCCAAGAAAGCATCAATAGTTTCAAAGTGCTCAATAACACGTTGGTCTTTAAATTCAAATACTTTTTGTGATAATCCTTGTAAGAAATCACGGTCGTGAGATACTAGTATTAATGTTCCATCAAAATGCAACAATGCTTCTTTAATTACATCTTTTGAACGTAAATCTAAATGATTTGTAGGTTCATCTAAAATCAATACGTTTACAGGCTCTAACAATAACTTAACCATCGCCAAACGTGTTTTTTCTCCTCCAGAAAGTACTTTTACTTTTTTATCAATATCCTCGCCACCAAACATAAAACGACCAAGAATATTTTTTATTTGTGTACGAACATCTCCTTCTGCAACCTCATCTACCGTTTGAAAAACAGTTAACTCAGGATCTAATAACGAAGCTTGATTTTGCGCAAAATATCCTACTTTAGCGTTATGTCCTAATCCACATTCTCCTTCAAAATCAATTTCTCCCATAATAGCTTTTATCATGGTTGACTTCCCTTCTCCATTTCTTCCAACAAAAGATACTTTCTCTCCACGTGCAATTGAAAAACTTGCTTCTTTAAATACTATTAAATCACCGTATTTTTTAGTTAAGTTCTCAACCTTTACTGGATAATCTCCAGAACGAGGAGATGGTGGAAAGCGTAATTTTAAAGAAGTTGTATCTACCTCATCTATTTCAATAGGAACAATTTTTTCTAACATTCGCTCACGTGATGCTACTTGATTCGTTTTTGAATAGGTTCCTTTAAAACGTTCTATGAACCCTTTAATATCAGCAATTGTTTTTTGTTGCTCTTGATACGCTTTTAACTGATGTGATCTACGTTCTTTCCGTAACTCTAAATAATGGGAATAATTAGCTTTATAGTCATGAACTGTCCCCATAGTAACCTCAATAGTTCTATTAGTAATATTATCAATAAATGCTTTATCATGTGATATTACTACAACTGCTTTCGCTTTATTCAATAAAAAGTTTTCCAACCAAATTACAGACTCAATATCCACATGGTTAGTAGGCTCATCTAATAAAATTAAATCAGGTTTTTGCAATAGTATTTTAGCTAATTCAATACGCATTCTCCAACCTCCACTAAATTCAGAAGTTAATCTTTCAAAATCATTTTGCTTAAAACCTAATCCTTTTAACGCTTTTTCAACCTCAGCCTCGTAGTTAACTTCTTCTAACGCATAATAACTTTCTCCTAAATCAGAAACACGCTCAATAATTTTCATGTACTCTTCCGATTCATAATCAGTACGTGTTTCTAACTGTTTATTTAGCGATTCCATTTCATTTTTCATTGCAAAAATTGCTTCAAAAGCTTTGGATGCTTCCTCACGTACTGTACATTTATCTTCCATTAATAAATGCTGGGGTAAATAGGCAATTACTGTATCTTTAGGACTTCTTACGGCTCCTTTAGTAGCTTTAGAAACTCCTGCTATAATTTTCATCATAGTAGATTTTCCTGCCCCATTTTTACCCATTAAGGCAATTTTGTCATTTTCATTAATAACAAAAGACACATCACTAAACAAAGCCTTTCCACTAAATTCAACTGTTAATTGATCTACAGTAATCATAAATTATTCATTTTGAATCGCGAAAATACTAATTTTGTTGGTGTCTATTTTGATTATTTAAATAGGTTTTTTATTAACTTAATTACTAGCTAATAAAATTTTGAGTTCCGTTTATACTGCTATTTAAATATATAAGCAAAACTAATTCGATCACTTACTTAATAAATGTTATTTATATCTATTTATTTTTATATTAGTTGTACCTTGTAACACATATAACTCTCTTATAAAGAAATATTTTTATCTGTTTTTAGTTATACATACTCAAAATCAGTGTTTTTAATACTTGCAAATTATTTCTTTAAATGATCAATTTATTTTTCCAAAACGCCGCAGCTGGTCTTCTTTATTCAGATGAATTATCTCTTGAAATTAATTCCATTTCTAGTCTTTCAAGTTTACGATTAGTATTGGAAATTTCTGTTATACGTTCTGAACCTCTATCTGCTAAAAACTCTCTTGTTTATTTTGTTATAAAAAACGACAAACTAAGCGGAAAAGTAAAACACCAGATTGTTACTCATTTTGAAAGCCATGATAGGTTCCGGTTTTATTAACTAAGTTTTCCTTCTTTAATATTATAATGCATTAAAAAAACTATTTTATACTTATAAGGTATAAACAAACCTAAAAGTAACAAAACGAGGCTGAATAAATGTTTCAGAACTAAATACTGAAAAATTATTAGCACTACCTCTTATTTGAGAATCTATATTTAATAAATTGGTTGCTTTAATTTCATATTCCCATTTTGCATCTCTGTTTTTTCTATACGAAAGAGTTGCATTCCAGTTTTGAAAAGACTGTGATTCTCCATTTCCAAGATCTTGATTAGTATATGAATAATTAGTACGAAAAGAAACTGTTTTCCATATATAGGCATCAAACTCAATTGAAGGTGTATTGGTTACAAAAGTTGTTTTACGACTTCCTTGATTGTTTGTAGATACACTATAACGATATCTTAAATTTATATTAGGTGCCTTTAAATAATTTGTACGAATACCAGGCGTATAGCTTTGAGTGTACCTTTCATTTAATGATTGTACTCCCTGAATAAATTGATTAATTTTACTATAATTAAAACTTGTACTTAAACTTGCTCTTATTTTACCAAATGTTCTTTGTACACGGCCAAACACATTCACATTTTCATCTGCAAAATTAGAATTAAAAAAAGTACTGGTTCTAATTACATTTTCAAAGTTTGTTACACTTCTTACTTGATCAATATTACTTGAATATGCTGCCCTTGCAAATACATTAGTATAATTAAACAAATTAAAACTACTGTAAAAAAGACTAATATTATGTGATAATGCATTTTGAAGTTCTGGGGCACCAAATTGAATACTATTGTAATTATTCAACATCAAGCCTTCAGCTAAACGTGTTACATCAGTAAATTGATTTCGCATTTCATAGCGTAATGTTAAAGCCTCGCTTTTTTTAAATTGTATTCTGGTTTCAAAGTCTGGTAAAATTCTAAAAAAATTATCTTCATATACTTTTCCAAATTGAATATTCTTATTTCCGTAAGCATGAACCGAAAAACCAGGTGTAACAGTAAACTTTCCTTTTTTAAAGCGATAGTGAACTCCTAAATATATATCACTAAAATTATATTCAATATCATTGCTTGCCTTCCCATTATTGATTGTAGGAGTAGGATTAAACCTTGATCCATTATCAAGAAACTGAAAAATAGTTGAATTAAATTCTTGCTTACTTAAAATAGTTCCTAATGTTAGATTTAAATTACTTTTAGTATTAATAATATTATAGTAATCTAATTTAGCATCTAATTGATTGGATTTAATGCGCCTGTTTTGAGCAAAGTTGTATGTATTTAAAGATGTATCTAAACCTAAAGCATTTGCTGTTGTATCAAATGGATCATTGGCATTAGGATCATTTACTAACACAGCATTATAAAATGGATCTTCATTTTTGATTAAATGCTGAGCCTCTAAAGCAAAAATATTTGTTTCATTTAAAGTGTAATAGTAGTTTATATTTTGATTGATACTATATGGTGTAACTTCATCTATTTGATTCGTATTACCAACTACTGTAGAAAATATGTTTTGATTTTGTCTATCATTTGATATTCTTCCAATCACATCGTAATCTACTTGATTATTTACATTAGGTTTGTAAGAAGCACTTAGTTTTAACAATCCTTGATTTGAACGTTCATTACTAGTTTGTTCAGTAGCTTCATCTGGAATTCCCAAATCTTTATTTGTATATTGAACAAAACTTGTTTCTTTAGAAAGTATTTGACTACTATTGTAAATAAGGAAACCACTTAAATCTAATGATTTTTTAGGAGAATAACTAAAGTTTGCTATTGCTAGTTGATTTTCAATCTCTAAAGCATTCCCTTGGCTAGTTAAAAAATTAAGGCTGTTATCTCCTAAATTTATACTTGTTCCACTTCTTCTACTTGGAGCTCT
Source organism: Tenacibaculum sp. E3R01 (assembly GCF_003318185.1). Lineage (NCBI taxonomy): Bacteria > Pseudomonadati > Bacteroidota > Flavobacteriia > Flavobacteriales > Flavobacteriaceae > Tenacibaculum > Tenacibaculum sp. E3R01. The sequence continues at coordinate 306,607 of NZ_QOCC01000020.1, read as the reverse complement.
AAAACCTCCTCCGAAACCTCTAACATCTCTACGGTTTAAAGCTACTTCTCCAATATTATTAACATCTCCTATAAAATTTACACTGTACTTAGGTGTGTAATAAAACAACTTCGGTTGCACTAAATAAAGTTCTTCCTGTGGTGCTGTTCCTGCTCCTACCGTTACATTACCAAACCAAAAACTCTCTTTTCCTTTTTTTAACTTGATATTTAAAGCAACATTATCTTGATTATTTCTTACACTACTTAGTTGACCTACTTCTGAATAATTACGTAGAACTTGAATTTTATCTACTGCTTTTGAAGGAATATTTTTCGTTGCTAATTTGGTGTCTCCATCAAAAAAATCTTTTCCATTTACCATTAACTTATTAACTACCTTACCTTCTACCTCTATTTGTCCTTCTTCATTTATCTCTACTCCTGGTAGCTTTTCTAAAACGTCCTCTAACTTTCTTTCTGTTCCATTTTTAAAAGAATCTGCATTATAAATTAAAGTGTCTCCTTTTATAGTCACTGGCATTTCATAAGTAACTTCTACTTCATCTAAAGTATTATCTAACTGCAGTGTAAAGTTTTTAATAATTTTATTTTCTTTAGTAACCAAAACTTCTTCTAACGTTTTCATTCCCACATAGCTTATTTGAACTTTATATGTTTGATTCTTTTTAAGTTCTAACTTGTATGTACCATCAGAATTGGTAATTCCATATGATTCTAATAAATCTGTTGCTTTATTTATAGCTATAACATTTGCTAATTCTAAAGGAGTATTCAAACTATCTTTTACAATTCCTTGAAAACTTATTTGTGCGTAGGAATTGATTATTATAAATAAAAACAAAAAACTAACTGTTTTTTTCATGATGTGAAATGACTTATGGTTTATAAAAAGTTTTATTTTAACTATCTCCTTCTTCTTCCTCTGTTATTTCTCATTTCAATCATTTTTCCTTTAATAGTTTTTTGGTATTCACTCTTTGTTATTTCTTTTCCTTTTTCAGGAGCCTCTATAATTATTTCTTCTTTAGGATTTAAAACTACTTTAGAACACAACATAATGGTATTTCCAGCTCCTACCTCAAGTATAAGTCCAGGTAATCCCCAATATTCTGCAGGACCATGGCTAACGGGTATCTGTGGTGTATACCAAGCTTCGACATCTGTCATTTTCACAGTTTCTTCTTTATCTTTACTTGGCCTTAAATCGCTCCATGAAAAATTATACCACGTTAACTCTAATGTTGGTATAGACGCAGTAGCCTTAAAACACAAATACTTTCCTATTTTTTTAGATTCTTTTCCAAGTTTCCACTTAATTACTTGCAACTTGTCTTTCACTAAAAATTTTTTCCCATAAAACTCTTGACTTTGTACCAATGTATTTTCTTTTACATTTTTGTATTGTTCTCCTTGTGTAAAATTTTTTCCCCAAGAATCTGTTGCTCCAGAAATAGCATCTAACTTATCTTCTTCCTTAAAATAAGATTCTTTTTTATTAAAATTTAATACATATGTTTTTTCTAATCTATTTTTTAAACGTGCTTGAATTTGCTTTTTCTGAGCTTCGCTCATTCTTGCTCCCCATCGGCCTAACTCCATTTTAGATTTAGAAAAATATACTGCTTGACCAGTAAACTCTTTTGCTGTTGGTTTAAAAGATACAAGAATGAAAAAAATAAGAAAACTTAATTTATAAAAAATTGGTTTCATAATGAGAGTTGATTTAATTTTTGTTTAACAAATATACATAAACATTAAACAAAACAATATTTCTTTAAAAAAATTTAACATTTACTCAGGATTTAAAGATACTAAAAACCAATATTTTATGCATGTTTAGTGAAGGTCTTAGAGTTAAAACATAGAGAAATCAATAAAACAATTATGTTAAAATTTGTTCATTTGGCTTAAATTTTGATGCTTCCTCAGCTTAAAATCACAAACCAAAAGCATTAAAAAAATCTAATTATATGGGTAAATTATCTTTTAGAGAAGCAAAAGAACTAGCATCAACTAAAAATTTAACTGATAAAACTTATTTTACTCCATTTGGAGGTGGGGTAAATAAGAAAGCATACGGAATTAACAATTCTCCTTGGATTGTATTGAGTGCTCCTAAATCAAAAGAGCGTTTAATTAAAGCAGAAATTGATCAAATTTTATCCCTTAAGAAAAATGGTGTTTACACACCTGACTTAGGAGTTTCAACTACTGATGAAGCTATTTTTGAGGTTCAAGAAAATACTGAGAAAAAAATTGCTTTTATTGAAGAAAAAATTGATGGATTTGAAATACCTAGAGCTGGCACCGCTTTTTCAGAAGATGAAGTTAAAAAATTCAGTATTCAAATTCTTAAATTTATAGCAACTCAACCTACTATAGAAGATGCTGAAATAAAAAGAGAAAATGCCATTAAAAGTATTGAGCTTTTAATTCCGCAAATTAAAAAAGCTGATGTTCCAGATTTTCAAGTACGATTTGATAACGCTACAGGTAAAATATTAACCTTAGATCCTGGTGATCCATTAAACTCTGAAAATGCTCAAGACAAACACTTAAGGTGGTTAAATTTTTGGCAAAAAGATTTAGCTGATAAACGCTACTTATCAAGACTTTGGAATGAACAACATCCAAATAATAAAGTAAATTCTAACGGAAGTAATTGGAAATAAAATTTCATTTTTTTAAACACCATTATTTTAATGGTGTTTTTTTAAATCATCTTTTATTTTATTTCTTAACACTATAATGTCAGTAATATGGGTGTAAATAACTATTGGTACAATTACCCCAGCCAACAATATAATTGGAAAGTACGCTATTCCTCTGTTGGGTACTGAATATCCAAACTTTGTATAAAATAACTCTTGTGATAAAAACCCATTAGTCAATATAAATAGTATAAAAACCAACCCTATTATATTCCAATACAGCAATAATTTATCACTTACTTTTTTAAAATTTAATAAAATAACTAATACAATTGAAGTAACACCAGGAATAATATCATAGTTCCATCCTTCATAAGTCATTTCAATAGGAATCCATTTATGCATTGCTAACTGAAACAATAAAAGTTCTACAGGAAATCGAAGAATATGAACAGCCGTACTCCATCGTAAATCTCTCTTTTGATAAACAACACTTCTATTAACCAGAAAAATGATAAAAAAAATTACAGGCAAAAGCACAAATAAAAATCTAGAAAAAACATCTCCTTCTTTAAAATGATATACTCCATTGTATGCCATTACAGAAATAAATACTATCCAAAAAATGATTAAAGCTTTAGTACTATTTTTTAATTGATTTGATTTTTCGAATAAGAAAAAAGCATAAAAAGTTATTATTAAAAAAGATACAGAAATATATATTGGTAAATTAGGAATCATAATTCATAAAATTAGATATCCAAAAATAATCTACTACGTAAAAAAAAATCTTGTCATATGACAAGAAATACTAGTTAGCTAACTCTTTTCTAATTCTACTTAACGATGTATCTGTTATTCCTAAAAAAGAAGCAATCTGCTTTAAAGGTGCTTTTTGGATAACTTCTGGTCTGTTTTTTAATAAGTTTTGATATCTATCAGTAGCAGTATCTGTTATCATTGCCAAACTTCTTTCTTTTAAGGCAAAGAAATTTTTAACCAAATGTTCTCTACCCCACTCTCTATATTTTTCAAACTCATTAAAGTGCTCATTAAAAACAGTAACGTGTTTACTCCACAAAATACAATCTGACAATGCTTGAATATATTCCTTAGATGGTAATTTTAAAAAAAATGAACTTTCTTCTATGATTAAACTGTTCTTTGAAAAAAAGTTAGTAGTAACCTCTTCTCCTTCATAATTTATAACAAATGAACGAATAAACCCATCAGTTATAAAATAATATGCATCAGAAATTTGACCTGCTTTTAAGAGAAAATCTCCTTTTTTTACAGTAGTTTTTTTATACCCTGAAGCAATACTTTCTAACTCGTTTTTTGTAAAACCTATCCCTTCAAACTCTTTTAATAAAAGATCATTATCATTCGTTATTAATGTAGAATTTTAAATAACAACTCTTTTAAAATGTCTGATTGTGGCATAGCATTAGCTCCAACCCCCTTACTTTTAACATCTGCATCTCTTAATAACCCTATTATTTGAGACACTTTTCGCATGGGGTAATTTCGTCCTGCAGTAGCATAATCATCAACAAAATAAGGATTCACACCCAAAGTTTTAGCTACTGACCCTTTAGATTTATCTTTTAAACCATGATACATAAGCATTTGTGTAAAAAAACTATTCAATAATGAAATAGTCATTACTAAAGGATTATTCTTAGGGTTTTGAGCAAAATAATTAATAATTCTATTTGCTTTAACCACATCTTTTTGACCTACAGCTTTTCTTAACTCAAAGTTATTAAAGTCTTTAGATATCCCTATATTCTCTTCTATATGAGAAGGATTAATAATTGTTTCAGCTGGTAATACAGAGATTAACTTATCTAATTCGTTACTTATTTTACTTAAATCTGTTCCTAAAAACTCAACCAACATCTGCGATGCTTTAGGTTCAATATTGTATTTTTTTCCTCCTAAAACCTTACGTATCCAATCTGCAACTTGGTTATCATACAACTTCTTGCTCTCGTAAATCAGGCCATTTTTAGCAATTGCTTTGTATGCCTTTTTACGTTTATCAAGTTTTTTGTATTTGTAATTAAAAACTAATACAGTAGTTGGCTGTGGATTACTGGCATAACTTTCAATTTTATCTATAGTCCTACTTAAATCTTGTGCTTCTTTTACGATAATTACTTGGCGATCTGCCATCATAGGATATCGTTTAGCTGATGATACTATTTCATCTATAGAAACATCTCTTCCATACATTACTACTTGATTAAACCCTTTTTCAGATTCGTCCAAAACATTTTTTTCAATGTATTCAGAAATTTTATCAATATAATACGGTTCTTCACCCATTAAAAAATAAATAGGCTTAAGAGCTCCGTTCTTTATATCATTAACTATATGTGTTACGTCGTTCATTTAAAATAAGTAAACAATTGAAAATTAAATATTGAAAGTTTTTATATTTTTGACTAATGCAAAAACTGAATTTACCTACATATCCTTTCAAGCTCAAAAGTAACGAAAATAAGACGCTTATTTTTGATAGTTTACGAAAAAAATACATGGTACTAACTCCTGAAGAATGGGTTCGTCAACATTTTGTTCAGTTTTTAATTAATGAAAAAAAATATCCAACAACTTTAATTGCAATTGAAAAACAACTTACCATTAACAATTTAAAAAAACGTACGGACATTGTTATTTTTTCCCCTAACGGAACCCCTAATATAATTGTAGAGTGTAAGGCTCCAAAAGTAAAAATAACACAAGCTACTTTTGATCAAATTGCTCGTTATAACCTAAAGCTAAATGCTCAATTTTTAATAGTTACCAATGGTTTGGAGCATTTTTATTGCATGTTAGATACCGAAAATGAACGTTATATCTTTTTAAAAGATATTCCTTCATATAATTAATATTGTTCTCCATGGCTTTTAACTTAACAACTGAATTAACATCAATAGTAGAGAATGATTCTTGGATGCTTAACATTTTAAAAATAGTAAGAGATTTAAATTTAACTGACTGCTGGATTGGTGCTGGTTTTGTAAGAAATAAAATATGGGATTATAAGCACAACAAAGAAAGGTCTTTATTAAATGACATTGATGTTATTTATTTTGATAATAATTCATTTACTAAAAATGGTGATTTCATAATTGAAGCTAAATTAACAAACATAAACTCAACAATAAATTGGTCAGTAAAAAATCAATTTAGAATGCATACTAGAAATGGGCATCCTCCTTATAAAAACTGTGAACATGCAATTTCATTTTGGCCTGAAACTGCAACCTCAATTGCTATACGCATAAACACTAATAATAAAATTGAATTTATTGCACCTTATGGTTTAAGTGATTTATTTAACCTTATAGTTAAACCAACTCCAAATTTTAATTTAACAGTTTATAGAAAAAGAATAAATGAAAAGTCTTGGAGAAAAAAATGGCCTCTATTATCTTTTTATAATTATATAGAATAGTTTTTATTCTTCTTTTCAATAACTGTATTTGATTCAACAATGATAGATTCAAATTAACAAATTATTACCTTTTAAAACCACTTTAAAAGTGTAAGTTTGCGAACTTGAAAACTGCAATAGTCATATTAAATTGGAACGGTAAAAAGCTTTTAGAACAGTTTTTACCATCTGTCGTAAATTTTAGTGAAAATGAAGCTGAAGTATATGTAGCCGATAATGCTTCTACAGATGATTCTATTCAATATATCAAAACTTATTATCCATCAGTGAAAATTGTTAAAAACACAACTAATGGTGGTTATGCAAAAGGCTATAACGATGCCTTAAATTTTATAGATGCTGATATTTATTGTTTATTAAATTCAGACATTGAGGTTACTCAAAACTGGCTAACTCCTATTTTAGAGGTTTTTAAGAATGATAAAAATACTGCTATTATTCAACCTAAACTGCTAGATTTCAAAGATAAAACCAAATTTGAATATGCAGGAGCTGGTGGTGGTTTTATTGATTTATTTGGATATCCTTATTGTCGCGGACGTGTTTTTAATAATTTAGAAACTGATACTGGTCAATTTAACGATACTACTTCAATATTCTGGGCTTCTGGAGCATGTATGTTTATTCGTTCTGAAGTATACCATAACTTAGACGGTTTTGACGAAGATTATTTTGCGCATCAAGAAGAAATTGACTTATGCTGGCGTGCTCAAAATGAAGGTTATCAAATTAAATATGTTGGTCTTTCTACAGTTTACCATGTTGGTGGAGCTACTTTGCAAGAGAGCAATCCACATAAAACATTTTTAAACTTCAGAAATAGTTTACTAAACGTTGTTAAGAATGTACCAAAGCAATGGTTTTTATTTGTTGTTTTTTCTCGTTTAGTTTTAGATGGTATAGCAGGACTTAAATTTCTTTTAGAATTAAGGCCAATACATACCTTGGCAATTTTAAAAGCTCATTTTAGTTTCTACGCTAATTTTTTTAAGTTTTTAGGAAAGCGACGTACTCTACAAAAAAAATCAAATTACAACCTACATACTTCTATTGTTTGGCAGTATTTTGGTTTAGGTAGAAAAAAGTTTAAAGACTTACATTAAACTATTACAAAATATCTAAACTTCCTTTACCTTCTCTTATTACTTCAGGATAATCATCAGTTAAATCAATCACTGTTGAAGCGTAATTATCTCCATAACCTCCATCAACTACAACATCTACAATATTTTGCCATTTTTCAAAAATTAACTCAGGATCAGTTGTATATTCTATAATTTCATCTTCATCATGAATTGAAGTAGAAACAATTGGGTTTCCAAGAGCTTCTACAATAGCCCTTGCTATTGTATTATCTGGAACTCGAATACCTACCGTTTTTCGTTTTTTAAATACTTTTGGTAATGAATTACTTCCCGGTAAAATAAAAGTATAAGGTCCTGGTAATGCTCTTTTTAATATTTTATATGTAGGTGTGTTAATTTGCTTTACATAATCAGATAAGTGACTCAAATCATTACATATAAATGAAAAATTAGCCTTTTCTAATTTTACACCTTTAATTTTAGCTATTTTTTCTAAAGCTTTTGTGTTTGTTATATCACATCCTAATCCATAAACGGTATCGGTAGGATAAATTATTATCCCTCCATTTTGTAAAACCTTTACAACCTTACTTATTTCTTTTGGATTAGGGTTTTCATTATATAACTTAATAAACTGTGCCATACTATAAAGGTACTATATTATACATAAAACTCAATATTTTTCATTTAAATAAAATACTATTAATTAATGTCTAAAAAAATGACAAATCCCTTATTTTATATAAAATAAGGGATTTGTCATTTTTAAATTTTAGATTACATATTAATAGTTATCAAAATCAAAATCATCTAAGCTTTCAAATTCGTCTTTAAAATCATCATTAAGACCTGAATGTATATCTTCAGCTTTAAATTCTTTGTCAGGAGCTTCAGTTGGAACTTCACCTACAGATAATATTACTTTGTTTTCAGAAATATTTTCATCAGTTTGATCTATTAATTCAATATAGAAAGTCCACATATGTAAAAAGTCATATACATAAATAAGCTTATCATTTGTATTACGCAACGTTTCGTGCACCATACAAATTGCCATTGACAAACCTTCTCCTGCCTCTGCCATATTAAACAATGGAATTTCCTCTCCTTGGTTCCACTCTTCATCTGTACGATAAAAAGAAGCCATTTCTTGCCCATCAAAACCAAATGCTTTAGCTACTGAAAAATGTAATTCTTCCAAAGATTTCTTTTCATCAATCAACAAAGTTCTTATTACATCTTCTTGTGTATCTAATATTGCACGTACTTTATACATTCTCTTGTTTTTTATGGGTACAAAAATACGTATTTTTGGGTGATTTTACTCTAGCATTTATTATGGATAAGCAACAGACTCTTGATAAACTTAATAGTTTTAATAAAAACACCCTAATGGAGACTTTAAATATTGAGTTTACAGACGTAGGTGATGATTTTTTAACCGCAAAAATGCCTGTTAATTCTAAAGTTCACCAACCCTATGGTATTTTACATGGAGGAGCTACTGCTGCATTAGCTGAAACTGTTGGTAGTTGTGCCTCTGGCTTTTTATTTATTGATACTAAAACTCAAATTGCCAAAGGACTAGAACTTAGTATTAACCATATTAAAAGCAAAAAAGAAGGAATTGTTTTTGCCACTGCAAAACCAATTCACAGGGGTAAAACTACTCATTTATGGGAAGTTAAAATTGTTGATGAATATCATAACCTAATTTCTATTTGTAAAATCACTAATATTATATTATCAAAAAAATAATGAGAAAACTCAAAAAATTTCTTAAAATAACAAGTATCATTTTTTGTTTTCTTCTAATAGGAGTCTATACACTTTTTGTTTATTTTTCTTCTCCTGATTCAGATAAAGATTTACTAGAAAAGTTTGATAAGTTTCCTCAAAAACCAATTATACAACATCAAAAATATAAAAACTTTAATTACAGAACTCTAAAAATTATTAAAGACACTAGTTTGCCTACGTTAGTATTTATTCATGGGACTATTGGGTCATGTAGTAATTTTGTTAAATATATGTCTGATAACGAACTACTAGAAAAGTTCAATATGATTTCTTATGATCGAATTGGGTATAATTACAACGATAAATATCATGTTCAAGAAAGTATTTCTTTTGAAAAAGACTTGGTTGAAGATTTAGTTAAAAACATTCCTTCAGAAAAAATAATACTCGTTGGCTATTCCTATGGAGGTCCTATAGCCTTAGCTGTAAAAAAGAAACTTAATAAAATTATACTATTAGCTCCTGCGGTACATAGTAAGGTAGAACCTATGCCTTGGGCTTTAAATTTTTATAAATGGAAATTAACTAGGTGGTTAGTTCCTAAAATATGGAAGGAAGCTTCTAAAGAAAAGATTTCTCATATTAGAGACTTACAGAATTTTGAACAAAACTGGAAATCTACAGCTAATACAATTACTAGTATTCATGGTAATTCTGATTGGATTGTTCCTTATAGTAATTCTGAATTTTTACAAAATCAGTTCCCTAAGGAACAATTTGAATTAATCACAATTCAAAACGCTGGTCATGATTTAGTTTGGAGTGAATTTCCAATTATTAAACAACAACTTTTAAATTTATCAAATTGAGCATTTTTATCCATATTGAAAAATCCTTTAAAGAAGGACTTCCTTTTGTTTCATATAGAAAACCTAATAGTAAAAAGATTAGCGCGTTTTTTCAAAAAGATACTTCTTTAAATATTATTGATGAATATTCAAATAGTGGATTTGTTTTTGCCCCATTTAATAATACTGATGATGCTGTTTTTATTCCAAAAGAATCATCTATCTATATAGAAGAAGAACAACCTATATTTGATTTTAAACTACATTCTAAAAATACTTCAATTAACTATTTATCTAAAGAAAATCATATTGACTTAGTAAAAAAAGGAATTGACGCTATTAATAACAATGACTTTCAAAAAGTTGTTTTATCAAGAAAGGAACTTGTTGAATTAGCAAATTTTGATTGTTTAGTTGTTTTTAAAAACCTGCTGTCTATTTACGCCAATGCAATGGTATATGTTTGGTTTCATCCAAAGGTAGGTTTATGGCTTGGCGCTACTCCTGAAACACTTGTTAAAATAGATGGAAATTCATTTGAAACAATGTCACTTGCTGGTACACAACCCTACCAAGAAAATGAAAATGCAATTTGGAATCAGAAAGAAATTGATGAACAACAATTTGTTACTGATTATATAGTTGAAAAATTAACTCCAATAAGTGAAAGCATACATACAGGTAAAACAGAAACCATAAAGGCAGGGAGTATTTTACATTTAAAAACTAAAATAACAGGAACTTTTAAAGTTAAAAACTCTAAACTCATAGCTGCTTTACATCCAACTCCTGCGGTTTGTGGGTTACCAAAAGAAGAATCTAAAAATTTTATTCTTAAAAATGAGCTCTATAAACGATCATATTACACAGGTTTTCTTGGAGAATTAAATAACAACGAAAAACAAACTCAGCTTTTTGTTAATTTACGTTGTATGCAAATTATAAGTAACAATGCTATTATTTATATAGGAGGAGGAATTACTAAAGATAGTATTCCTGAAAAAGAATGGGAAGAAACTGTAGCAAAAGCTTTAGTTATGAAGAAAGTTCTATAAAAAAAACCACCAAATTAAACATAAGTTATTGGTGGTTTTATTGTGTAAATTGAATTTGAATTGAAATTTTAAAGTCTAAATACAACACAGAATAAAAGTCTCTGTCAAATCTTTAAACTAAAGTAACTTCAGTACTTATATATCATCAAAAGAAACATCTGTAAAACTATCAGTTGATGCTTCAGCTACAGCTTCAGTTTCTTCCTTTTTGTAATCTTTTTGGTGACGTTCACTAATAACTTCTTCACCTTTTTCTTTTACTATATAATCAGTAGCTTTATCTAACATTTCTCTAAAGTCAGAAAAATCTTCTTTGTATAAGTAAATTTTATGTTTTTGGTAATGAAAAGAACCATCATCATGAGTAAATTTCTTACTTTCTGTAATAGTTAAATAGTAATCATCTGCTTTTGTAGACCTAACATCAAAAAAATAGGTTCTTCTTCCAGCTCTTAAAACCTGTGAAAAAATTTCTTCTTGTTCAACTCTCTCGCTCATAATTCTTGTCTTAAGTAATAGTTGTTTGTTTAAATTTGCTCAACAAATCTAACAAAATATTTTAGGTAACAATACGAAACCTTAGATTTCTTTTTCTAAAAGTTGTTGGTTATACAATTCTTTATAGTAACCATCTTCTTCTATTAACTGATTATGAACCCCTTGTTGCACTATTTCTCCTTCGTCTAATACAATAATTTTATCAGCATTTTTGGCTGAAGAAACTCTATGACTGATTATGAAAGTTGTCTTGTTTTTTGAGACTCTTTCTAAATTTGATAATATTTTTTCCTCTGTTTCTGTGTCTACAGCTGATAAACAATCATCGAAAATTAAAATTTTCGGATTCTTTATAATAGCTCTTGCAATTGAAGTTCTTTGCTTTTGACCTCCCGATAAAGTAACACCACGCTCTCCTAAAATAGTTTCATAACCATTTTTAAATTCTGCTATATTATCATGAATTACGGCATTTCTTGCAGCAGCTATTATTTCTTCTTTACTGGCATCTTCTTTTCCGAATTTTATATTATTCTCTATTGTATCAGAAAATAAAAAAGGATCTTGTGGTACAAAGCCTATTTGATTTCTTATGTCGTACAAATTGCTGTCTAGTATATTAACATCATCTATTAACACCTCACCTGTTGAAGTATCATACAATCTAGATATCAAGTTTACTATAGTAGATTTACCACTACCAGTTTTCCCTAAAATAGCTATTGTTTCACCTTGTTCAACAGTAAAACTTATATTTTTTAATGCAGTAATATTAGTATCATCATACGTGAGTGTTACATTATTAAACACAACCTTTCCATTAACCTCAGTATTCGTTTTTACATTATTCTTAATTTCTGGAACTTGCTCTAAAAATTCATTTATTCTTTGCTGAGAAGTTTCGGCCTGTTGAACTATTGAGGTAACCCAACCTACTATTGCGACGGGCCAGGTAAGTATATTTACATATAAAAAGAACTCTGCTATAACTCCTATTTGAACTTCCCCATTTATATATTGCTGTCCACCTACATATAATACAATGATATTACTTATACCAATTAGCAAAATCATTAAAGGGAAAAACAATGCTTGGATTTTATGTAATTCAATATTTTTTTCTTTACTAACATCTGCTAAAGCATCAAAATTAGTAATTACAGCTTTCTCAATTGCATAGGATTTAACTACATTAATTCCTGAAAAAAACTCTTGATTAAACGTTGTTAGTTTAGATAAATACTTTTGTACAATAGCACTTTTTTTATTTATCTGTCTACTTAATACAAAAATTGAAATTGATAAAACTGGAAAAGGTATTAAAGTGTACATTGTTAATGTAGCATCAATTTGTATCATTTGTGTAAAGCCCACTATAAACAATACAATCATATTTATAGAATACATAATAGCTGGACCAAAATACATACGCACTTTAGAAACATCTTCACTTATCCTATTCATTAAATCACCTGTCCTATTTTTTTTATAAAAATTAATTGATAAATGTTGATATTGTTTATATATCTCATTTTTCAAATCAAACTCAATTAATCTAGACATAACGATAATCGTTTGCCTCATTAAAAATGTAAAAAAACCAGCAATTAATGTAACTATAATTATAAAGAATACATTATACAATAATTCTTTCTTTACAACCGCTAAATCTTTAATATCTCCATTTATATAATTCTCTACAACGTTTAATGAATCTCTAATTATTGCAGGTATTCTTAATGCTAGAAGTTTAGATAACACCGTTATAACGATACCAGCTAATAATCTCCATTTGTATTTTATAAAATATTTGTTTAAGTATTTTAATGCTTTCAAAGTTACTTTTAATTTTAAAATAAAAATTCAATCTAAAACCCTGTTAATTGTTAAAGATAATACAATTATGGAGTGTTTTTTTGATTATGTTTTAACGATTTCATACTTTTGCCTTCTAATTTTTTGAGATTAATAAAATAAGCTCAAAACTAAAAAACATTAAATGACATCAGAAATCATTGATTCTAAGGACCTTAAAAACGACCCTGTATTTGGTCAATTATCTTTTGACAACCATGAACAAATCGTTTTTTGCAACGACGAAGATACAGGTTTAAAAGCAATAATTGGTATTCATAATACAACTTTAGGACCTGCTTTAGGAGGTACTAGAATGTGGCAATACAAAAGTGAATGGGAAGCTTTAAATGATGTATTACGTTTATCTCGTGGTATGACTTTTAAATCTGCCATAACAGGATTAAACCTTGGTGGTGGTAAGGCTGTTATAATTGGTGATGCTAAAACACAAAAGAACGATAACTTGATGCGCAAGTTTGGTGAGTTTGTTAATTCTTTAAGTGGAAAATATATCACTGCAGAAGATGTAGGAATGGAAACTCGCGATATGGATATTATTCGTGAAGTTACTCCTCATGTAACTGGTGTATCAGAATCTATAGGTGGATCAGGTAATCCATCTCCTGTAACTGCTTATGGTGTATACATGGGTATGAAAGCTGCTGCTAAATACAAGTTTGGATCTGATAACTTAGCAGGTAAAAAAATATTAGTTCAAGGAGTTGGTCATGTTGGTGAAACTTTGGTTAAGCACATAACTGATGAAGGAGCAAAAGTAATATTAAACGACATTAGTGAAGCTCGCCTAGAAGAGTTAAGTAAAAAATACAATGCTAATGTAGTACTAGGTAATGATATTTATGGTTTAGATGTTGATATTTATGCTCCTTGTGCATTAGGTGCCACTTTAAACGACACAACCATTAATCAATTACAAGCAAAAGTTGTTGCTGGTGCTGCAAATAACCAACTAGCTAATGAAATTAAGCATGGTAAGTTACTACAAGAAAAAGGGATTGCTTATGCCCCTGATTTTTTAATTAATGCTGGAGGTATTATAAATGTTTATGCAGAAGTAGCTGGATACGGTAAAGATGAAAGTAAAAAAAGAACTGAAAATATTTACAATACTACTTTAGAAATCTTTGATTTAGCACAAAAAGAAAACATTACTACTCATAGAGCTGCTTTAAATATTGCTCAAGCAAGAATTAATGCACGTAAAAAAGAACAAAATAGTTAAATAGAAAAAATAAAAGTTTTACTTTTGCAGAGCGTTAGAAATTAATCTATCGCTCTTTTTTTTAAAGTTCTTTAAAATGATAAATAGGAGACATATTCGAGTTAAAGTAATGCAATCTGTTTATGCTATGCAGCAATCAAACAGCGATGATTTAATTAGAGAAGAAAAGTTTTTAAAACATAGCATTCAAAAAATGTTTGACTTGTATGTTTTAAACCTTCAATTACTTATTGAAATACAGAAGTTAGCTCGTAAAAGAATTGAACTTTCAAAAAAGAAAATCTTAGCTACTAAAGAAGATTTAAACCCCAACCAAAAATTTATTAATAATAGACTTATAAACTTGCTTTCAGAAAGCGTTAGTTTAGATAGTTATGTTGAATTAAATAATTTAAATTACTGGGATTTAGATGACAAATATGTTCAAATAATTTTTGATGAGTTACTAGCTAGTGAATTGTATTCAAAATATATGGACACAGTTGAAGATTCATATAATGTTGATCGTAGTTTTGTTATCAGTTTTTTTAGAGAAATAATAGCTCCAAATGAAAAAATAGCAGATTATTTTGAAGATAAAATGATTTCTTGGGTAGATGATATGCCATTTGTTAATACTTGGGTATTAAAAACACTTAATAAACAGAGCCCTAAAAATCCTTTTATACTAGGAAGCCTTTATAAAGATAATGACGACAAGCAATTTGTATCAGATTTATTTAACAAAACAATGCTGAATCATCATAAATATGAAGACCAAATTAAGGAAAAGACTCCTAATTGGGAAACAGATAGAATAGCAGATATTGATATGATATTAATCAAAATGGCTATCACTGAATTTTTACATTTCCCTTCAATACCTAGTAGGGTTACAATTAATGAATTTATAGAGCTAGCTAAAGACTATTCTACAAATAAAAGTGGTTATTTCATTAATGGTGTTTTAGATAAACTAGCGAAAGATTATCTTGCTTCAAATGCAATGGTAAAAATTGGTAGAGGTTTATTATAATAAATTAGTATTTTTACACTAAATAATTTTTAAAAATGAAAAAAACAATATTAACCTTGGCTGTTGCAATCTCTTCATGTTTTTTAATTTCATGTGCAGAGGGAAATGCAAAATCAAAAATTAAAAAAGAAAATATAGCTAGCGCCCTAAAAAGAGATAACGATATTAGTAAGGGAGCTCCAATTGCTAAATTTGACAAAGAAGTTTATGACTTTGGAAAAGTAGCAGAAGGAGACATTGTTGAAACAACTTTTGTTATTACAAATACAGGTAAATCTGATTTAGTTATTACAGACGCTAAAGCTACTTGTGGGTGTACTGTTCCTGTATGGCCAAAAGATCCTATTGCCCCAGGTAAAACTGCTGATATAAAAGTTAGTTTTAATACAAATGGAAAACCAAATAAACAATCAAAATCTGTTACTTTATCTACTAATACAGAAAATGGTAGAGAAGTAATTAAAATATCTGGGATGGTAACTCCTAAAGAAAAATAAAAACAACTATGTTAACACAAACATTTTTTTTACAAGCTAGTGGTGGCGGAATAATGAGCATGCTTCCTTTTATTTTAATGATTGGAGTTTTATATTTTTTTATGATTCGCCCTCAAATGGCACGTCAAAAGAAAGAGAAAAAATTCCAAGTTTCAATTCAAAAAGGAACTAAAGTTGTTACTTCTAGTGGAATTCATGGTAAGATTGTTGAAATTAATGATAATGACAATACGGTGTCCATTGAAACAGGTGCTGGTAAAATAAAATTTGAACGATCAGCTATATCTTTAGAACTTAGTAAAAAGTACAATACGGAAGTAAAAAAATAACAACCAATATCCAAGTGAGCTTTTTAGCTCACTTTTTCTTTATTAACCTATTTTATTATAGTGAAAAAAGCTTTTAACATACCCAAATCATTTATAGGATTTCTAATAGCTTCCTTATTTTTTTGGCTATTAATAAATCTTTCTAAAGAATATACTACTGAAGCTTCTTTTCTTGTTAATTACAAAAATTTAGAATTAAACAAAATAATGCTTAATTCTCCAGAAGAAAATATTATTATCAATATAAAAGGCAGTGGTTTTAAACTAATAACAACTCGCTTCTCTAAAAAGATAATTACACTAGATTTAAAAAAACTTCAAAAAAAATTAGGAGAGAATTATTTTCTTCTAACTAAAAACCACAACGCTGAAATTCAAAAACAATTAAAATCTGGAATCAAACTAATTTCAATCCAAAAAGACTCTATTCAATTTAAAATAAACCAATTGAACTCTAAAAAAGTCCCTATTAAAGCAAACTTGAATATTACTTTCAAAAAAGGATTTGATTTAAATACTCCATTAAAAATAACTCCAGACTCTATTCTTCTTTCTGGAACAAAAAAAAGCTTAGAAACTATTAATGTTATTTACACAGAAAAGAAAGATTTGATTAATATTTCTGAAAGTACCACTAAAAAATTAAATTTAGTTATTCCTGAAAAAATTAGAGTAAAAAACAACAATGCAACTGTAAGTTTTGATGTTGACAAATTCACTGAAGGTGAAATAGAAGTGCCTATTACCATAAAAAATTCACCAGAAAAAGAAAGCATTAATATTTTTCCAAAAACTGTAATTATTACATACAAAGTTGGCTTAAAGAACTTTAACCGAATCAACACTAATTCTTTTGATGTTTCTTGTGATTACAAGCTTACCAAAAAAAATAACTTGACATATTTAGTGCCGCATTTGAATGTAAAAACTAACTTAGTTTCTTCAGTGAGAATGATTCCAAATAAAATAGATTTTTTAATACATAAATAATGGTTATAGGACTTACAGGAGGCATAGGAAGCGGTAAATCAACTGTTGCAAAATTATTTTCTAAATTCAATAATATTGCCATATACAATGCAGATTTAGAAGCTAAGAAACTGATGAATACTTCTTCTGAAATAAAAAACAAACTCATCAAAGAATTTTCTAATGAAGTTTACAAAAGCAATCAATTAAACAGACCTTTTCTGGCTAATATTGTTTTTAATAACAATGAGAAATTAAATTCACTAAACAGTATTGTTCACCCAGTTGTACATAACCACCTGAATAATTTTATAAAAATCAACAATAACAAAGAATATATTCTTTACGAAAATGCTATCTTATTCGAGAATAAAAGTAATCTATTTTGCGACAAAATAATTACAGTTACGGCTCCTATAAAAACTAGAATTCAACGAGTTATAAAGAGAGATAACAGCACCTATGAAGATGTAGAAAAAAGAATCAACAACCAATGGAAAGATTCAAAAAAAATAATACAATCTCACTACGTAATTCACAACTTATCTTTAAATGAAACTGAAAAGGAAATTTCAAGAATTCATAATTTTTTAACAAACACGAAGTAATTACTTAGCTTTTTTTAGGGTTTTTTCTTAAATTTTTCTTAAATTTAAGAAATGTTTGTTAATCTAAGTTAAAAGGAAATTACACCTCATTTTATTAATTTATTTTTGACTAATGGGTAAAAAAATTTTTATTCTTATTGTTGTTTTAATGAGCATCTCATTAATAGGAATTATATCCGTACAAGTATACTGGATAAAAGACGCTATTAAAAATAAACGACAACAATTTGAAAACGATGTAACAATTTCTCTAGCGAGAACATCTGAACGGATTAAAGAACGAGAAGAAAATGAAGCTTACAATGAGTATAGTAAATTTTTAGAAACTGATAGATACAGAACAGATGCGGAAGTAAAGAATTTCCTATTTAAACAAATAGATACAACGGGTAATAAAAGTTTTATTTTCGGAACTTACGTTGAAGAGAATTACAAAATACCTACTGGGTTTTCTGTAAATGATTCAACTTTTATAAAAAAAATAACTGGGAAACAAGATTTTTTATTTGTTCAATCTATAAACTCTAAAAATGATTTTTCAGCTAATTATAATGAAAAACGTTTTTCTTCATACAAAAGATATGATAATTGGGATAAATTACAATATTCTGAAATGTTTAAACAAAGAAAACGTTTTTATCCCATACACAAAAGAGTTAGTAATAAAGAACTAAATAACACATTAAAAGAAGAGCTAAGTAAACGAAATATAACTCAGAATTTCAAATATGGAGTATATGAAGACGGATTTGCAACCCCTTTAAAATCAGGTTATTTTAACATTCAACCAAATGATAACTTTTACTATCCCCTTTTAGAAGATGAAAACGGAAACAGTAAATATAAATTATATATAAAATTTCCTGATAAAGAAAAAAACATGTTATCAGGCATGATGAAAATTTTATTATTGTCATTATTGTTTATTGGTATAATTATTGCAGCGTTTTCAACTTCGTTATATCAATTGGTAAGACAAAAAAAGATTTCAGAAATAAAGACTGATTTTATAAATAATATGACTCACGAATTTAAAACACCTATTGCTACTATTAATTTAGCTTTAGACGCCATTAAAAACCCAAAAATCATTAATGATGAAAGCAAGGTTAAAAGGTATGTACAAATGATTCGTGACGAAAATAAACGCATGCATGGACAAGTTGAAAATGTATTACGAATTTCGAGGCTAGAAAAAAATCAGCTAGATATTAGTAAGGATGCTGTTGACATTCACGACATTGTAGACGAAGCTATTGAACATATACAATTATTAGTTAATAGTAAAAATGGTGTTGTAAAAACTCATTATAAAGCTATATCAACTGAAGTTCTAGGAAATCAATTTCATTTAACAAATGTATTGGTTAACATACTTGAAAATGCAGTTAAGTATTCAGAAAATTCACCAAAAATTGATGTTTTTACTGAAAGCACAAATAAAAATTTTATTTTAAAGATAAAAGACGAAGGAATTGGAATGAGTAAAAATGCTCAAAAATATGTTTTCGATAAATTTTATAGAGAGCATAAAGGAAATATTCATAATGTAAAAGGTCATGGTTTAGGGTTAGCTTATGTTAAAGAGATAATTGATAGCCACCAAGGTACCGTTTATGTTGAGAGTGAAAAAAGTAAAGGAAGTACGTTTACAGTAAAATTACCATTAATATAAAATGAAAGGATACAATGGGAAGTAAAAAAATTCTATTAGTAGAAGACGATCCAAATTTTGGAACCGTTCTTAAAGATTATTTAGCCCTTAACGATTACAATGTAACTCACGCTAAGGATGGAATTGACGGATTAATAATGTTTAAAAATGCAGAGTATGATTTGTGTATTTTAGATGTTATGATGCCTAGAAAAGATGGATTTTCTTTAGCAGAAGACATTCGTACAACGAATAAAGAAATTCCTATTATTTTTTTAACAGCAAAAACATTAAAAGAAGATGTTTTAAGAGGTTATCAAGTGGGGGCTGATGATTACTTAAATAAACCTTTTGATTCAGAAGTTTTATTGCATAAAATAAAGGCAATATTACAACGTAAAGAAAATGAAAAGTCAACAGAAAGTGAAGAATTTGAATTTAAGATTGGTAAATTTGACTTTAACTCAAAACTTCGTCATTTAATTTTCAATCAGGGTGAAGCACAGAAACTATCGCCTAAAGAAAGTAAACTTCTTAGAATGTTAGCTATTCATAAAAATGATTTAATGCCTAGAGAATTAGCATTAACAAAAATATGGAGAGATGATAATTATTTTACATCACGAAGTATGGATGTATATATTGCTAAACTTAGAAAGTATCTAAAAAGTGATGAACATGTTGAAATATTAAATATTCATGGTGAAGGTTTTAGGTTAATAGATAAATCATAACTTTTCACAAAGAAAATAAAAAAAGCTTCCTTATATTAGGAAGCTTTTTTATTTGTAACAAAAAACAAAAATAATCGTCATATAATTATAACTAACAAAAACCAAACAATTTGGAAACCATCTTATCTATTAAAGATTTAAACAAAAATTACGGAAAAATACAAGCCGTTAAAAATTTATCTTTTGATATTATAAAAGGTAACATTTATGGTATTTTAGGTCCTAACGGAAGTGGAAAATCAACAACTTTAGGTATTATACTAAATGTAGTAAATAGAACTTCAGGATCATTTAGCTGGTTTAATGGCAACATATCTACACACAAAGCATTAAAAAAAGTTGGAGCTATTATAGAGCGCCCTAATTTTTACCCATATATGACTGCCCGTCAAAATTTACAATTGATTTGCCAAATAAAGGGTGTTTCCTATGATAAAATAAATGACACCTTAGAAACTGTAAATTTATTTGAGAGAAAAGATGATAAATTTAGGACATATTCATTAGGTATGAAGCAACGTTTAGCTATAGCATCAGCCTTATTAAATGATCCTGAAATATTAATTTTAGACGAACCTACTAACGGGCTGGATCCTCAAGGAATTCATGAAATTCGCCAAATAATAAAAAAAATAGCCGAAAACGGAACCACCATATTACTAGCATCTCACCTACTTGATGAAGTAGAAAAAGTATGCACGCACGTTATTGTTTTGCAGAAAGGAGAAAAATTATATAGCGGAAGAGTTGAAACAATGGTTGCCTCTAATGGTATTATAGAAATTAAAACAGAAGAAAATATTGAAAACACTATAAATGTTCTTAAAAACTACCATGAAACTGCAAGTGTTAATGTAGATGGAGATTTGATTATTGTTCAACTAGAGAATGATATTTCTTCAGCGACTCTTAATAAATATTTATTTGAGAATAACATAACTATATCTCACCTTGTAAAACGCAAGCCTAGCTTAGAACAACAGTTTCTAGATTTAACCAACAACTAAAATAAACAATCTACATATGTTTCGTCTTTTAAACATTGAATTTCATAAATTAAAACATAACAAAGCCAGTAGAGTATTATCTATTATTTATTTTGGCTTACTAACCTCTATTGCTCTAATAGCTGCTATAAAATTTAATATCGGTACTTTCAAGCTTCATTTAGCTGAGCAAGGAATTTTTAACTTCCCATATATCTGGCACTTTAATACTTTTACTGCTTCAATATTCAAATTTTTTCTATTACTCGTTATCGTTTCAATGATGGCTAATGAATATAGCTATAAAACGCTAAAACAAAATCTTATAGATGGTTTAAGCAAAAAAGAGTTTATTCTTTCAAAATTCTATGCTGTTGTAACTTTTGCCTTTATTTCTACTATTTTTGTTTTTATTGTTTCTATTGTTTTAGGATTAATTTATTCTGATTTCAATGAACTTTCTATCATTTTTTCAGATTTAGAATACTTGGTTGCTTTCTTTGTTAAATTGGTTGGTTTTTTCTCTTTTGGATTATTCTTGGGGATTTTGATAAAAAGATCCGCTTTTGCAGTCGGAGCTATGATTGTTTGGTATTTAACAGAATGGTTAATTTATGGTGTTTTAGGCTGGAAAGTTGTTTCTAACTGGGATACAGCTCAAAGTATTAAGAATTTCTTACCACTAGAGTCTATGCAAAATCTTATAATTGAACCAGGTTCAAGATTAGGTGCTGTAAAATCTATCGCAAGTCAAATAGGGCAAAACTTCACAAAAGATTACTCTGTTAGCTTCACAAATATTTTAATTGTACTGGCATGGAGTGGTATTTTTATCTATGCTTCGTTCATTTTGTTAAAAAAACGGGATTTATAGAGGGTTTTAAGTAACTTAGTTGTTATATATTAGCAAGAAATTATTTAGAATGAAAAAACTACTTATCCTATTTACATTTTTAACTACTTTTTTAACATATTCACAAAAAGAAGCTAATATTTGGTATTTTGGTGAAAACGCCGGATTAGATTTTAATACTACACCACCTACTGCTGTTACTAACGGTGCTTTGAGTACATTAGAAGGATGTTCTTCTTTTGCTGATGCAAGCGGAAAATTATTATTTTATTCTGACGGGATAACCGTGTGGGATAAAAATCATGCTATTATGAAATATAGTACTGGTAACCTTGCTAATGATTTAAAAGGTAACCCATCTAGTAGCCAATCAGGTATGATTATACCCAAACCAAATTCAACAAATATTTATTATTTATTTACTGTTGATGATGGCCCTGTTATTGATTTCACAACTGGTTCTGTTATTGACCCAGGAAAAGGGTTTAATGTATATACGATTGATATGTCATTAAACGGTGGTAATGGGGAAGTAACTGGTCCTGGAAGGGATTTGTCTGTTGGTAAATTTAATGATTTTACCGAGAAAGTTGCTGCTGTAAGAGGAAGTGAATGTAATACCTTTTGGATTGTTTCAACAACCGACAATCAGTTTTACGCTTATAAAATTGATAAAAATGGTATTGGAGCTGCACCTGTAATATCTAATATAAGTAATAACTTAACAAGAAGAGGTTACCTTAAACTATCTCCTGACGGAACTAAATTAGCTATTGCTAATCAAGGTAACAGACAAGCTTTATTATATTCTTTTAATAATACTACTGGACAAGTTTCAAATGATGGGGTTATCCTTACTACCAATTTTGATGGTCAGCCTTATGGTGTTGAATTTTCAAGAAGTTCTAAAAAACTATACATATCAACAACAAGTGCTTTTACTGATAATTTATCATCTCCAAGTATTTATACTCTTTTTCAATTTGATTTAACTCAAACTAATATACCTGGATCTAAACAAACAATACGTCAACAAAATGGTTTTAGAGGAGCTCTTCAATTAGCCGGAAATGGTAAAATATATGCCACTATACCGCAAACCTATAGTAATCCTTTAGGTTTTGCTACTCATTTAGATGTTATTGAAAATCCAGATGCTGCTGCAACTGATGTAACTTTCACAAAAGATGCAATTGATTTAAAAGGGAAAAAATCTACTCAAGGTTTACCTCCTTTCATTTCATCATTACTTTTACCTATAGAAATTAAAGACCAAGTAACAGGTACTCCTGTAAATGACAAAACATTACAGTTTTGTATTGGAGATACTAAAACTATAGCTCCTGATCCAGTAACAGGAAGTGGTATAACGTATGCTTGGACTTTTAATAACGGTACAACTACCACAAATGTATCAAGTGCTATTTCTTTAAACTTAACTAATATCGCCCTTACAGATGCTGGTGAATATAAACTTATTGTTACATTAATTGATAAATGTGGAAATAAAGTAGAGCAAGAAGGTATTTTTAAAGTTGAAGTTTATGAAGCTACATCTGCGACTAAACCTAGTGATATTAATTTTTGTGATGTAGATAAAGATGGTTTAAATTCTTTTGATTTACAAAAAGACGTAACACCTCAAGTTCTTAATGGTCAAAGCGCAACTACTTTTGAAGTCGCTTATTTTTTATCTCAAGCTGATGCAGATAATAATGCTAATGCACTTACTAACCCTTATACAAACCCTACTCCATATAGTAGCCAAACTATATATGCTAGAATGCATAACAAATCGGCGCCAAATGCATGTTATGATGTAAAAACTTTTGCTCTTAATGTAACAGGTAAACCAACACCACAAACACCTGTAAACTACCAAGCTTGTGATGATACTGTTAGTGGTGGTGACATTGATGGTTTTTATAATAATTTTATTTTAAACACAAAAGACACTGAGGTATTAGGTAGTTTAAATCCTTTAACATATTCTGTTTCTTACCATAAAACACTAATTGGAGCTCAAACTGATAACACAACAGATGTTATTAATAAAAATACTCCTTACAGAAATGAAACAATAAATAATCAAACTATTTATGTAAGAGTAGAAAACAACAGTAATAGTTTATGTAATGATTCTTCAGTTACCTTTAATCTTGTTGTTAATGCATTACCTACAATTAATAATGTTGTTGAATTAAAACAATGTGATAATGATACTGATGCTTTTGCTGATTTTAATTTAGAAGAAGCTCGAAGTGATATATCAAGTAATTTCAATAATGAAGTTTTTGTTTTTTATGAATCATTAAATGATGCTCAAAACAATAATAATCCTATAACCACTCCTACTGTTTATAGAAACAAAACAGTTACTTCTGATAAAGTTTGGGCAACAATAACAAATACTAATGGCTGTAGAAGAATTTCTGAAGTAAACTTAACTGTATCTACAACTGGTATTCCTACAACATTTCAAAGAGCTTTCAACACGTGTGATGATTTCTTAGATATTAATGGAAATAACAATATTAATAATAATGATACTGATGGTGTTTCTTCTTTTAATTTCAGTTCTGTAGATACTGAAATAAGAAATTTATTTACCGCTACTGGTCAAAAAATTAATGTTACTTATTATAGAAATGAAGCAGATGCTGCTGCAGAAAAAAATGCAATCCCAGATATTTCTAATTATAGAAATATAGGCTATGCTAATACTCAAAACATATATGTCCGTGTAGATAGTGATCTAGATAATGATTGTTTAGGCTTTGGGCATCATATAACATTAAATGTAAACCCTACTCCTACTGCCAATATTGTTAGTGACATAGAACTATGTGACGATTTTGTAAGTGGTGCTTTTGATGATGGTGTAAATATTAATATTAACCTTAGAAATAAAGTTAGTGCAATATTAGGAACACAATCTCCATTAAATTATACAGTTACTTTTCATACAACTGTAGCAGATGCTAATTCTGGAGCGAATCCTATTTTAAATGATACTAGTTACACTAATACAACTAGAGATAAACAAACTATTTATGTTAGAGTTCGAAACAATGCAGCTAACTGTTTTAATGATCATACTAAGTTTGATATTATAATACACCCTTTACCTACAATTTCTAATGCTATACCTAATCTAGAAGTTTGTGATGTACCAACAGCTAGCGATAGTGATTCTAGAAATAGAATAGCACAAAATATATCTTTAGGAGATAGAGATGTAGATGTTTTAAATGGAAGAGCTGCCAGTCAATACGATGTTAGCTACCATAAAACAAGACAAGATGCAATAGATGGTATTAGACCTTTATCTAAAACTAATTATGCAAATGATCCAGCAACTACTAGCTTCCCTGCTAACCTTGCAAGTGATGATCCAGCTACAGAAATAGTTTTTATTAGCATTCTAAACAAAACTACTGGATGTAGATACGGAATAGCAACTCTTCAATTGGTTATTCATCCTGAACCTAATATTCCTGTTAGTATTAATAATTATGTAGACTGTGATAATAATTCAGATGTAGCTAATGATGATACTAATGGAATTAATGGAGATATTACATTAAAAAATAAAACTTCAGAAATTTTAACTAACTACCCTATTGCTGACCATAATAAATTCTCAATAACTTTCCATGAAAGTTTAGCTGACGCTCAATCAGGAAGTAATTCTTTAAATGAAAATAAATATCAAAACACCTCGAACAATCAAACAATTTATGTTCGTGTAGTCAATAATCAAACTAAATGTGTACATGATGATTTAACGTTTAATATAATTATTAATCCTTTACCTTTCTTCACTGTTGATTCACCTGTAATTGTTTGTTTAAACGCTCCACAAACTCGTTTAGAGCCAATAAACCCAGTTGCCACCTATGATTATGAATGGGTAGTAAAAGGAAGCAGTACTGTTTTAAGTAGTGTAGCCTTTCTAGATGTTACAAAAGGAGGTACTTATGTTGTTACTGCAACTATGAAAGATGGTACTGGATGTAAAAGAAGTAGAGAAATTATTGTAAATGAATCAATCAATCCAACTTTAAAAGAAGAAGATATTGTAATAGTTGATGACACCAATAATAATGGGTTAGATACCTACTCTATTAAAATAATTACTGAAAATAATAATCTAGGTATAGGTGATTATCAATTTGCTTTAGTAAATGAAAAAGGAGATCAAACTGCTTTTCAAGATGAAGCTATTTTTAAGAATATTACTGGAGGTATATATACAGTTCTTGTTAATGATAAAAATGGATGTGTTCCTGATGCTACATTAGACGTTTCTGTTATTCAATACCCAAAATTCTTAACTCCAAATAATGATGGGTATAATGACACTTGGAAAATTAAAGGAGCTAATTCTAGTTTCTATCCATCTAGTAACATTTATGTTTTTGATAGATATGGTAAATCTGTAGCTATTATTCCTATAGATGGAGAAGGATGGGATGGAACATACAATGGTAAAGTTCTTCCTTCAAATGATTACTGGTTTAAAATACAACTCGTTGATAGAAAAGGAAAAACACACTTACATAACGGGCATTTTTCTTTACTAAGAAAATAATTATTAAATTAGCTGGTGGAGTTTTCACCAGCTAATTTGTTATGAGGGGTATAAGTATATTATTTTTTTTTATATGTTCTTTTTGCTATGCTCAAAAAGAAACAAACAATTGGGTATTTGGTAAAAAAGTAATGTTGAACTTTCCAACCTTACCAAATGTATCACCAACAGTATCTTTTGATAGTGACTTAATAGCAATTGCTGGTAGCTCAAGTATATCAAATAAAAAAGGAGAATTAGTACTATATTCTGATGGAGTTGTCGTTTGGAATAAAGAAAATAAAACCGTTCCTACCAACGACCTTTTATTTGGTGATAACGAAATGGCTCAACCAACTATTATTATCCCTAAACCAGGTAATGATTCTATATTTTATTTAATATCAGTAAAATCATTTTTAGATGTTGGTCCACCAGATATTCCTATTCCAAGAATTGATCCTGGATTATACTATACAGTAATAGATATCTCAAAAAACAATGGTACCGTAATAGTTAAAAATCAAACCCTTTTATCTTTTGAAGTTGGTAAAATATCTGCAGTACATCATAAAGATGGGGAATCCATATGGTTTACCACCTCCGGAAGAGAGAAAGGAACTGATAAGTTTTTATCTTTTTACAGTTTTAAAATAGATAAATCGGGAATTATTAAAACACCTGTAATTTCAAAAGAATTAAGGCATGAAGGTGACTTTAACGGTACTTTAAAATTCTCTCCAAATGGAAAAAAATTAGCATCAAGTAACTTAGAAAAAGAACTAGTTCTTTTTGACTTTGATAATAAGACAGGAATAATTAGCAATAAACAAAATTTAATTAAATCTACAGTTTTCTTTGACCAGCCAAGCGTTTATGGGTTAGAATTTTCAAATAATTCAGAAATTTTATATACTACTTCTTTCAATGAAAATACAAGTACTGAAACACTATTTCAATATGATTTAAATAATTTTCACCCTACAGAGAGTATAAAAAAAATTTACGTTAAAGAACAAAACGGCTATACCAGTTTACAACTTAGCAATAATTCCAAAATATATAAAACTCAAACATTTTTAAATAATAAATCAGGTGATTATTTAGATGTTATTAATACTCCTAATAAAGTTGGGTTTGACTCTAATTTTAAAACAAATGTTATACATATAAAGGGTAAATCTGGAACAGGATTGCCTAATTTCATACAATCTTATTTTAGAACTCGAATTTTAAATGAGCAAAGTTGTGTGAATCAATTAATTGATTTTGAAGTTGATACTTATTCAAAAATTACAGCAGCTATTTGGGATTTTGGGGACGGAAATACTTCTAATAATATATTACCTCAATATGCATATTCATCTCCTGGAAACTATAATGTAAAGGTTACTATTACAATTAATAGTAGACAAATAACGACATTCAAAGACATTGTAATCCACCCTAACCCAACACTACTAAAAAATCAAAAACTAATACAGTGCGATGTAAATAATGATGGTGTTGATTATTTCAATTTATATAATATTGATCATAAAATTTCTCAACCAGGTAGTGATTTAATATATCATTTTTATGAAACTAAAGCCGATGCAGAAAAAGATACTAATAGAATCACTACTCCTGAAAGCTATCAAAACAAAACAAATCCACAGTTAATATTCACTAGAGCTATAAATAAAAACGACTGTTATTCAATTGAAACTTTTAGTATTGAATCTTCATTTGTAAATATACCAGCTATAAACCCTATGATAGTTTGTGAAGATTCAGATGGAATAATTAATAATAACATAGGATTATTTAATATTAAAGCTAAAAAAGATGAAATCAGAAAGCTTTTAAGCTTACCTAGCTCTTCAAGTTTAGATTTATTTCCAACGCTAAAAGATGCGCAAACAACTACAAATAAGCTTGATGATTCTATAAACACTACTTCAACTAAAATATGGTTAAGAATAGACAATTCAATTGGATGTGGTGGTATAAATTTTATTGATTTAATCGTTAATTCTACACCACAAATCAATTTACAAAATGAATATACATTGTGTATAGACCCTAAAAAACACACTCCAATAATTTTGAGTGCAAATTCAACGAATGATAAATTTGAATGGAAAAACGCAAATAACAATATTATTTCAACTAATAGACTATTTACTTTAAACAGAGTAGGGAAATTCTCCTTAACTGTATATAAAACAGAAAATGGTATAGAATGTTCGAACTCAAAAAGTTTTATGGTTGTCAATCCTAAAAAACCAATTATAAAAAATCTAGAAATTAATACTGAAAATAGTCTTAATAATTTTATTAATATAGAAGTTGAAGGAACTAGTTCTTATGAATATTCTATTGATGGGCAAAACTACTTTGGCAACAACACAAATTATACTTTTAATAATGTTTCTCCAGGTATTAAAACCATATATGTAAGAGATATTAATAATTGTGAACCTTCAATTCAAAAAGAAGTTTCTATTATAGGTTTTCCTAAATTTTTAACTCCAAATAAT
The DNA here is from genome assembly GCF_003318185.1 of Tenacibaculum sp. E3R01. Taxonomy (NCBI): domain Bacteria; kingdom Pseudomonadati; phylum Bacteroidota; class Flavobacteriia; order Flavobacteriales; family Flavobacteriaceae; genus Tenacibaculum; species Tenacibaculum sp. E3R01. The sequence goes on along the minus strand of NZ_QOCC01000020.1, from coordinate 277,422 downwards.
GATGGTGAAAATGATGTCTGGATTATTTATGGAGCTAACAATAATTTCTTTAAAACTATAGATATAACCATTTTTAATAGGTTTGGAAAAATTCTTCATAAAATGAATAACAATAATGCTGAATTAGGATGGGAAGGTACTTATAATGGAAAAATATTACCTTCAGATGGATACTGGTATAAAGCAAAACTTATTGATTATAAAGATAAAGTTATTGAAAAAACAGGAAACATAAGTCTTATAAGAAAATAGAGTAAACAATCCGTATTTTTGCTGTATGAACTTTGATTTAAAATCTGAATTTAAGCCTACTGGCGATCAACCTCAAGCAATTAAGCAGTTAGTAAACGGAATTATTACTAATGAAAAATACCAAACCTTATTAGGTGTTACTGGTTCCGGTAAAACATTTTCTATAGCCAATGTTGTTGCTGAAGTAAATAGACCAACTCTTGTTTTAGCACATAATAAAACATTGGCTGCTCAGTTATATTCAGAGTTTAAGCAATTTTTCCCTAACAACGCTGTAGAATATTTTGTTTCTTATTACGATTATTATCAACCTGAAGCTTACATTCCTGTAACTGGAACTTATATAGAAAAAGACCTCTCTATTAATGATGAAATTGAACGTTTAAGAATAAGTACTTCTTCTTCACTTCTTTCAGGTCGTAGAGATGTTCTTGTTGTTGCATCAGTTTCTTGTTTATATGGTATCGGTAATCCTAATGAGTTTAAGAAAAATGTTATTCCTATTAAGGTAGATCAGCAAATTTCTAGAACAAAATTCTTACATCAATTGGTCACCAGTTTATACGCTCGTACCGAAATAGAAATAAAAAGTGGAACTTTTAAAGTTAAAGGAGATGTTGTTACAATTTATCCTTCTTATGGTGATAGTGGATACCGTGTACACTTTTTTGGAGATGAAATAGAAGAAATAGAAACCTTCGATATAGAAAGCAATCAAGTAATTGATAAATTAGAAGAACTAACTATTTACCCAGCTAATTTATTTGTTACCTCTCCTGATGTTTTACAAAATGCCATTCATAAAATACAAGATGATATGGTAAAACAAGTAGATTATTTCAAAGAAATAGGAAAACATTTAGAAGCTAAACGGTTAAAAGAAAGAACTGAATTTGATTTAGAGATGATTCGTGAATTAGGATACTGTTCTGGTATTGAAAACTATTCTCGTTACTTAGATGGAAGAGATCCAGGAACTCGACCATTCTGTTTATTAGATTATTTCCCTGAAGATTATTTGATGGTTATTGACGAAAGTCACGTTACGATTCCACAAACTCATGCAATGTATGGTGGAGATAGAAGTAGAAAAGAAAACTTAGTTGAATATGGCTTTCGATTACCTGCAGCTATGGACAATCGACCATTAAAATTTGACGAATTAGAAGCTTTACAAAATCAAGTAATTTATGTTTCTGCTACACCAGCTGACTATGAATTACAGAAAACAGAAGGGATTTTTGTTGAACAAGTAATTAGACCCACTGGATTATTAGATCCAGAAATAGAGATACGCCCTAGTTTAAATCAAATAGATGATTTAATTGAGGAAATTCAAATACGAGTTGAGAAAGATGAACGTACACTAGTTACTACATTAACAAAACGTATGGCTGAAGAATTAGCTAAATATTTAACCCGAATCCAAGTTAGATGTAGATACATACATTCAGATGTTGACACTTTGGAACGTGTTCAAATAATGCAAGATTTACGAAAAGGAATTTTTGATGTTTTAATTGGAGTTAACTTACTACGTGAAGGTTTAGATTTACCAGAAGTTTCTCTTGTTGCCATTTTAGATGCTGACAAAGAAGGTTTTTTAAGAAGTCACCGTTCAATAACTCAAACCGTTGGAAGAGCTGCTCGAAATGTTAATGGAAAAGCTATTATGTATGCTGATAAAGTAACAAATAGTATGCAATTAACAATTGATGAAACTGCTAGAAGGAGAGAGAAACAAGTTAATTACAATACTAAAAACGGAATAACACCAACTCAAATTAATAAAAAATTAGACAATACTCTTTCAAAAGATACAATTACAACTTATCAGTATGATAATGCCATTCAAAAAGCTGCTGAACAAGACTTAGAGTATTTACCTAAACAAGAAATAGAAAAACGTATTCGTGAAAAACGAAAACAAATGGAAGAGGCTGCTAAAAATTTAGATTTTTTAGTTGCTGCTCAATTACGTGATGAAATTACTGTTTTAAAAGAAAATTTATAGTTTTATAAAAAGTTATAACAAAAAAAGTGGTTAAAAACTATTAATAGATTAATCAAACAAAAAACGTTTCACAATTAATTGTGAAACGTTTTTTTATATTTAACTAAAAATTAATCTGGTTGATTAAGCGTTTAAAACATCACCAACTTTATCAGCTGCTTCTTGGAACTCAGTTGCTGAGATAATTTCCATTCCACTATTATCAATTAATTCTTTTGCTTCTTTAGCATTTGTTCCTTGTAAACGACAAATAATTGGAACATTAATTTTGTCTCCCATACTTTGGTACGCATCTACAACCCCTTGAGCAACACGATCACAACGAACGATTCCTCCAAAAATGTTTACTAAAATAGCTTTTACATTAGGATCTTTTAAAATAATACCAAAAGCAGTTTCAACACGTTGTGCATCAGCTGTACCTCCAACATCTAAAAAGTTTGCTGGCTCTCCACCTGCTTGCTTAATTAAATCCATAGTACCCATTGCTAATCCAGCTCCGTTAACCATACATCCAACGTTACCGTCTAAATCTACATAGTTTAAACCTGCAGCTTTAGCTTCAACTTCAATTGGATTTTCTTCACGTAAATCACGCATTGCTGCATAATCTTTATGACGATATAATGCGTTTTCGTCTAAGGTAACCTTAGCATCAACTGCCATAATTTTATCATCAGAAGTTTTTAACACTGGGTTAATTTCAAACATTGAAGAATCTGATTTGATGTAAGCAGTATATAATGCTGTTACAAACTTCACCATTTCTTTTAAAGCTCCTCCTGATAACCCTAAGTTAAAGGCTACTTTACGAGCTTGAAAAGGCATCAATCCTAATGCTGGATCAATTTCTTCTGTAAAAATTAAGTGCGGAGTTTCCTCTGCTACAGTTTCTATATCCATACCACCTTCGGTAGAATACATGATCATATTTCTACCAGTCGCACGGTTTAATAAAACCGACATGTAGAATTCATTTGGTTCGCTATCACCAGGATAATATACATCCTCAGCAATTAAAACTTGATTTACCAATTTTCCTTCTGCTGAAGTTTGAGGAGTGATTAACATCATTCCTAAGATATCGTCAGAAATACTTTTTACCTCATCTAAGTTCTTAGCCAACTTAACTCCACCTCCTTTTCCACGACCACCTGCGTGTACTTGTGCTTTTATTACATGCCAACCAGTTCCTGTTTCCTCAGTTAGTTTTTTTGCTGCTTCAACAGCTTCTTCTGGTGTATTTGCTACAATTCCGCGTTGTATACGAACGCCAAAACTGTTTAAAATTTCTTTACCTTGATATTCGTGTAAGTTCATTAGATAAGAATGTTTTTAAAGTCGAACAAAAATACAAATTCAATTCATAATATATTACAATTTATTTTTTATTTTAATCTAATTATTAAAGACACCTATATTGGGTTTCACTTTCACATTTTTTTAACAGTATATCTGTAACGATCATTTTTTTAACAGGTCTTTACAGTAATTAACAGGAATTTATGATTTCTGAGCCTTAAACATAAATAATTTAGCAAAATATTACATACGTTAAACATATGCATAGAATAGCCTTACTCTCATTAGTGTTTTTGATTATTCCCCATAAATCAAGTTCACAAAGTTTAAATAGTAACCGGAAGAAACTTGAAGCCGTAAGAACAACAACTCCTCCAAAAATTGATGGAGTTATTGATGATGAAGCTTGGAAAAGTGCAGAAATCGCTAAAGATTTTGTGATGATGCGCCCAAATAATGGAGAAGCAGAGAAAGATACACACAAAACAGAAGTACGACTATTATATGATAATGAAGCTATCTATATAAGTGCTGTAATGTTTACTCCAGATCCTACAAAAATTCCTGCTGAATTTACCAACAGAGATAACTTTGGGAATTCAGATTTTTTTATGGCTATGATTAACCCTAATGATGATGGTCAAAATTCTTCTATGTTTATTGTAACTGCTTCTGGTGTTCAAATAGACTCGAAAGTATCAAATGGAAATAATGAAGACTATAATTGGAGTGCTGTTTGGAGTAGTGAAATTAAAATTAATGATACAAACTGGACGGTAGAAATGAAAATACCATACAGAGCATTACGTTTCTCTAATGAAAATGTTCAATCTTGGGGAATGAACTTCCATAGAGAAACGAGAAATTTAAATGCACGGTACACTTGGAATCATATAGATAATACTATTGGTAAATGGACGCAATATGATGGATTAGTAGAGAATTTTAAGAATATTAAACCTCCTACTCGATTAAGTTTTTACCCATATGCTTCAGGAACTGTTACTTCAACTAAAAATGAAACAAATGCTGATTGGAGTGTTGGAATGGATATTAAATATGGTATTACCGAAAACTTTACTCTTGATGCTACTTTAATTCCTGATTTTGGCCAAACTGCCTTTGATAATGTATCATTGAACCTTGGTCCTTTTGAGCAACAATTTTCAGAACAACGTCAATTTTTCACAGAAGGGACTGAGTTATTTACAAAAGGCCGTTTATTCTATTCTAGAAGAATTGGATCTAGACCAATTGATCAATTTAATGTTAGTAGTCAATTAAAAAGTAATGAAGAAATAACTGATAAGCCAAACAAAGTTGATATGCTTAATGCTATTAAGATTTCTGGTAGAACTAAAAATGGCTTAGGTATTGGTTTTTTTAATGCTATTACAGATAAAACAGAAGCTACTATTTTAAATAAGAATACTCAAGAAACAAGAAAAGTAGTTACAAATCCTTTTTCAAACTATAACATTCTAGTTTTAGATCAACAATTTAATCAAAACTCTGCAATTACACTTATAAACACTAACGTAACACGTGATGGTAGATTTAGAGATGCGAATGTAACTGGTTTATTATGGCATGTAGAAGATAAGAAAAGTAGGTATAACATTGATGGTTCTTTTAAAATGAGTGCTATTTCTGATGATATAAATAGCCCAAACAATGGATATGCTTTTGATACAAGTATAGGAAAACAATCAGGAAATTGGATTGGTGAAATAGGTTATCAATTTGAAAACAAAGATTACAACCCTAATGATATGGGTATTTTATTTAGCAACAATGAACAAGGTATATACGGCTTTGCTAGATATAGAATTTTACAACCTAAAGGAATGTTTAATAGCTATAACATTAGTATGTATTATAATGTTAACTTTTTACATACGCCAGGAACCTATACTGGCTCAAGTGTTAGGTTATCTTTTGGGTCGCAAACAAGAAAACGTTTTGGATTTGGTGGTAATATAAATTATAATACTGTAGGAAAAAATTTCTTTGAACCAAGAGAAGGCTCAACTAGTGGTATTTATTTTAAAACTCCTATGCGCTTAAACCTTAATCACTGGGGATCTACTGATTACAGGAAAAAATTTGCTGTAGATTACAGTTGGTATTACACTTTCTTTAAAGACAATCCTAAAGAAAGTTATGGTTTCCGTTTTTCTCCTAGATATCGTTTTAGCAATCAATTTTCATTAATCTATGGTATACGTTATAACAAAACAAACAGAGAACAAGGTTATGTTACAAAAATTGATGCTGATAATGTTTCTAGTGATCCTGCATTAGCTCCACTTTTAGATGAAATTATTTTTGGAGAACGTGATTGGACTACTTATGACAACTCTTTAACTGGAAAATATAGTTTTAGTACAAAATCAGCTTTATCACTTACTTTCAGACACAACTGGAGTAAGGTTCCTTATCATGATCAATATTATAGTTTAAATAAAAATGATGGAACATTAATTACTAATAATTACAAAAGTAATAACGATAAAAACTTTAATAGTTGGAATCTAGATTTAAATTATGTTTGGCAATTTGCTCCAGGTAGTCAATTAATAGCATTTTATAGAAATTCAATTAATCCTGATAATGATTTTGCACCTGCTGATATTGATTTTTCTGACAACATAAACCGCCTTTTTAAAGAAGATATGCAACATACATTTTCATTACGATTGGTATACTTTATAGATTATAACAATTTGAAAAATATTTTATAACAGTATTTTTAAAATTTATAAAATCAGATAAACTTTATTAATAGGTTTATCTGATTTCTTTTTTATACATTCGTTTATCTAACATACTATCTATGATTATTGCTAAAAATGTCCATAAAAAATATGGAGATGTTGAAATTTTAAAGGGAGTAAATCTTCATATAAAAAAAGGAGAAATTATTGCTATTGTTGGTCCATCAGGAGCAGGAAAAACAACACTTTTACAAATTTTAGGCACATTAGATAAACCACAGAAAGAAGTTGATTTTCAATTAGAAATTAACGAGACTTCTATAAAAACATTGAGTGATAAAGAAATTTCAGTATTTCGGAACCAACATATTGGGTTTATATTCCAATTTCATCAGTTATTACCTGAATTCACTGCTTTAGAAAATGTCTGTATCCCAGCATTTATAGCTAAAAAAAATAAAATTGAAACGGAAAAAAGAGCTAAAGAGTTACTATCTTTTTTAGGGTTATCACATAGAGAGAATCACAAACCAAATGAGTTATCTGGAGGTGAACAACAACGAGTTGCAGTTGCAAGAGCGTTAATAAATAATCCTTCAGTGATTTTTGCTGATGAACCAAGTGGAAACCTTGATTCTACTTCTGCAAAAAACTTACATGATCTTTTTTTCAAGCTTCGTGATAAATTTGGGCAAACTTTTGTTTTAGTTACACATAATCAGGAACTCGCTGAAATGGCAGACAGAAAATTAGTAATGAAAGATGGGGTTATTGCTGAATAATACAACCTCTAATCTTTTTAAAAAAATAATTATTTTAGTTTAATATACAATGTGGAATTATTTTATAATAACCCCACATTGTAGTAAAAACTTCAATTTGTTATTTAGGCTAACAAATGAAACCTTAATACACTACTAGCTACTGTAGAACTTGTTAATTCTATGTAAACTTTCTCCCCTTCTTGATAATAAACCCCTCTGGTTCAATAATGTACTAATCGCAGGTAGTCTGTAAAACTAAGTGTCTTTAAACTTTCCATTTCTATCGGTTAACATTACATATACTCCATTATTCTCAATAAGTCCAATTGCTTTTACTGTACATGTATTTGTTAATCTATTAAATTTTTAGGTGATTCCATTTTTTAAATTTGATTAACTTTCACCTAATCCACTTGCAACTAAGTTTTTTTCTTTTCAGACTTTTAACAAACCATCAATTAATAACGGTTATCTTTATTCAAATTAGCTACTAAATTTATCAATAGATACTCTTATAAAACCGGAGTTATTATCTTTATCGGAGTCTGCACAGTATAATTTTAAGCTAGGATTATTACCTCCTACTAAAACTGTTAACTGTGAAAACAACCCTATTGAAAAAAATGTTTTTCCATCGTCAAAACTTCCCACTAAAGCCCCTGCTAAAAATGACTGATTAGCTTCACCAATATTTACAAGATGATTTCCTAACCCGTTAGCATTTATACTATAAGAGTTATTACCTTCAAGTATTGACCATTGATCTTCCTTATCTGACCTAAATAATAATATATCTCCTGCCTTAATTTCTAAATCAACTAATTTACCTACTCCTCCTGTAGCACTATTTCCTTTCGCTTCAACTGGTACTTCCATAATATTTAAAATTAAATTATTCTACCTACTCTATTTATAACTAGGCTTTTCGGGTTCCGCCTTTTAATTTTTACTAATTCAAAAGACAACTTTAATTTTATAAACTCTACACACAGTTGAGTTTTTACTTTTGAATAATAAATTTATTTTTAGAAATAGGTTTGCTAGCGTTTTATTTCTGATGTAAAACTACTTTGAATAAGCACGAAAAAACGAAGTATTGACATGAAGTAAAGAATATACTACATGAAATAGTATTCTACTATGTTTTAAAAAGAATAGATACCTCTGTAAAATAAATGAGAAACAAACTAATTTGTTAATTAACGAGAAAGGCTAACTCTTTTTATGTATTGTATACGTAATGGTTTGAGGATATAATGGTTAAAGAACTTTAGAATTTATTTTAAAATACTCTCTTTTTTAATAATTCCTTTATATTTTTCGCTTAGAGTAATTTTATGATTACCTGATAATACAATTAAGTTATCATTTGGAAAAATCTCTTCTATTTTTTGAATGTTAGCTACAAAATTTCTACTAACTCTACTAAACATAGTTTTGTCTAGTAACTCTAATATTTTGGTTAATGAAATTAAAATCACAAATTTTCCTTTTTCTGTAATAATATTACAATAACGTCCCTCTACTTCAATAAAAATAATTTCAGAAATGAGTATTTTTTTTAACGATCTACCTTTTTGTATATACAAGTGTTCTTTAGTTACAACTGTATCTTGCTTTTCGTCTGTAAATACATTTTTCTGTTCATAAAACTTCTCAACAGCCAAATGAATAGAAAACAAAATTTCTAACTCATTAAACGGTTTTATCATATAATTGAATGGCATAGTTAATTTTGCTCTTTCAAAAATTTCTTTATCTGTAGAACTAGTTAAAAATAAAAAAGGTCTTTTATTTGTATGATGAAGCTCATTAATAGTTTCTGCAAATAAAATACCTTCAGGATCTTCCCCTAAAAAAACATCTATAATTACCAAATCAATGTCTTTTCTGTTTAGATATATAGCCAATGCTTCTTTAAAATTTTTAGCAACATCAACTATATTATAATCATTAGCTTCTAACACATCTACGAGTGCTTCACTTTCTATCGGATTATCTTCTACAATAAGTACATTTAAACTATTCATTAATAAAAGGTTTAGGTAAAGATACAATCATTTTTGTTCCTTTTCCTAATTCACTTTCTACTAAAATTCTACCATTATTTTTTTTAATCATAGATTTACAAAGTTGAAAACCTAATCCTGAACCTATAATTTCTTTATTCTCTTTTTCACTTATAGCAATAGTATCTTTTTGAAGTTGCAATACAGTTTTTTCACTCATTCCTATTCCTGAATCTTCCACAACTATATCTAAAAAACCTTCTTTTGATGTTTCTATGTAGATCTTAATCTTATCATTAGGTTCAGAAAACTTAATAGCATTATCTAATAAGTTTCTCAAAATAATTTTCAGAGATTCTTGATCTGCAAGAACTTTAGCCGATTTAGAAATTGTACTTTCAAAGTGCAACTCCTTTTCCTTTATGAATGGTAAGTAGTTATACACCAAATGCTCTACAGCAAAAAACAAATGCATTTCTTTAATTTCAAAATATGACTGTTTGGTTTGTAGTAATGCCCAATTCAGTAAATTATCTAACAAATTATAAGCACTACCTACTATAGCACTGTTTTTTTGCAGTAACTCATATACAACGTTTATATTTTGTGCCTTTAAATTATTAATTAACTTTTTATTACTAAGTTTCAGTGTGTTTACGGAAGAACGTAAATCATGACTTACAATAGAAAATAATTTATCTTTTGTTGCATTCAAGTCATTTAACCGTTTATTTTGTTCTCCTATAATTTTTTTAGATTTAATATTTTTTCTAAAAAAATAAATTATAATAGATAGTAATACTACTAACGATATAACAGTGTATAAAATTCTACTTATTTCTGCAGTTTTAGCTCTATTTTCTATTTGTAAAACATTTACTTCTTGTTGTTTTTGTTGTACAGCATGTTTTTTTTCTAATTGAGCCGTTTCCCATATTCTATTTTGATTATTTAAAGAATCTTTCCATTTTTCGTATTCCTTTCTATATTTTAATGCAGCTGTTAAGTTTTTTCTATTTTCTTCTACTACAGCCATATTTTTAGCTGTATTTTGTTTCGAGGTAAAATCATTGGTAAACTTAGATAAGTTATATGCCTTTATATAAAAAGGTATAGCTAAACCATCTTTATACTGTTCATAATATAAACCAGCTAAATCACCATAAGCTCCAACTAATTCTATCGTATCCTTATTCTTCTCATAAAGAATTACGCTATTTTTTAGATATTTTTCTGCTTTTTCAAATTTTTTTAGATGCAAATAACATAACCCTATATTATGCTTAATATTACTAACTTTAAACCCCTTTACATTCGTTTTCCAATTATTTCGTTCTAATTCTTCAAAAATAATTAAAGCTTTTAAAAATTGATTTTCTTCTAATGCTATTTGCCCCAAGTAAAGTTTTGTATATTTATACAATTCAAAGGATTGAGGAATACGTAAAAACTCATATTTAGCTCCTTTAAAATTTTTCTTCTCTTTAAAACTAAAACCTCTAAAAAAATAACAATAGTTATTAATCTTTTTATTTTCTAAATTAATATCTAATTGCTTTGAAGCGAAAAACAAGGTAGAATCCCACTCTTTCTGTAAAAAGAAATACCTTGCTTTATTAAAAAGTATTTGTTTTTTTAATTTAGCCGTTTTTAGCTTTATCTCTTTTTGGAAAAGATTTAAATTCTCTTTTTTTTGTGAGAAAACAGAACACGATATCAGTAATAAGCAAATGAGAAAATTCCTATAAATAAACAATACAATAAACTTTAGAATTAAACTCACTCAAAATACAAAAAGCAGAGAAATTTCTCTGCTTTAAATAAAAATTTAAATGCTAAATTACTATCCTGTAGGAGACTTAACTGTAGTTACTGTGCCTCTAGACAGCTTTGGATCTCCATTTATTACAAAAACTTCAACATCAGATATGCTTTTTAATCCTTTTTTTCCTGTAAAAGAGGAAAGTTTTAAGTGTCTTGAGCACAAAGCCATATTATTGATATTAATATTAAAAGGATATAATTTATATTCAACTAACTCTCCTAAATTATCTTCTTTTGAATTAAATGTGATAAAAATATTAATCTTAAAATCACCTGATTGTCCAAATTCAAAATTATACCAAATAGTAAATTCATTTTCTTTTAATTGATATTTCTCAGGAATTAAACAAGCTACAATTACATCTATTTGATTATTTACCATTGTTGCTTTTACAATAGGTTCGTGCAATCCTAAATATCTATATTCATCTGATTTAGGTTTTGGATTATTATTTTTAAATTTAAAATCAGGAAAATCAACTGTATTTCCCAAACAATATGTAACACCAGTTTCCAGTTCTACAGAAAAATTACTATCCTTTATTTCTTTTATCTTATACATATTTTTTAACATCTTGTTTCTTTTTTTTAGCTTCCTTTTTGCCTTTATTTCTTCTACTTCTTGTTTTACTGTCATAATCGTTTGATTTTAAATTATTAATTAATGTTATAGAATTACTACTTTTAAAAAATTAATTCTATAACAAAGAAACAAGAAGATTTTTTTTAAAAAATATACAATGTTATAAGGGATATATTTTTAAGTACAAAACAAACTATTTCTTTGCACCAACATAAAAACTAGCAACAGTTATACTTTTATTTATATTTATATTTATATTTATAAGTATATCTTTATTTTCTCAAAACATTAGTTAACTTTATAAAAAAACATTTTTTGATTATATTTCAAAAAGCATCAAAATATCATGTTGAATAGTAATTTTCTTTATTTTATGTAACATTGTTATTTTTTCACCTACTTATACTTACAAATCAACATTCATGAAGCAAACATTTCAAGAACTCATTACCTATTTAAAGAATCCCGTTTTAGAGAAAGATAATAACACGAACCTTAACTATAAATTTACAAAGTTTATACACCTGCTTATTATTTGTATTATTACAAGTGGACTTATTATGCCTTTATTTTATTTAATTGAATATTTAGGCTTAGTTGATATGGAAAAACATGCTATGGAAGATATGATGAAAACATTATCTAAACCTATGGTATTTTTCTTTGCTGTTATAGTTGCTCCGGTTGTGGAAGAGTTAATTTTTAGAGGTCCAATCACTTTATTCAAGGATAGAAATTCATTTAAAATAGCTTTTTATTCTTTTGCCATTATATTTGGATTAGTTCATATAACTAATTATAACATAACTACAAATGTACTTTTATTAATACCTTTTTTAATAGCTCCTCAAACTATTTTAGGTGGCTATTTAGGATTTATTAGAGTTCGTTTTGGCCTACAGTGGAGTATGTTGTTACATGCTTGCTATAATGCATTTTTTATGATAATGGCATTTGCTGGAGAAACTGTTTAAAATGAAAAAACAAGAGCTTAAGGAATTTCTTGATGAAAAGGTTATCAAGTACAACACTTTAAACTTTATTGAAAGTGACCCTATTCAAATCCCTCATCTTTTTATGCAAAAAGAAGATATAGAAATAGCTGGTTTTTTAGCTGCGACTATTGCTTGGGGAAATCGTAAAATGATTATTAAAAATGCACATCGAATGATGGACTTATTAGGTAATTCTCCTTATGATTTCGTTATGAATCATTCTGAAGATGATCTTGTTAGTTTTGATGGTTTTGTTCACAGAACCTTTAATTCAGATGATTTTACTTTTTTTATACAATCACTTAAAAACATTTATCAAAATTATGGGGGGTTAGAAAATGTTTTAAAACCTGAAAGTAATTCAAATAATTATCAATTAGCTATTCATAATTTTAAAAAAGTGTTTTTTGAAACACCTCATCAAACCAGAACTTTAAAACATGTATCTGATCCTTTAAAAAATTCAGCATCAAAACGTATTAATATGTTTTTACGTTGGATGGTTCGTAATGATAATTCTGGGGTAGATTTTGGCATTTGGAAATCTCATTTATCACAAAATTTACATTGTCCTTTAGATGTTCATTCCGGAAATGTTGCAAGAAAATTAGGCCTTTTAACTCGTAAACAAAATGACTGGAAGGCACTTATTGAACTTGACGATACTCTAAGGCTTTTTGATCCTAAAGATCCTGTAAAATACGATTTTGCTTTATTTGGATTAGGTGTTTTTGAGAAGTTTTAATACTTTTAGCTTAATTAACTAAATATGTTAATACAAAAGCTAAAACTTCTTTCTATAATGAAAAATATTATTTTATTAACTACACTATTTTTTAGTGTAGCTATATATTCTCAAGACTCTCGAGTTCCTATTGATACTACTATTATTACATCGAACACAGTTACAATAAAAGGTAAAAAAGTAAACTATAAGGCTCAAACAGGTACTCAACCTGTTTTTGATGCCAATGGAAACATAAAAGCTACCTTATTTTATACATACTATTACCGTACTGGAACACAAAACAGAAAAAAAAAACCTTTAATCATGTCTTTCAATGGTGGACCTGGATCAGCTTCTGTATGGATGCATATTGCATACACTGGCCCTAAAATTTTAAACATAGATGATGAAGGAAATCCAATTCAACCATACGGAATTAAGGATAATCCGTATTCTGTTTTAGATGTAGCTGACATCGTTTTTGTTAACCCAGTTAATACTGCTTATTCTAGACCTGTAGTAAAAGAAGATAAAAAAGTTGATAAGGAATACTTTTTTGGCATCAATGCGGATGCCAAATATTTAGCTGATTGGCTAACCACTTTCATTACCCGAACCAATAGATGGCAATCACCCAAATATATTATTGGTGAAAGTTATGGAGGCACACGCGTAATGCAATTAGCTCATGAATTACAAAGTAAACAGTGGATGTACTTAAACGGTGTGATTATGGTTTCTCCTGCTGACTATCAATTATTACGCACTAAAAACTCAGAAGATTACGCTGTTAACTTTCCATATTTTACAGCTGCTGCTTGGTATCATAATATGCTACCAAAGAAACTACAAGAACAAGATTTATTAGAAATTTTGCCTAAATCAGAAAAATTTGCCATCAATGAACTTCTTCCTGCAATTGCTAAAGGTGGTTATATTTCTGATACTGAAAGGCAAAGTATCGCTAAAAAAATGGCTTATTACTCTGGCATAAAAGAAGAAGTAATTTTGCAACAAAACCTTGAAGTTCCAAACAATTATTTTTGGAAAGAGTTATTGCGCAATTCTTCAGGAAAAACAATTGGACGTTTAGATAGTAGATATTTAGGTATTGATAGGAAACTAACAGGATCAAGTCCAGATTACAGTCCAGAACTTACTTCATGGCTTCACTCTTTTACTCCAGCAATTAATTATTATATTCAAAATATATTAAAGTTTAAAACCGACGTTAAATACAATATGTTTGGCTCAGTACATCCATGGGATTTTAGCAATAACAATGCACGTGAAAATTTACGAAAAGCAATGGCTCAAAACCCTTATTTAAAAGTACTGGTACAATCTGGGTACTATGATGGAGCAACGACCTATTTTGCTGCAAAATATACAATGGGAAAAATTGATCCTAGTGGTACTTTTAAAAATAGACTTACATTCAAAGGGTATAGAAGTGGACATATGATGTATCTTCGTAAAGTAGATCTAGAAAAAGCTAATGATGATTTACGTGAATTTATCAAACAGAGTTCAAAAAATATAGGACCAGCTAAATATTGATTATGAAAAATAACATAACAAATATGATGTGTTTAGATATGTATATGTCTTCATTAAACTTTAATGAGCAATTAACATTTCAAAAACACATACAAAAAACTGACTATAACGTAGCTAACTTAGTTAGTTGGGATATTCATTTACAAAACTACCATCAAATCACCTCTAATTTAGAGATAGATAAAGATTTAGCATACATAAAAAACCTTGCTAAAAAATATAATTGGGAAAACAATATTGACTCGATTATTAATAACAATAGTTTTGAAGCAATTGTTATTACTGACTTATCAAGAAAAATTGTATGGGTTAATAATGGTTTTACAGATATGACTGGGTATGCAAAAAACTTTGCTTTAAATAAAACTCCTAATTTTTTACAAGGATCAGAAACCTCTGAAGCAACAAAAAAAAGAATTAGAAAGAAGCTTCAGAATAATGAACCTTTTAAAGAAATCATTATTAATCATAAAAAAGATCGTACTTCTTATAAGTGTGAAGTTCAAATATTTCCTCTTTACAATAAAGAGACAACTCATTTTTTAGCATTAGAAAAAAAAGTTGTTTAATAAAAAAGGAGATTGAATAGTCAATCTCCTTTTTAACTTTACATATATAAACACATTACTTTTTATCTAAAGCAAAAGCTACTAATTTTGATGAATCATAGGCGTCAATTTCATGATTCCCATTTGTAGCTAAAGCATTAACATATAAATGTTCAGCAAAAGCAGCTCTTTCTTCTCCTAAACAAGTACCTAATAAGTCGGCTGGTGAAAACGTTTTGGTATATTCACTAAAACTATTCCTAGCATATAAACCTCCATCGTTTGTTGGGACATTTCCAATTACCATTCCTTTAGTATTTGTTTTATTAGCTTGATTTGTATCTGTACAGGTACCTTTTTGAACTCTAAAATTTAGGTCTGCAAAATTATGAGGATGATACGCTCTAAATTTTATTTCAATTATAGAATTATTGTCCTTGTATGGAACGAAACCACAACATGTTGGATTTACTTCTTTTCCATCAACTTTTATTTTATAAATATCTGCTTTAGTAGGGCTATTATCAATTCGCATTACCATTTTAAAAGCGCTACACGTACCTCTTCCACTACTTTCCATATTTACCGATGGTGCGTTAATTGAAGGAGTGAAAGTATCATAGTTAGGAACCTGAAACAATTCATTTGGGATATTCGTTATTTTATTTCCATTTCTATCAAAAAGCTCTAAACTAAACTCATACAAACCGTCTCCTTCCAATGAAGAATCAAACGATATTGTTCTGGTATTTTGATCCCAGTTTGCATCTTGCTCTGTTGCATTAAATGGAGCATCTGTTGGTGATGTTGTAGGTATTAAATATAGACCTCTTTCTACTCCTTTATCAAAAGGTCCTAATTTTACTTTATTATAATTAAAGTGAAAGTGCCCGCTTGAATCTTGAAAAACATACGAGTACGTTTTTTGAACTAAATTATTTAATTTTTCTGTAGCACCAAAGGCATTTGATAAATCAGCATGTTTTAACTTTTTATATGACCAACGATAATATGTATATTTTGAACTAGGTAAATCATTACTAAATTGTACTACAAATGATAATCCTTTACCAAAAGGTCTTCTAAAATTACCTTTATTTTCATGCTTATCAGTTAAACCTTGTCTATTCAAAAACCTTCCTTGTATAGCATTCCCAGTAACATTTTTTTGTTCTATATGTGAAACACTTGTTCCCCAATTAATTGTTTTGATCCAGATTAACTCACCATCAATATCATTAGAACATTCCCATCTTACTCTTGGATCTGTAACATTAATATGTACTTCAGTACCACATTTATAATTCCAATACGTATTACATGGTAATTGAGGTTTGTAAACTGTTTCCCATTGATCATCTATAAAAGCCTCTACCCAGAAATACAAATCTGGGTGGTCTCCGAAAATTGAATAATAAATTTCAGTATCAAAATCTCCATTAGTATCTGTGTAAACTGTTCTTAATTCATCACACTTATAAAAATAAGGCCACAACCAAGATATATGACAGAAATACGGATGAAATAGTTTAAAATTTTCTACGATTGTATTTCTAATTATTCTTGGATTTTTACTTTTTAAAGTAGTCATTATATTACGATCAGATAAAACTGGATTTATTTTATCTGACAATAAGATCTTCTTATTTATAGAGATGTTTTTTTTAAATTTTGGCCTATTAATTCCACTAAAAACAGAATTAAAATCTCTTATTTCAAAAGGCGGATTTGGTACTGGTGGATCTGGTAACGTAGGGACTGGAACTGGTATTTCTGGTCGTAATATCAAATCGGGAATTCTTAAGATAATATCATCTGGAATTCTTGGTATTAACCATTGAATTTTATCTACCTCGCAAATATGAACACGCATATTGCATAAACCTTTTTTCTCAGAAAAATTATTGATATTAAATTCTTTAAACACGTTTCCAAAAACCCTGCATTTTTTATAATTCCAAAATGGGATATACAATTCAGGAATAGATAAAATTTCTAACTCTTTATTTGCTTTTTTGAAAAGTTTAGGCTTATATGCCTTATGCTTAGATAGTAAAATATTGTAATTTTTCTCGTTTAAAACTGCTGTTGTTTTTGGTGCTATTAATAAATTAAAGGTTCTTAATTTATCTATACTCGCTTCAAAGTGAATTGAATCTTTTTTAATGTCTACTCTTTCAATAAAGTTTTTATCTCTATCAAATAACAATCCTACTAAATCAATTGGCACTGTTTTTTCACCTGATTTAATGGATATTTTTAGCCTATTTTCTTCCCTTTTTTTTGCCATGATTCGTTTTTTTAAGTTTGCTTCACAAAGCTATTACCCAAAAAACAGTAGGCTACATGATTTATCTTGTTTCTAACAAAAGGGTTTTCTTCTTTTTAAATAGGAAAAACACTTATTGAAATAAAGGTTTTATGTAAAAAAGAATATGCTATTCGTTGATTAATTTTAAATCACAATACCAAAAACTAGTATCATAATTTTTATTATTTTCTTCTTCTTTATTTTGATGACAGTTATCAGAATCATCATCATTTAATGTATATGATTTTAAAACCTTCTCTCCTATTGAAAACTTAATAGGCTTTTTAAAAATAGGTCCATCATAACAAAATGTATGAAACTCTCCATTCTCTCCGCATACATCAACATCATTAGGTAAATCATTTATAAAATTTTCATCAATAATTCTACCTACAAATTCTTCACCTAGCTTTTTAGCATTTACACAAACAGTAATTGTTTTAAATCCTAAATTTAAAAACTCTCTTAACAACTCTTTGGTATTATTTTTCCATAAAGGATATACCCCAGTTATTCCTACTTCTTGTAATTTTGTATCTCTATAATTCCTTAAATCCTCTAAAAAAATGTCTCCAAAAATAGCCGTCTCTAATCCTAATGATTTTAACTCAGCTGTTTTTTCTTTCATTTTCTGATTATATAAATCCATAGTAACATTAGCAGGAAATTCAATTTTTTCTAAAGGAATGCCAATACTATCAGCTTGTGCTATAAGTAAACTTTCATGTAAACCATGCATAGAAACACGCTGATAGTCTTTATTTACATTAGTTATTAGTTTTTCTACGCTATATTTTTTTTCTTGAAGAACTTTATACAATGCTAAGGAAGAATCTTTTCCAGAACTCCAATTAAAGTAGGATTTTTTCATTTTGTAAAAATAAAACAAAACCCTAAAGAGTTAGGGTTTTGTTAGGAATATCTACAATTTATAAAAACCTCCATGACTTACGTGAAAATAAGTCTCTTGATTCTTGTAAGTATGTATCCATTATTCTAGGTTTTCTTTTTAACAAGGTATTGATAGTATCGGTATTTGGCTCTTCATTTTTAACAGCTAAAACATCTATTTCTACAATATGACGAGCTAACCATCCTGGTAATTTTGCCTGTTTAGTTAATTTATTTAAAAACTCATCTCTGGTTATATTTTCATATATTATTTTTTTACCTGTAACATGTGATATTCGTTGAGCCATAGTTTCATGTGATATAGCTTCTGGTCCTGAAATTATTACTGATTCTCCATTTAAAGTTTCAGTTTGTAATAAATATTTCACAGCAACTTCAGCAACATCTCTTGCATCAACATAATTTCTTTTTGCGTCTTCCATTACTCCATATATTTTACCAAAATATTTTATAGTAAACGTATTTCTCTCCCAATTTTGCATAAATGAATGTGGCTGTAAAAAACAATGATCTATTCCTGTTGAAGCTATAGTTTGTTCTATCTTTCGATGCCAATCACTAACTTCAACATATATATTTTCAGGCACAATTGGTGCTGAGAGTTTTACAATTCGTTTAATATTTAAAAGTTGAGCTACTTCAACAATATTAGTTTCAAAAACTACTTGATTGGGAGAAGTACCAGTTAATAAAAAAATTGCATCAACATTAAAACAAGCTCTTTTAATCTCTTCTTTTGAAGTTAAATCAACCGATATATAACTAATAGTATTGTTTTCACTACTAAGACTAATAGGCACCTTTCTTTTCGGACTTCTTAAAACTCCTCTTACAAAACAATTTTCTAAATTTAATAATCTTAAAATTTCAGAACCCACAGTACCTGTAACTCCAAATACAACTATGGTTGGTTTTACAATATTCATATTAACTCTTTTGATTTTGCAGAATGATTCCATGCAGTTATTACTGTTCCTAAAATTGTAGACAGAATTATATTAAATACAAATTCTTGAAAATTGAAAAGAAGAATAAACAAACAAGCAATACTTAAAGTTACTAATAACATTAAAGTAATTCGAGTATATCTGTTTTTAAGTGAATTTTGATCTATTTGTACTTTCCATAATATTAAATAAACTAGAATCGTAGCTAGCAAAGATGGTGTAGCAATACTTGTATAACTTGAATTCATAAGCTCCTGATCTTTCATTATCCAACCAGGTGTCCAAGACATTATAGCTGGAAAAAAATAAGATGGAATAATTGCTAAAAGAAACTTCTTTACTGAAAAGTTATTCTTATTCGTATTATTTTCTTGCATATCTTATGATTATCTAAATGGATTTATTTTTATACCTACAGATAAATATGCTTTTGATGGGGAAGAAAAATCAAACAAAACAGAATCATCTATATTTTGGAATTCATACTTTTCAAATACTGAATAAGTACCTCTTAGCATAATTCCAATACTTCTACTCAACCAATAATTGTACTCTGCCCCTACTGATACTGTAGTGAAAACTGATCGTTTAATCTTTTGACTATTAGGTTGGTTAACTATAGTTTTAGTATTTATTCTAGCTGTAAAATCATTTAAATCTCCCAAGACTTTTAGTGAGTGTTTTTTATTAAAGTTATATTTTACATAGGTATTTGGTAAGCCAACGGCAAAAGATATTTTATTATTAATATTTCCCATTATGTTTACTACTGGATTAACTGTATTCTCTCCAGATAATGTTAAATACCCCACACCAAAGCTTAAAATAAAATAGGTGTTTTTGTTTTTTGTGTTAAATCGTTTTTCTGCAAATAAAATTCCGTTTATTTTAAAATCATCAGTTTTAATTTTTTGATTAAAATCTCCAACCAAATGAGGCATTATTAATGTATTAATTGACCAATTTCTTGAAATTCTATATTTAGCTAATAAGCTATAATTTACATTGTAATAATGTTCTTTATTACTTAAAAATGAAGGCTTGTTTTGTCCAAATGAAATAGAATGATAGTCCATTCCTAAAGTATTAAACAGTGCTAATTTTTTAAAGAATATTGGTTTAAATCCTAACTTACCACTTACTCTTTCGTAATCGTATAATGCAGTATTATTTATTTCTGGGGTATAATGAAGATAGAACATATCTCTATCTTTATTTAAAACAAATACATCACCTGTTACTTGGCCATAAGCTTTACCTAAAAGAAATATTGCTAGAATTACTATTTTGTTTCTAAACATAATTTATATTGATTAAATTCAATACAAATATTGCTCGAATTAAGCTTCATGAAATTACCAAATGGTAATTAACATCATTTTAAAAAAATTAATTGATTTTAGTATAAACATCTTAAATAATGATGCTACTATTAGCCTTTTGAAGCACTAATTTCTTTACGTATTCTACTAAGAGATTGTGGAGTAATTCCTAAAAATAACGACAAATCTTTTAAAGGAACTCTAAAAATTAAATCTGATCGCTTTAATAAATCTAGGTAACGCTCTTTAGCTGTTAAAGTTTGAAAATTATGAATACCGTATAAAACACTTGCAAAAGCATCTTCCCAAAGCAACCTACCAAACTTTTGCCATAGTGGGAATTTGTCATATAACGCTTCCATATCTTGAAACGAAATACTGAATAACTCGGTATCTTCTATTGCTCTAATATAGGAATCTGAACGTTCTCTTTTCTTAATTTTAGCAACATCGGCAATAAATTCATTTTCAAAAGCAAAGTAACGAGTATATTGAATTTCTTCTATTATATCATATATAATTAGCCCTCCAGAAGCAACAAAATAATAATCTGTTACTACTTGTTCTTTCTTTATTACAAATTTATCTTTTGAAACTTTTTTCTCTTTAAAAAAAGATAAAACTATTTCTAGTTCTTCTTTTTCCATAGAAACATAGTTATTAATGTATTTTATTAACTTTTCCATGAGCTTAATTTATTAAATACATTAATTTTCTTACTACTGTTTTCTCTTTTGATTTAAAGGAATTGGTTTTTCTTGCTTAACTAATGGAGTTCCATATAAATCAAAATCTCCAGCTTCATGAATTTCTATATCTATAAATTCACCTAGCTTTATATAATGATCTTTGGCATCAACTATTACATCATTATCTACATCAGGAGAATCAAACTCAGTTCTTCCATAATAATACCCTCCATCCTTTCTATCAAATAAACAACGAAAAGTTTTACCTATTTTCTCTTGGTTTAATTCCCAGGAAATTTGAGATTGAACTTCCATTATTTCATTTACTCTTCTAAACTTCACATCATCAGGAACATTATCTTCTAAAACGTATGCTCCAGTATTTTCTTCATGTGAATATTCAAAAGCACCTAATCGCTCAAAACGCATTTCTTCAACCCAATCTTTCAATTCTTGAAATTGTTCTTCTGTTTCTCCTGGGTATCCAACTATTAAAGTTGTTCTAATAGCCATATTAGGCACAAACTCTCTAAACTTATGAATTAACGAAGTTGTTTTTTCATGAGTCGTACCACGTTTCATCGATTTCAATATCTCTGTATTGATATGTTGCAACGGAATATCTAAGTAATTACAAACTTTTGGCTCATTTTTCATTACTTCAAGTACATCTAAAGGAAAACCAGAAGGGAATGCATAATGTAAACGAATCCATTCAATTCCTTCAACCTTTACTAACTCTCTTAACAAATCAGCTAAAGCACGTTTTTTATAAATATCTAACCCGTAATATGTTAAATCTTGTGCTATCAGCATAATTTCTTTGATTCCTTTTTCAGCTAGCTTTGTAGCTTCAGTAACCAAGTTTTCTATTGGCGTAGATTTATGCTTTCCTCTCATTAAAGGAATTGCACAAAAAGAGCATGGACGATCACA
This sequence comes from Tenacibaculum sp. E3R01, assembly GCF_003318185.1. Classification (NCBI taxonomy): domain Bacteria; kingdom Pseudomonadati; phylum Bacteroidota; class Flavobacteriia; order Flavobacteriales; family Flavobacteriaceae; genus Tenacibaculum; species Tenacibaculum sp. E3R01. The sequence continues at coordinate 255,010 of NZ_QOCC01000020.1, read as the reverse complement.
ACCTTCTGCTATTTTTAAATATGCATAATGCTGTGGCGTGGTAGTTAAACGTTCTCCTATTAACTCATGCTTATAATCTGCTTCTAATACTTTTAGTAAATTAGGCAAATCATGTGTTCCAAAATATTGATCTACATTCGTTATTTCTTTTTCTAAATCTGGCTTATAACGTTCGCTTAAACAACCTGTAACAAATACTTTGTCAACTTCACCTGCCTGCTTACGTTGTGCATAGTGCAAAATAGTATCTACACTTTCTTCTTTTGCTTTACCTATAAATCCACATGTGTTAATAACCACAATGTTTCCATCATCATTTTCATCTTCATGTACAACATTTTTTCCATTTGCTTTTAATTGTCCCATTAACACTTCACTATCGTAAACGTTTTTAGAACATCCTAAAGTAACTACGTTGATTTTATTTTGCTTTGGTGATTTAGTACGCATATCAAAATTTTGGACTGCAAAGATACATTTTAATTAAACCTTTTTATTATATTATAGTCTTAAAAATATAAAATCATAGGTCATGAAAAACACATTCCATTTATTTTTATGTTTTTTATTATTACTAGTAGTTAGTTGTTCTTCAAACACTAATGAAAACTCTTTACCTGAAACACCAAATGAGGAAAAATTTTATTTCCCTCCTTTGAATGCAACCACTTGGGAAACTAAAACAATTTCTGAATTAGAATGGAATGAAAACCAACTACAACCACTTTTAGATTATTTAAAAGAAAAAAATACTAAAAGCTTTATGATACTTCATAATGGAAAAATTGTAGTAGAAGAATACATGAATGGTCATGATGCTTCTAAAGTTTGGTATTGGGCTAGTGCTGGCAAAACTCTTACTTCAACATTAACAGGGATTGCTATTGATGAAGGTATTATTTCTTTAAATAATAAAGTTTCAAAATACATCGGAACTAAATGGACAAGTTCTTCCTTAGAAAAAGAAAACTTAATTACTTGTAAAAATTTACTATCTATGAATTCAGGATTAGATGATCGCTTAGGAGATGAAGTTTTACCTTCTAATCTACATTATTTTACTGATGCAGGAAATAGATGGGCTTACCACAATGTATATGTAAAACTACAAGATGTAATTGCACAAGCTAATAGTACTACATGGAATTCATACTTCAACTCAAAATTAAAAGACAGAATTGGGATGACTGGATCTTGGATAAAATTAAATAGTTCAAATGTATACTGGAGTACAACCAGGAGTATGGCTCGTTTTGGGATATTAATTGGTGCAAAAGGGAAATGGAATGATTCACAAATTGTTTCTGAAAGCTTTTTAAATGAGGCTACCAATTCTTCTCAAAACATTAATGAATCTTACGGATATTTGTGGTGGCTAAATGGAAAAAACAACTATCTCTTGCCTAAAATCCAAACACAACTCTCAGGAAGTTTAATACCTAATGCTCCAAATGATATGTATGCTGCTTTAGGTAAAAATGACCAAAAAATATACATAGTTCCTAGTAAGAACATTGTAATAATACGTATGGGAGAAGAAGCTAATACTACAAATTTAGCACTCTCAAGCTTTGACAATGAACTTTGGTCAAAAATTAATAGTCTGATAAACTAATTATATACTTCAGGATTTTTTCTCACTTTAGTTAACTGTTCAAAAGCATATCCAAAAGCTAACAGTTTTTTTTCTGATTTTGGTTTAGCTATAAAAGTTAAACTAATAGGTTCTCCTGTTACTTTATACCCCATTGGCACTGTTAAAGTAGGGTAATTAGATACCGCAGCAATTCCTGAATGATAATTATTTATAGAAACTATTACTTCTACTTTATCCTGCTTTAAAGCTTCAAAATACTTTTCACCTTCTTTTCTTAACTTCAACTTAATAGTTTTTAATTCTTCTTTTGAAGTTGTATCTTTAACTATTCCCATAAACAGTTCTTGTCCATATGGAATTCTTAATAAAGAATCTTTTTTATTAAAATTTACAATTTTTTCTACTGAAGTAATTGTGTTTGAACTATTATTTAGAGATTTAAAATAATTAGGTAAATCGTGTTTCATCTCAGTGGTTAGTAAATTTAAAAAGCCTTCATAATTCATTTCTTCAGGAGCTAGTTCTAGAAGTTCAACTTCTGCTAATTTTAACTTACTTATAGCTTCTTTATAAATAGAATCAGATAATAATGCTGTTAAAACTCCAATTTTCTTTCCCTTTAAATAATCACTATTCCACTCAATTGTATTATAGTCATTCTTCATTGACTTAACCATATTTGTAATGGTATCCAATTTATCATAACCTACCATTGCTTCTAAAATAAGCGCGTTATCAATTACGCTTTTAGTCATAGGCCCTGGAGTATCTAGAGTACTAGAAATAGGTATAATTCCTGATCTACTTAACAATCCCACTGTTGGTTTTAAGCCTACTACCGAATTTTGACTTGATGGAGAGGTAATTGAGCCTGATGTTTCTGTTCCAATTGCAGCAACTGCATAATTAGCTGCTATTGAAACTCCGCTACCAGAACTAGAACCTCCAGTTTCAAATTTCTTTCTTCCATAAGGGTTTAATGTTTGGCCTCCAATTGCACTATAGCCTAACGGACATCCATTACAAAAGAAATATGCCCATTCACTTAAATTAGCTTTTCCTAAAATTAAAGCTCCAGATTCTTTCAATCTTTCTACAATAAAAGCATCTTTAGTTATGTTGTTTTTTAAAATTGAAGCTCCCGCAGTTGTTGGCATTTCTTTTGTGTTAATATTATCTTTTAATAAAATAGGCATTCCATAAACTGAAGAAAAATCTTTTACCTTATTTTTATCTCTAGTCCTTGCCTCATCTAAAACTTTAGGGTTCAATGAAATTATTGCATTTAACGATCTGCTACTATCCATTTCAAACTTTCTTATTCTATATAAATAAAATAATGTTAGCTTCTCGTAATTAAAAATATTTTCAGAAATACTTTTTTGAATTGACGGAATATTCTGTTCCAATATAAATGGCTTCAACCGTTGATATTCTTTTTCAGAAAAACTAGCTAATTCTTTTTCAAAAGGTTTAAATACCTTACCTAAATCTAAATATTTAGATTGAATTAGTTTAAACTTCATTCTTGGGTTTTCGTGACTTTGCTGTTCCTTTATTTCTGAAGTTTCGTTATATTTTTTAAAAGATATTTTTATTGATTCTTTTTTACAAGCAACTAAAATTACTATAAATACGAAAATAAAGAAAAGCTTTTTCATTGTTTATCTATTTGATAATCAAATATAATTATTTTATAAAGACCAATTAATATTTTTTGAACACCCATAAGTTATAACAATTAATGAAACTTATATAGTCTATTTCCAATCAAAAAAAGTAGCTTGATACTTAAGGTAAAATATTCTAAATTAGTTATCTAAAATAAGTTTAAAAAAGTTTACAGTTAAAATATAATGACTAAATATATAAAATACCTAATTTCCTTTCTCCTTATTTTTGGACTGACGGTTAATGAGTGTTCTATATATTCTCAAACAAATTCTTCAAATCCTCAGGCTTTATTTCTTAACACAAGAAAGAAGTTTAACTATAAGCGAACGAAATTATATCTTTACTCTGCGCATATTCTATCTAGAAGAATATTATCCTTTGTACACACTACATACTGTACTTTAAAATATACTTTTAATATTCAAGTTAAACTTATTTTTAAATTACAAACTGATATTTACCAAAAAACAAGCTCAAGAAGTGCTCTACACGTTTTTTTAAGGAAAATAATTACATCAAGTAATCATTATTCAAATTTATACATAGCATAGAACTGATTTACTTTTCTATGATAATTTATGCTTAAGTGCATAAAATGATAAAACAAGTGTCTAATTATTTATCATAACTATAATGTATAAACAAAAAAATAAAACTCACTTGGGTAAATCTAAGCGGCTAACTCATTGGATAAAAAGAAAATTCCTTTTAATAATTACTGCATTTATGCTTGGAATGTCTAACGCTGTTTATGATGACGATAAAATGATTTATGGGAATCAAAATCATACTGAACAAAAACAAAAAGGAGATTAACATAAAGTTCTTTTACTTTATTACATCATTTTCAATAGACTTGTATAAAAACCATGGTTATGAATTTCTATACAGGTTAATGGTATATCTTAGTTTTAATACTTAATCAATCCTATTATGATAAAAAGTTATTAGCCTATAAAAGAGCTGAGGAGAACTAAACTTAACATTCTGTTCTTTTCTTCTATCTTTGTTTTTAATTTGAATAATAACCTATTATTAATATACGAAAACATTCTTTACTATTAAAAAATAAAAATACAGATTATTAAAAACAAGAAACAAGATATAGCCAATATATACAAACTCAATAGCTTTGATAATATGGAATTATTATCAGCCTCATATGTAAATCAAAAATTCCCTATGCATTCTCACAATGCTTATTGTATAGGTATACTTGAGGAAGGATCACAAATATTATCCTTCGCTAAAAATAATTTAATCGTACCTTCTAACTCTATTATTATGATTAATCCAAATGAAGTTCACGCAAACTATGCACTGGATGAAAATGGATGGAAATATAAAATGATGTACGTAAATTCAGATGTTGTAAAATATATTTATTCTTTATATTGGATATCAAAATGCAAAAACATTCGTTTTAAATATTATACTTTGCAAGATGACTTTATCTTTAATCTAATCAAATCATTTTTTAACTCTTTTGAAAACACTTCTTTTGAAAATTTAGAACATCAACTTAAGAGAATCCTCTCCCATCTTATTACAAACTATGCTACCAATACAGAAGAACAAGAGCAAGTACACCAGAATTCCATTAACGAATTAAAACATATTCTAGATGAAAAATTTGACACTAAATTAAACCTAGATAATATCTCAAAATCTTTGGGAATAAACAAGTTCAAAACTATTCGAGCATTTAAAAAATCTACAGGAATGACTCCTTTTTCTTATGTATTGCAAAAACGAATAGAGAAGTCAAAAATATTAATATCTCAAAATGTAAAACTTAGTCATGTTGCTCTCGAATCTGGCTTTTATGATCAGAGTCATTTTTCTAAATATTTTAAAAATTACGTAGGTGTAACTCCAATTTCATATTTTAAAAGTTGCAATATTTTACAAGACTTTAATAAATAACAAGGCTAGCTTTGTACTTAGAAAGTCTCATGACTATTAAAATATTAAAACATTTAAAAAAATGAAAATCGCAATCATTGGAGAATTCGATGAAAACTTCAGACCACATGTAGCCACAAATCAAGCTATTGAACACTCACGTTCAATTATTGATCAAGATTTTGAATCAAAATGGGTTTCTACTGAAACTGTTGAAAAAAATATGGAGCTAATTTTAAAAGAATTTCAAGGCTTTTGGATTGCACCAGGAAGTCCGTATAAGAGTATGAAAGGAGCAATTGACTTAATTGAATACACCAGAAAAAATAATATACCAACATTTGGAACTTGTGGGGGGTTTCAACATATGATAATCGAATATGCTCGAAATGTTCTTGATTTAAAAGATGCAGAGCATGCAGAATATGATCCATATGCTTCTCGATTAGTTATAGACCCTCTTTCTTGTAACTTAAAAGGCGATCCATTAGAAATAGAAATTATAGATGAAAAATCAAAGGTGTTTTCTATCTATCAAAAACGTGTTATTAAAGAAAAGTATTATTGTAATTTCGGTTTGAACCCAGATTATCAAAATTCATTTGATAAAAATGGTTTTAAAATTGTGGGAAGCGATAAACATAATGAAGCAAGAATTGTAGAACTTGAAAAACATCCATTTTTCATTGCTACTTTATTTGTCCCACAAGATAACTCTACTTTTAACTCACCTCATAAACTGGTTACAGAATTCATCAGAACTATTTTAAAATAGAGAATAGTCTTCTCTTTATAAACAGAAAAAATATAAGTCAAATTTACATTCACATGAATAAAGGCATTAGCTTAAATCAAGTATTATTCTGAGTAACAATCTATTTATGAAAACTTAATTATAAGAGCTACCTCTATAAAACAAAAGAAAGATTAACATAAAGTTCTTTTACTTTATTACATCATTTTAATTTACTTGTATAATTATAACTAAAACATTCCTTCCCCAAAATATACTTTTACTCTATAATACTTAATGGATAAAAGTTATATTTGGAAGTGTGAAAACTGCTAACTTTAACTAAAAAGCAACTAAAAATGAACGTAATTAGACATACGATAATCTTAATTATGATTGTTAATCTAACTTCTTGTAAAAAAAAGTCTATTAATTTAGAAACTAAAAACTTAAAATTAGAAATAAGTTCAGTTTATAAAGAACATGGAAACTTCACAAATAAATTAAGAAGTTCACCTATTTTAATTGACGCAGATAAGATTGGCTTAAAAGAAGTTTTAGGCTTATTATTAAAAGTAGATACAAGCGATATAAAAATAGAGAATAAGGAATTGAAAAATCAATTTTTTAATGTTTTTATAGAACCGAAAAATAATGATTCAAAAGTTAATAAAGTTGTTTTAAATACAATTTTAGATAAATGGAATTTAAAGTTAAAAATAAGCAACCATAAATCATATATTATTGAAATTCAAGATTCAGTAAAGTATAACAATTTTAAGTCCATTAAAAAAAATTCTGTTAACTACGTATATAATTTACCTGATTCTATAAAATTAAGTAATTGTAATTTAAAAAGAATAACTGAAGTATTAAATTCTGAATTCTCGGAAAAAATTGTTTTTGATGGTGATTCAAAAAAAATCGATTATAACTGGAAAAAAATGACATTTGATCATTTAAAAAATCAACTACAGAATGATTTAGGGTTAATTTTCTTAGATACTAATGAAGATAAAAAAACATTTGTGATTAGTGATAACTAAAGTTAACATCATATATAATTGTTGATTTATTTACAACTATTTTTTTCTCTATTGAAAAAACTAAATCAACTTTTAATATTAGTAATTAAAAAAAAGACGAGGTCAAACATAAAATTCAATCACCAATAAAAATCAAATAGAAGCCGTTTTGGAAATAAAAAATGGTTGAATTTAGTGTATGGCAAAGTATTTAACAACATATCAATATTGTATAAAAGTAAAAAAACTCCCAATTGGGAGTTTTTTATTTTTATATTTTAGTCTTCTTACTTAAAAAAACTATCTACAAATTCATGCTTGTTAAAAACTTGTAAGTCATCTATACCTTCTCCAACTCCAATATATTTAACAGGTATTTTAAATTGATCAGATATCCCTATAACTACCCCACCTTTTGCGGTACCATCTAATTTAGTTACAGCTAATGATGTTACTTCTGTAGCTTTAGTGAACTGTTTTGCTTGTTCAAAAGCGTTTTGACCAGTAGAACCGTCTAATACTAATAATACATCATGTGGTGCATCTGGAATTACCTTTTGCATAACACGTTTAATTTTAGTTAATTCATTCATTAAATTAACTTTGTTGTGTAAACGTCCTGCTGTATCAATAATAATAACATCAGCGTCTTGATTAACCCCTGACTTTACCGTATCAAATGCTACAGAAGCAGGATCTGACCCCATTTCTTGGCGAATAATAGGTACATCTGTTCTATCAGCCCATACTTGTAACTGATCAATTGCTGCTGCTCTAAAAGTATCAGCTGCTCCTAATACAACTTTTAAACCTTTCTTTTTAAACTGTGAAGCTAATTTACCAATCGTTGTTGTTTTCCCAACTCCATTTACCCCTACAACCATCAATACATATGGCTTTTTATTTTCGGGAATTGTAAAATCAGTTTCATCACCTGTATTCGTTTCAGAAAGCAAACCTGCTATTTCGTCTCGTAAAATTTGGTTTAATTCCTCAGTACCTAAATATTTATCACGAGCTACACGTTCTTCTATTCTTTCTATAATTTTTAATGTAGTATCTACACCAACATCAGATGAAACTAAAACTTCTTCTAAATTATCTAATACATCATCATCAACTTTTGCTTTACCAGCAACAGCCTTTGATAACTTAGAAAAAAAACTTGTTTTTGTTTTTTCTAAGCCCTTATCTAATGTTTCTTTTTTCTCTTTTGAAAAAATTTTCTTAAAAAAACTCATAGTTAAATTTTATAATCGCTTATACTAGGTTAAAAACCATACCAAACATAGTATATGGTCAAATTGTCATTTTATACGATTACTTTTCGTGTTAAGAGTAAGATATTTTGATATAATAAAACTTAACTCGAAGGGTAATGCTCAAAAGTACAGTTTTTTAATACATAAAAAAAGCTACCTTCAAAATTTGAAAGTAGCTTTTTTATAAACTGTAAACAAGAATTACTTTTTAGCTATAAAGTCATTTACTTGTGTAGGATCCATAATAGCTTCAACAAATGTGTAAGCTCCAGTTTTAGGAGACTTTACCATTTTGATAGCTTTGGTTAATCTTTTTGAACCTGTTTGTAAAGTTGCTACTGATTTCTTTGCCATGTCCTATAGGTTATTGGTTGTTTTTTAAAACTTCAAATACGAATACTTGATATTTTAAATCTCTAATTATTTAATTTCTTTATGAACTGTCATCTTCTTTAAGATTGGATTAAATTTCTTTAATTCCATTCTATCAGGAGTGTTCTTTTTGTTCTTTGTAGTAATATAACGTGAAGTTCCTGGTTGACCAGTACCTTTATGCTCAGTACATTCTAAAATTACTTGAACTCTGTTTCCTTTTTTTGCCATCTCTGTAAAATTTTATCTAAGTAAGGAATTATTTAGTTAAGAAACCTTTTTCTCTAGCTTCTTTAATCACAGCAGAGATTCCTTTTTTATTAATATTTTTTAATGCAGAAGCAGATACTTTTAAGGTAACCCACTTATCTTCTTCTGGAATATAGAAACGCTTAGTCATTAAATTAGCGTTAAACTTTCTTTTAGTTCTATTTAAAGCGTGTGATACATTGTTACCAACCATCGCTTTTTTTCCTGTTAATTCACAAACTCTAGACATCTTCTTGACAGTTTTATAGTGTTATTTCTAAACGAGGTGCAAATATACGAACTTTTAACAGAATTAAACAAAATATTACAGGTTATTTTTTCATAATATTTTTTTGCAATAATTCTAACGCTTTAGTTACCGTTCTATTTATTACCTTTTCTCTCGGCTGACCAAAATTAAACTCCTGAACATCAACACCTTTATTATTCGCAATTGCTATATACACTACCCCTACACTTTTATCATTATTATCAGTAGTCGGTCCTGCATTCCCTGTTACAGCAATAGCATAATCAGTTTCTAATTTATTTTTTGCTGCTAAAGCCATTTGTTTTGCCACCTCTTCACTTACTACAGAATGATTTTCAATGACTTCTTTCGATACATCTAATAATTGTTCTTTTAATTTAGCAGTATAGGTAATAAAACTCCCCAAATAATAAGCAGAAGAACCAGCTACAGAAACAATTGTTGAAGCAATCTTTCCTCCTGTTAAGCTTTCTGCTGTACAAAGTGTTTGTTTTCTTTCTTTTAATAAATCTCCTATTCTTTTTTCTATAGAAGCTCCATCTTCAATCCCTGCAATAATGTCTGGTATTAATTTTTTAAGTTCTTGAATTTTTTTTGACATCGTTTCTTCTAAAAGCGCTTTGTTTTCTCCCTTAGCAGACAACCTTAAACGCACTCTACCAAATGAAGGTAAGTAAGCTAATTTTATAAATGAAGGTAGATTCTCTTCCCATTCTTCTATTCTTTCAGCAATCACACTTTCACCAGTTCCGTAAGTCATAATTGTTTTATGAAAAATAAAAGGCAAGCTAAATTCTTTTTGCAATTTAGGTAACACTTCATTAGTCATTAATCCTTTCATTTCATAAGGCACTCCTGGCAACGAGACAAAAACTGTGTTGTTTTCATAAAACCACATACCTGGAGCTGTTCCTAATTGATTCATTAATAATGTTGCCTTTGAAGGTAATTGTGCCTGATATTTCTGCACCTCATTAAATGGATGGTTAACCTTTTTAAAAATCCTCTTTATATTATCTACAACTTCTGAATATTCAACAACCTTGGTATCTTTAAAATATTCTGCAATTGTTTTTTTAGTTATATCATCTTTTGTTGGCCCAAGTCCTCCTGTAATAATAACAATATCGGCTCTTTCTTCTGCCTCTTTTAAAGCGTTTAAAATATGTTGCTTTTCGTCTTGTATAGAAGATATTTGATATACTGAAACTCCTATTTTATTTAATTCTTGACCTATCCATTGTGAATTAGTATCAACTATTTGCCCGATGAGAATTTCATCTCCAATGGTAATTATTTCTGCGTTCAAATAAATCTATTTAACTTTTGTTTCACAAAGATATAACTAATATTTATGCCATAAAGTGTAACAAAGTTTTTACTTTTATGTCTTTAAAAAAAACTTACTTATGAAAAATAGTTTTGCTTTGATTACGGGTGCAAGTCAAGGTTTAGGATTGTACTTATCTAAGGAGCTTGCTAGCCGTGGTTATAATTTACTATTAGTTTCATTACCAAATGAAAATTTAGCTTCTAGTTCAAAAAACATAGAAAATGAATTTAACGTTATTGTTAAGTTTTATGAAACAGATTTAACTGTTAAAAACAATATTATAAATCTTTGTGATTGGGCTAATAATTATAAAATTTCAATTCTAATTAATAATGCAGGTTGTGGAGGTTCAAAAAAAATAACAGAAGCCTCGTTAGATTATATTGAGAAAATTATTCAATTAAACATCATTTCTACTTCTTTCATTACCAAATTAATTATTCCTAATTTAGCATCTAATACTAAGAGTTACATTTTAAATGTATCTAGTATGGCTGCTTTTAGCCCTATTGGTTATAAAACCGTATATCCTGCTTCGAAAAAATTTATTGATTATTTTTCTTTAGGTTTAAGAGAAGAATTAAAAGAATTCAATATCTCTGTTTCTGTTGTATATCCTGGACCAATGAAAACAAATAATGAGGTGAGTAGTAGGATAGAAAAACAAAGTGGTTTTGTAAAATCTGGAGTAGTAAGTTTACATGAAATGGCATTTCAAAGTATTGAGAAAATGCTTCAAAGTAAAAAAAGAGTTATACCTGGCAAACTAAATAAACTAAGCAAGGTAATCTTAAAAATTTTACCCTTAAATACCAAAATAAAATTATTGAGTAAAGCTATAAAAAAAGAAATTGAGGTTTAAATGAGAATTTTAGTTACTGGTGCTAATGGTTTATTAGCTACAAATATTATACAACAACTACTTCAACAAAACAATGAAGTTATTGGCTTTTTAAGAAACCCAAACAGTTTTACATTAGAACCAAACAAAAATCTTCAATTACAAATTGGTGATATTACCCACGTTGAATCTTATACTGAACTTCTTAAAAACACAGATTGTATTATTCATGTTGCTGCATTAACTAATCAAAACATTATTGATTATAATGTATACAAGAAAGTAAATGCTACAGCCACTGAAATCCTATATAAAAATGCAATTAAAAATAATATCAAAACTTTTATTTACGTTAGTACTGCTAATTGTTTTGGTTATGGTTCATTAAACAATCTAGGAAACGAAACGAAAGCTATTTCTTTCCCTTTTACAAAATCTTTGTATGCTAAAAGTAAATTAGAAGGACAAGATGCGCTTTTAAAATTATCTGAAGAAAATCAGCATACAAAACTTGTAATTTTAAACCCTACTTTTATGATTGGCCCTTATGACACAAAACCTAGTTCTGGAAGGTTAGTTTTAAGTGCTTATAAAAAGAAAATTATTTTTTATCCTCCAGGAGGAAAAAGTTTTATTAATGTAGTTGATGCAGCTAAAGCTGTTATTAATTCAATAACTCATGGAAAACATAAGGAAGCCTATATTCTATCTGGTGAAAATTTATCATATTTAAGCTTTTATAAAAAAGTTACTCAACAACTAAATCAAAAATCTTATTTTATTAAAATTCCTAAATTACTATTATTCTCTATTGGTTATTTAGGTGATCTACTTCGTTTTTTTAAGGTGAAAACAGATTTATCAAGCATTAATGTAAAAACATTATGTGTACATAATTATTACTCAAACCAAAAAGCTACACAAAAAATAAAGCTTCAACAAACACCTATTGAAGTAGGTATTGCTGAAGCTATAAAGTGGTTTAAATTGAAATAAGAAATTAGCTATTCCCTATTTGATCTATCAGTTTATCTTCTAATGGTTTTTGCTTTTTCCAAGTTTTCTCTAAATAATAATACAATCCATAGCAACTCAAAAGACCAAAAGGCATTAATATTAATTCTAGCACAAAATCATTTATTGTTTCTAAAAAATCTGACCCCGCTATTACAACAGTAACGCCTATTATAGCGGCAGAAATAAAAAAACCGATAAAATAGGTAACTACACCCAATACTCCAAAACCCCATTTATTTTTCTTGTAATCATCTGCTAATTCATAAAACTTTTTTCCTATAAAATAGAGCAACACTAACCATAACATAACTTTCTTTTTTATTTAATTTTTATTTGAAATGCTTCTTTATTTTCAATAATTCCTGTTAATACATCATTTTCTTCAACTTTACCAACACCAGCTGGTGTACCAGTAAAAATTACATCTCCTTTTTTTAATGTGAAATATTGAGAAACATAACTTACTAACTCATCAATCTTCCATAACATAGATTGTGTATTTCCATCTTGAACTACTTCATTGTTCTTTTTAAGCTGAAAAGATAACTTATTTATATCAAATTCTTCTTTTGGAAAAAAGTTTCCTATAACAGCACTTCCATCAAATGCCTTTGCTTTTTCCCAAGGTAATCCTTTTTCCTTACATTTAGCCTGCACGTCACGAGCAGTAAAATCGATACCTAAACCTATTTCATCATAGTATTTAGGTGAAAACTTTGGTGAAATATGCTTCCCTACTTTATTTATTTTTACCAACACCTCAACTTCATAATGAATATCATTTGAAAAAGGCGGTATAAAAAAAGGCATTTTTTTAGGTAAAATTGCAGAATCAGGTTTTAAAAAGACCACTGGACTTTCAGGCTTCTCATTCTCTAATTCTTCTATGTGTTTAGCGTAATTACGCCCTATACAAATTATTTTCATTCTATAAAACAAAACGTCATTACAAACAAAATGAAGTAACCTTTAAAATGAGATTACTTCATCATTTTTATTTATAACAACAAGTTAATTTAATTTTAAGGGATCCATGTTTTAGGGAAGTTCGGCTTTCTCTTTTCCAAAAAAGCATCACGTCCTTCTTTAGCTTCATCTGTCATGTATGCTAAACGTGTAACTTCACCTGCAAACACTTGTTGTCCTACCATTCCATCATCAGTTAAATTCATTGCAAACTTTAACATTTTAATTGATGTTGGCGATTTTTCTAATATTTCTTGAGCCCAATCAAATGCTGTTTGTTCCAACTCATCATGAGGTACAACAGCATTCACCATCCCCATTTCATAAGCTTCTTGCGCAGAATAATTTCTACCCAAAAAGAATATCTCTCTAGCTCTCTTTTGCCCTACCATTTTAGCTAAATATGCAGAACCATATCCTGCATCAAATGAAGTTACGTCGGCATCTGTTTGTTTAAAAATAGCATGCTCTTTACTTGCTAAAGTTAAATCGCAAGTAACATGTAAACTATGTCCACCACCTACTGCCCAACCTGGAACTACACAAATTACAGCTTTAGGCATAAAACGAATTAATCGTTGAACTTCTAAAATATTTAATCGATGATACCCATCTTTTCCAACATACCCCTGATGGCCACGTGCATTTTGATCTCCTCCTGAACAAAAACTCCAAACACCATCTTTAGTTGATGGCCCTTCAGCTGACAATAATACAACTCCAATATTAGTATCTTCATGTGCATCATTAAATGCATCTAACAATTCAGATGTTGTATGTGGACGAAATGCATTACGCACATTAGGTCTGTTAAATGCTATCCTTGCAACATTGTGTGATTTCTTATACGTAATATCTTCGTACTCTTTGGCGGTTTCCCATTGAGGTTGTATCATAATTTCAAACTATTATCGTTATATAAAGCAAAAATAGCATAATAACTTTATTTTCTTTTTTATATTTGAGTATTAATAAACCAATCCCTATGAAATATCTGTCTCTTGTATTTGCTTTTTGCATTTCATTTTCTTCTTTTTCCCAGGAAGTCATTACTAAATCTATCGATTCTAAAGAATTGAAACGAAAAAGAAGTTTTAAAATTTACCTTCCAAAAAACTACAAAAAAGATTTAACTGCTAATTACCCACTAGCTATTGTATTGGGTAATCAATATTTATTTGATTTATATGTTGGAAACGCGAAATTGTTTGCCAATGTTGACAAAGCTCCAAGACAAATAGTTGTTGGTATTGATATGGAAAAAACGTACGCTAAAGATATTTCCATAGTAGAAGCTACTAATATGCTAACTAGTAGATCTTCTCATTTTTATAACTTTATTAAGCATGAATTAATTCCTTATATGGAAGCCAATTTTAAAACATCACCTTTTATGTCTATTACAGGTGAAGGAAAAGGAGCTAATTTTTTAACTCATTTTTTAAAAGAACCTGAACCTATTTTTAATGCCTACATATGTGCTACCCCTGAATTTGCAAAATATGCTCCTCAAATCATCAATTCATATACACTTAGCAGACTTGGAAAAATAGACAATACCTACTACATATATGCTAGTAACTCTAAAAAACAAACAACAGAAGAGTTATATGATAGGTATAGCGAAATCGGAACTTTCCTATCTTCTTTTAATGCTGAAAACTTTCATGTAAACTTTGATAAATTTGAAAGCTCTCCTAGTTTTTTAGCCACCATTAGTGAAACTATACCTAGGGCTTTTACAAATATGTTTTCTTTATACTCCAAAATATCTAAAGGTGAGTATGAAAAAAACGTAAAAGACTTAGATCCTCTTGATGCAATAAAATATTTAGAGAAAAAATATTTAGACATTCAATATTTATATGGCGCTAATTTAAATGTAAGATTAGATGACATTTATGCTATTGAAGGTATTGTTATGGACAAAATGGATGGAGATTACTTAAGAGTTTTAGGTGATTTTGTTATGATTAAATATCCAGACCTACATTTAGGTGATTATTATGTAGGAAAATTTCATGAACTTGGTAAAGATTATGAAAAAGCAGATTTTTATTACAAAGCCGCTTATGGAAAAATGAACCCCTCAGATCCTAACACTGACTCTTTTTATGAAAACATAAAGCGAGTTAATGATTTAATGGGTAGTCAAAAACCAGATGAAGAAATTCTTCCTGAAGAAGATAATGAAGAAGAAGAAAAAGAGGAGGATAAATAATATTATATAAATAAAAANNTTTTTATTTATATAATATTATCCTCTTTTTTCGCCAATTCTCCAAGATATTCCTCCACTTACTCCCCAATCATTATTTACATTTATACCTTTACCACTTAATAAATCGATTTTCAAATCTTTATTTATTAAATATGAGATTCCTGAATTAAAATTAATTTTAATCTTAGGTGTTGTATACTTATCAATCGAACCATAAGGCTCAACAAACACAGAAATTTTATCAGTTAATTTATATGATAAATTAAATGCATACACCCCCTCTACAAAAACACCTCTTTCTTCTTTAACTCCATTTCTTACACCCTTTATTTCTTTTACTTCTTCTACCAAAACACTAGATTTTAAATCAATATTTGCTCCAAAATTAAATGTATAACTTAAATTTTCATTAAACGAATACCCCATAATAAAGAGTATAGAAGAATAATCAATTTGATTTATTGAATTTGATAAATTAAACGTAAGCTGAAAACCAGTTGAAGGAAGTATTCCATCTCCTTCAAAAATATTAGCTTTACCACCAAATGAAATCATTTCAATTTTTTCTTTTTTATTTGAGAAATCATAAAGCATACCTGCAATAAGATCAATTCTTTCCGATATACCATAACGCAAAATAGAGTTTAATTTAAACGAATTGTGTTCCTCTAAATAATCCATCCCAGTCTCCAACTGAAAAACGTTTTTCCCAACAGAAAATACACTAATCGCATTTCCTGGTCTACCAGAATCTATTTCTTCTTGATATTGTGCTTTCAAACTAAAAATTGAAAACAATAATACAACACTTAAAAATATTCTTTTTTTCATACCTCTTTTTTTCATACCTCTTTTTTTCATACTAATTATTTATTTTAACTTAATTCTATTCTATCTTCTTTTAAAACAATTTTTTTATTCTTATATAAACTACCAATAGCTTTTTTGAATGCTTTTTTACTCATTTGTAAATGAAATTTAATTGATTCAGGAGAGCTTTTATCTGTCAATAAAAGAAACTTTTTTTCTTCTAATTTATTCAGAATTTTTTCAACATCAGCATCTATTACATTTCTAAAACCTTGAGGTTGTAATGAAACATCAATTCTTTCATCTTCACGAATCTTTTTTATGTAACCTACAGTTTTAAACCCTTCTTCTAATTCAGTAAAAACTTCATTTCTGTAAAGTAATCCTTCAAACTCTTCATTTATTA
The DNA here is from genome assembly GCF_003318185.1 of Tenacibaculum sp. E3R01. NCBI lineage: Bacteria > Pseudomonadati > Bacteroidota > Flavobacteriia > Flavobacteriales > Flavobacteriaceae > Tenacibaculum > Tenacibaculum sp. E3R01. Next base: position 238,328 of record NZ_QOCC01000020.1, on the reverse strand, counting down.
ATACTGTATATCCTAAATGACTTTCAGTACCAATTACTAAATCTACCTTATCTCCTATTTTTAAATCCATTATAAATTTTTAAAATATTTTTTTAATATACTATCATTTACACTTGAAGGTGTAAATATCTCTAAAATTTTCGGTTTTAGTGAATCACTGTAAAATCCAGATAGCTTATTTTCTAGCTCTTTTACATTCGTTACTGACTCATATTCAAAACCATATGTTTTTGCCAAATATTCAGCATTTAAACTGTGAGGTGTTTCAAAATAATTTAACGCATTCGTTGTTTGAGGCCCTGGTATTATTTTGAAAATTCCTCCTCCTGAGTTATTTACTATAATGATTCTAAAATTACTAGGCACATAACTATTCCATAAAGCATTACTATCATAATAAAAACTAATATCTCCAGAAATAAATACGGTTTGTTCTTTACTTGCTAATGCAGCTCCAATTGCGGTACTAGTACTTCCATCAATCCCACTAGTTCCTCTATTACAAAAAACTCGTAATGTTGGATTCAATTTAAACAATTGTGTGTATCTAATAACTGAACTATTACTTAATTGTAATTGGCAATTATTTGGAATAGATTTTAACAATACATTGAACACCTCTAAATCAGAATAAGAAATAGTTTTTACAAAATTTTCATGACTATCTATTCTCTTATTTTCTATCTCTAACCAGTGTTCTTTATAACTGCTTGATATCTTTTTCTTGTAATTAATTAACTCTAAAAAAAACATCTCCGGCACTTCTTGAACAAACTCACTTAAACAAAAATAAGTATCTAATTTCTCAAGTTTATCAATATGCCAATGATGCTTTGGTTGATACTTCCTTAAGAATTGTTTTATTCTTTTTGACACAACCATTCCACCTAATGTAATTAAAACATCTGGCTGTAAAGCTTCAAAAGATTTTTCGTTAAGTGGAGTAATTAATACATCTATATTATTTACAAAATTTGAACCATATAAATTAGACGTTGTTTCAGTCATTATTAAAACAGACTCATCATTTGCATACTTACTTAAAATACTTTGCAACTCATCAGAAGGGTAATTTACTCCAATTAAAATCAATTTACGTTCTGCTGAATTCCATATATCAGCAAAATACTCATAGTTGATATTACTTGCAGTTGATGTTAATTCTTCTTTAGATATCTTCAATACCTCATCCTTAATTACCTCTCCCATCTCATCAACAACTTCATATAAAGGCTCCTCAAAAGGAACATTTACATGTATCGGGCCTTTTTTTTGTATTGCTGTGCTTATAGCTTCATTTAACATTTCCGCATTACGACCCAGTTCATTTGTATCTTCTACCAAATTTGCTGAATATAAAATATGATTTGCAAAAACATTTTCTTGTCTAATAGCCTGTCCATCCCCTACATCAATTAAGTGTCTTGGCCTATCAGCAGATATAACTAACAAAGGTATTTTACTATAAAAAGCCTCAGCTATTGCTGGATAATAATTAAGTAATGCTGAGCCTGAAGTACATACTATCGCCACTGGCTTTCGTTTTTGTTGAGCTATTCCCATAGCAAAAAACGCAGCGCAACGCTCATCAACAATACTATAAGTTTCCATATCAGGATGATTAGTAAAACCTATTGTTAAAGGTGCATTTCTTGAACCAGGTGATATTACAACAGTATCAATATTATAAAATTGACATGCTGAAATTACTAATTGTGCTAATTGTTTTTTTGGATACATCAGAGTGCAAAAGTATTACTAAAAAAGAAATTCCACACTAATAGTGTGGAATTCTTATTTGTTAATCTAGAAATCTATTTTTTATATGATTTCTTTATATTTCATTTTCAAAGAATTCAGCTAACAATTACTGTTGTCCTTTTTTATAATCAGCTAAAAACTTTTCTAAACCTATATCAGTTAAAGGGTGTTTTAATAATCCAGAAATAGCACTTAAAGGTCCAGTCATAACATCAGATCCTAATTTAGCACAATCAATGATATGCATTGTATGACGAACAGAAGCAGCTAAAATTTCTGTTTCAAACATATAGTTATCATAAATTTGACGAATTTCGGCTATTAAGTTTAAACCATCTGTAGATATATCATCTAAACGACCTATAAAAGGAGATACATATGTTGCTCCTGCTTTTGCTGCTAATAATGCTTGCCCAGCAGAAAAAACTAATGTTACATTTGTTTTAATACCTTTATCAGAAAAATATTTACATGCCTTTATACCATCTTTAATCATTGGTAATTTTACTACTATTTGTGGATTAAGAGCTGCTAATGCCTCACCTTCTCTTACCATTCCTTCATAATCAGTTGAAATTACTTCAGCAGAAACATCTCCCTCAACAATATCACATATCGCTTTATAATGGTTAATAATATTTTCTTCTCCAGTAATCCCCTCTTTTGCCATTAATGACGGATTAGTAGTTACTCCATCTAAAATACCTAAAGCTTGTGCTTCTTTAATTTGATCAAGATTAGCTGTGTCAATAAAAAATTTCATCTATTTATAATTTAAAAAGTTGTGTTCTATTTCTAAAAAAATATTTCTTCTAATACGCTACAAATTTACAATTTATAATGGTTCATTAATAGTTTTTCATAAATTTTATCAGGTAAAACTCTTTTTAAAATAATTGAAAATTTCTCCATAAACCCTCCTACTTTATAATGTATTTTAGGTGACTTGCTTTTTATTATTTCATAAATAGCTTTTGCCATCATCATTGGATCTTCCCCTGAACTCACATGACTATCCATTAATGCTAAATTCTCAGCATATTTTTCTTTATACGCTGAATTTTCAAATACCGGCGTATGATATCTACCAGCAGCAATATTTGTAGCAAAATCACCCGGAGCTACATTCACCACTCGTACACCAAAACTCTTAACTTCCATACTTAACGCCTCAGTTACCAATTCTAAAGCCCCTTTGCTTGCAGAATATACTCCTCTAAATGGCAATCCCATATAACCTGCTATTGAAGTTGTATTAATAATGAGTCCACTCTTCTCTAACCGCATAGAAGGTAACACCTCTTTAATTACATCAATAACTCCAAAAAAATTAGTATCAAAATTAGATTTCATTTCTTCAGTTGGCGTATCCTCAATTGGCCCAGTGATTCCTTTACCTGCATTATTTATCAAAACATCAATCTTTCCTTCTATCCCAATCACTTCGCCGATAGCTCTTTTAATAGATTCTTTCTGAGTAACATCTAAAGCTACCATTGAAAAAGGAACATTTACTTTACTCGGATTTCTACTAGTACCGTACACCTTATAATTTTTACCATGCAAATACAATCCTATAGATTTTCCTATTCCTGAAGAAGCTCCAGTAATAAATACAACTTTTGACATTCTATATAATTTTAGACAAATATCCAAAAGTTAAAGTCAATAAAAAAACTTTAAAAACTTATATTAGCAACTCAATTTCAGTAAAAATTATGTGCAAAAAAATTATTTTTAGTAGTTTCTTAATATTTGCAAGCTTTTTAAGTTTTGCGCAAACATCTTTATTTAAACACACAAATACATTTACTCGTCAAGATACACTAAGAGGTTCTATTACTCCTGAAAGAGTTTGGTGGGACTTATCTTATTACCATTTAAATATTTCAGTGGATCCTGATAAAAAATTCATTAAAGGCCACAACAAAGTAACTTATAAAGTTTTAAAACCTGCTTCTAGGCTACAAATAGATTTACAAGCTCCTTTAAAAATTACAAAAGCTACCCAAAATGGAAAAAGCCTTATGATTACTTCAGAAGGTAATGCTCATTTCATTCAATTAAAAGAAAAACAACAAATAGGTACTACAAACTCTATTATAGTTTATTATGAAGGAACCCCCAAAGAAGCTATAAGAGCTCCTTGGGATGGTGGTTTTTCTTGGAAAAAAGACATGAATGGAAATCACTTTGTAGCAACTTCATGCCAAGGATTAGGGGCTAGTGTTTGGTGGCCTAATAAAGATCATATGTATGATGAAGTTGATAGTATGGCTATAAGTGTTCGTGTTCCTAAAAATTTAACAAACGTTTCTAATGGTAGACTTAGAAAAGTTGAAAAGCACAATGACAACACTACTACTTTTCATTGGTTTGTTAAGAATCCTATTAATAATTACGGTGTTAATGTAAATATTGGTGATTATGTGAATTTTTCAGAAAAATATGACGGTGAAGATGGTGTATTAGATATGAACTATTACGTTTTACGTGATAATCTAGAAAAAGCAAAAAAACAGTTTAGAGACGCTTCAAAAATGATGAAGGCTTTTGAACATTGGTTTGGTAAATATCCTTTTTACGAAGATAGTTTTAAACTCGTAGAAGTTCCTTATTTAGGCATGGAACATCAAAGTTCAGTTACTTACGGAAATCAATATAAACAAGGATACCTAGGAAATGACTTATCTGGTACTGGATGGGGATTAAAATTCGACTTTATTATTATTCATGAAGCTGGTCATGAATGGTTTGCTAACAATATTACTAATAAAGATATTGCTGACATGTGGGTACACGAAAGCTTTACCGCGTATTCTGAAAACTTATTCTTAGATTATTATTATGGAAAAAAAGCATCAGCTGAATATGTTATTGGTACTCGACGATCTATAAGAAACGATATCCCAATTATAGGACAATATAATGTAAATAGTGAAGGTTCAGGTGATATGTACTACAAAGGAGCAAATATGCTTCATACAATTCGTCAATTAATAGATAATGATAAAAAATGGCGTAAAATTTTACGTGGCTTAAATAAAAAGTTTTATCACAAAACAGTAACTACTCAAGAAGTTGAAAAGTATATGATTGATAAATCTGGTATTGATTTAACCAAAGTTTTTGATCAATATTTACGTACCGTTAAAATTCCTGTTTTTGAGTATCAAATTACTGATAATAAATTAAAATACCGTTGGAATAATGTTGTAAAAGGCTTTAACATGGCTATTAAAGTTACAGCCAACAATAAAGCTTGTACATTAAAGCCAACTGAAAAATGGCAAACACTAAAAACAAACACTAAAACTCTTGTTGTAGACAACAACTTCTATGTAACTGTAAACAAGATATAATTCCTATTCTCATGAACAGAAAAAACTTTATTCAATCACTCTTAGGTGCTTCTGCATTTATTTCAATGCCTTTTTCATCTTATGCTAATGATAATGATGCTCTATTAGGTGCAATTAAAACAACCTCTAAACCCACTAAAGGGAATTTGTTTGGGTTTAAAGCTTCACCTATAAAAAAAGTTAAAGTTGGAATTATAGGACTTGGTAATAGAGGTACCACTCTATTACAAATGTATGAATGGCTTGCTAAACAAGGATATTGTGAAATAGTAGCTCTTTCTGATTTACAAGAGAAAAAAGTTCAAAAGGCTGCTGATAGCTTAAGTAAATGGCAAAAGAAAAAGCCAAACTTATACTTTGGAGATAAAAACGAATGGCAAAAACTTGCAAAGCAAGATGATATAGATTTATTATTAATTACTACTCCATGGGAACTACATACACCTATGTGTATATATGGTATGAATCAAGGAAAGCATGTAGCATGTGAAGTACCAATTGCTTATACTTTAAGTGAATGTTGGGAACTAATAGAAGCTGCAGAAAGAAATCAGAAACACTGTATTATGATTGAAAACTGCTGTTATAATGAAGAGGAATTATTTGTTCTTAATATGATTGAAAACGGAGTTTTTGGAGATATCACTCATACTGAAGGTGCTTATTTACACGATTTAAGAGCTCACATGTTGAGTTCAGATTATTATGAAGATCAATGGCGATTAAAGCATCACATTGAAAGAGATGGTAATTTTTACACAACTCATGGTTTAGGCCCTATTAGTTTTTATTTAAATATTGGTCGTGGAGATACTTTTGACCATCTAACATCTATGAGTTCTAGAGAACTTAACTTAAGTGAAACTGCTAAAAGACTAAATTCTCCATACACAAATTTTAAATGTGGTGATATGAATTCAACCATGATTAAAACAGCTAAAGGTAAAAGTATTTTACTTCAATTTGATGTTCATACTGGTCGTCCATACTCAAGAATAAATAAAGTAGTAGGAACTAAAGCAACTCATGATGGTTATCCTAGTAGGTTATATATTGACAAAGAAGAGCTAGCTTATTGGGGGCATCAATGGCTTTCTAAAGACGATTATCAATCCTATTCAAAAAAATATACGCACCCAATAATTAAAAAGTTAAAAACCATAAGTCAAAGTTTCAAACAAGGGCATGGAGGAATGGACTTTGTAATGATGTATCGACTTATCAGATGTTTGAACCTTGGTTTACCGTTAGATATTAATGCTTATGACAGTGTTATGTGGAGTGCTATTACACCTCTTTCTGAAATTTCAGTAGCTAGTAAAAGTTTGTCTATTCCTATACCTGACTTTACAAATGGTCTGTGGAAAAAAGATACGCCTTTAGAAATTATGAGAGATATTTAAAAACACTATCCTATGAGTTTAACTCTTTTAGTAATGGCTGCTGGTATGGGTAGCCGTTTTGGTGGATTAAAACAATTAAGCCCTATTAATTCTTTCAAAGAAACCATTATTGATTATTCCGTTTTTGATGCAAAAAGAGCTGGATTTTCTAAGGTTGTTTTTGTTATTCGTAAAGAATTTGAAAAAGAGTTTAAAAAACAAGTCACTGCAAAATATAATAATCAAATTGATGTAGATTTTGTTTTTCAAGACACTCAAAATTTACCTCTTGATTTTACTTCTTCTAAAAGAACAAAACCATGGGGTACTGGCCACGCAATTTGGTCTGCAAGAAACGTTGTTACCACTAATTTTGCAGTAATAAATGCTGATGATTTTTATGGTAGTGATTCTTTCATAATTATGGCTAAACATCTTTCATCTTTAAAAGAAAACGATCTTTCAAAACAATGCATGGTAGGTTACCGTATTGAAAACACCTTATCAACTAACGGAAGTGTTTCAAGAGGAATTTGTGAAGTTGACAACAACAACCTTACCTCTATTACTGAGCGTACCAATATTATAAAAAAAGAAGATCACACAATTGTTTATCTAGAGAACAATACGGAAACAGTTTTAAAATCAAATGAAATTGCTTCTATGAATATGTTTGGTTTAACTCCTGCCATATTCTCCTCTTTTGAAGAAGATTTTATCTCTTTTCTTAGAGAAAATATTCATGAGTTAAAAAGTGAATTCTATCTTCCTTTTGTTTTAAATAACTTAGTAGTCAAAAGTAAAAGCTCTGTAAAAATTTTACCAACCAGTTCTAAATGGTTTGGAATGACATATAAAGAAGATAAAGAAGTAGTTGAAAACAATATTAAAAAATTAACTTCTTCTGGAGAATATCCTAAACAACTTTGGAATTAATAATGGATATTACTTCAATTATTCAAGCTTTTAAAATAAAGGGGGATTTTATAACTCATGAAATAATCAATTCAGGCTATATAAACACCACTTACAAAATTATTACTTCAAAGGATTGTTATATTCTCCAAAAAATAAATAATCATATTTTTAAAGATATTGATAAACTTTCAGAAAATATATTTAGAATAACAACACATATTCAATCTAGAACACCAAAAGATAAATCAGATAGAATATTAACTATTATTCTAACAAAAAAGAATAAGAGATATTACAAAAATAAAGATGGTTCATTTTGGAGAATGTTTAATTATATAAACAATTCAAAAACTATTGAAACACTAAATAATGAAAAACAGGCTGAAAGTTTAGGAAAAGCTTTTGGAAACTACCATCAAGTTTTGTCAGACTTACCCCAGCCTAAATTATTTGAAGTATTACCTAATTTTCACAATACCCCAAACAGAATTGAGCAGCTAAAAAAAGCTATTCAACAAAATCAAAATAATAAACTTTCAAAAGTTAAAGATGAAATAGAATACTTGTTAAGTTTAGCCCCTGAAATGCATGAAATTATTTTACTTGGAAACCAAGAAAAAATACCTTTACGTACAATTCATCAAGATGCCAAAGTAGCAAACATTCTATTTAACCAAAATAATGAAATTATTTGTATTATTGATTTAGACACAACAATGTCTGGTTATTTAGCCTACGATTTTGGTGATGCTGTAAGAACAGGTATGAATACAGCTTCAGAAGGAGAAAAAAACATAGCTAAAGTTTCTTTAGATATAAACTTATTTAAAGCTTTCACGAAAGGATATGCTAAAGCTTCTAGAAATTTTATAACACATGAAGAAATAAAATCTTTAATGCTTGGGGTAAAAATTATCACTTACGAACAAGCCATTCGTTTTTTAGCTGATTATTTAAATAATGATATTTATTATAAGATCGAATATCAAGAACATAATCTAGTAAGAACCAAAGTTCAAATTTCCTTATTAAAAGATATTCTTAAAAATTTTAATCAAATGAATGATTTTGTAATAGCCTCTTATCAATAATACTTTTTAAAACATAACTTGACTTTTAACACTACACCAAACATGGAGACAAAAATTGATAAAATAATAAAAGAGTTAAAACTAGAACCACATCCAGAAGGTGGTTATTTTAGGGAAACATACCGTAGTGAGGGAAAAATAAATAATAATAGTTTAGAAAAAAACTACACAGGAAATAGAAATTATTCTACTTGTATTTACTTTTTACTAACTTCAGATAATTTCTCTGCATTACATAGGATAAAACAAGATGAAATTTGGCATTTTTATGACGGATCACCTATTAAACTACATACTATTTCAGAATCTGGAGTACATGAAACACATATTATAGGAAATAATTTAAGTAAAGGAGAAATTCCACAATTTGTTGTCCCTGGAGGTTATTGGTTTGGAGCTGAAGTCATTGATCAAAATTCTTATTCTTTAGTTGGCTGTACAGTTTCTCCTGGATTTAGTTTTGAAGATTTTGAACTTAAATCTGAAAAAGAGCTTACTTCTTTGTTCCCTAATCAAAAAGAGATTATTTCAAAATTAACACATCATTAATCACCTTTTTTTATTCTTTATTTAATTATCATCTCTATTTCTTAACATAAATACTCTTAAACCATATTTTGTTTGTATTTTTAAGAAAATTAAGTTTAAAATAAATGAAAATATTAGTTATTGGTGGTAATGGAACTATAGGCAAAAAAGTATCTAATTATTTAATGACCAAACACGAAGTTATAATTGGAGGTAGATTAAGTGGTGACGTTAAAATTGACATTTCAAAAAGTGAATCGATTGAAAATTGCTTCTCTCAAATTGGTAAATTAGATGCTATTGTTTGTATTGCTGGTGAAGCAAAATGGGATGCTTTTAAAAACCTGACTGAAGAAGATTATTACATTGGTTTAAAAAGCAAATTAATGGGGCAAGTTAATGTAGTTAGAATAGGTAGTAAATATCTAAACCCTAAAGGATCTATTACTCTATCTACAGGTATTTTAGCTGATTATCCTGTTGAAAAAACAACAAGTGCTGCTATGGTTAATGGAGCTATACATAGTTTTGTAAAAGCTGTAGATTTAGAAATAGAAAATGAAATACGTGTAAATGTTGTATCACTTGGTGTTGTTCAAGATGCTTATGAGAAATACAAAGATTATTTTCCTGGCCATAATCCAATTCCAACTGACAAAGTAATCAATTCTTATATTAAAAGTATAGAGGGAAAAAATAGAGGTCAAATCATACGATATTATGATTAAAATCTTCACATTTATAAAGACAGAAAAACTTTCCTGTTTTCATCGAAAATTTTACTAAATTGGTGTTTCAAGTATAAATCACCCCTAACATCTAACTAACAATGAGTAAAATAACTATTCAAGGAATTAAGTACGATGAAAAATCCTCCTACTTAAGAGGGCCAAGTCTTGCTCCTTCTTTAATAAGAGACGCTTTAAACTGTGGCTCCGCTAATATGTATTCTGAAAACTTAATTTCAATTGAAAACCCAGCTATAAGTGATGCGGGAGATTTTGAAATTAAAGAATATTTTGACATTGAAAAAATAACAAAAAAGCATATAGATACTGGTGCTAAAATTTTTACCCTAGGAGGAGATCACTCTATAACTTTTCCTATTATCAAAGCGCATAGTAAAAAGTATTCTAAATTTGATATACTACATATAGATGCCCACTGTGACTTATACGATAATTATGAAGGTGATTTATATTCTCATGCTTCGCCTTTTGCTAGAATTATGGAACACGGACTTGTTAACAGACTGGTACAGGTTGGAATTAGAACCTTAAATCCACATCAAGCTGAACAAGCAGAAAAATATAACGTAGAAATTCATCAAATGAAAGATTTAGACTTAGCATCTATTCCTGAGTTTAAAAATCCCTTATATATTTCTTTAGATATGGACGGATTTGACCCTGCTTACGCTCCTGGTGTTTCTCATCATGAACCTGGAGGATTGACTTCAAGACAGGTTATAAATTTAATTCAAAGCATAGATACAGAAATCATTGGTGCTGATATTGTAGAATACAACCCAAAACAAGATTTAAAAAACATGACTGCTTTTTTAGCTGCTAAAATGATGAAAGAAATAGTAACTAAAATGTTATAAAACAAAAAAGAGGCTATCCCGCCTCTTTTTTTTATTTTACTTTACACTTTTTCATTACTTGTTTGGCTCTTTTTTCTCCCCATCGTGGATGAAATTTTTCTGGATTATCCGTTTTAAATAGTGTAAGTGATTTTTCTACGTCTTTACAATATGGCTCAATCGATGTTCCAAAAAACTGTGCGCTTCCCATATTCCATTCAGCTTTTCCTAAAATTACTCTAGGATTATTAGGCGCTAATTTTTCTGCCTCAGCATATAATTTTGTATTCTTCATTGATAATGTCATCCCATATTTTTGTCCATCAAAAGCTATATAAGCTGTATTTAATAAAGCTTGTGTTATCATAATTTCTGGATTCTTTTCTGATAAAGATTTTGCTTCATCTAAAAACTCTTGTGCTTTTTTTAATTTTGCTTCTAATTTTGCTTCGTCCTTTAACCCAAAACTCCCTAATATTTCTATAGTAGCAACATAAAAAGGAGGTAACCAATTTTCTTTTTCTACTTTTGAAATTCGTTCAAACAATTGAGATGCTTCAGTGTTTTTTTTGGCTTCCCATAATTCAAAAGCTTTTACCATTCCTTTTTCATACTGACTTTGAGCTATCATATTCATTGAAAATAAAACTGCTACTATTGCTATAATTTTTTTCATTTTTATATCTGTGGTTTTAATTAATTTTAATTTGGATTGTACTATTTTCTTTAATTTCAAATTTTGCATCTTTATATTTAGGTGGTCCCATAAAACCTTTTGCGTTATTTGAAGTTCCTGTTGGTTCTTTTGGAATTCCAAATATTCTGGTATCCATTTTTTTATTATCATTCTCATCATGAAATGATGAAATTGCATAAACTCCTGGTAAAACCCCTTCAAAAACAACTTTCGCTTTTTTGTTATTAATTTCCCCTATTTTTCTTTTGTAAGGTCTTTTTAAAAAATTAGTTTCTTCATTATACAAAGCAACAAACAAACTTCCTTTATTAGATTTCATTCCCGTAAACTCAACTGTTATGGTATATTTCTCTTGTGCTAATGAGGTTAGCATTCCGCTTAAGAAAACTACTATGATTATTACTATTTTTTGCATGATTAATTAGTTTTAGTTCTTAATTTCTATTCAAATATCTATAGTAACTTATTCATATCATTAAAAAACAAACTGAGTTGTTATATTATATGACTGAATTGTAAGATTATAGATTATTTAACTGGTTATCTTTCTTATTGTCACTTATTGTCCAGAAAAAACCGACAAAGAAAAACCTATCTACCGAAGGAATAATAGCCTGCCTATCAAAAACTCCATTTACATTAGGCGTATTTTTATAATTATAGCCAAATATGTTTTGAGTACCTAAAACGTTATTTACAGAAAAGTATACTATTTTTTGCTGGCTAATTAAATATGCCCAATTAAAACTTACTGAATTATAGTTAATTGTTTTATCATTTAAAAAGCCACTTTTATTTGGGTTAGTGTAGTTTCTTCCAGAAGCAAAATTGTAACTCAAGCCTAATTGACTTTTCCAATCTTTTACAAAATGCTTAGCTACAATAGACATGTTATGTGAAGAAGCAAAACCCGGAGTAGCCTTTGTAGGATAGTTTTTATAATCTCTTTCCGTATCTAAATATGAGTACGACACCCAATACTCTGTATTTTTTATGGTTTTCCCATCTCTCCAAAACACATCTATTCCTTTAGCGTATCCACTTCCTTCATTATTAAATTTAGACATTGGTAATGCTATTTGTGTATCATATTTCACTAAATTATCATACTCTTTATAATAACCTTCAATTCTAAATATTTTCTTATCCTTAACATATTGATAATTTGCAATAAGGTGCGAAGCTTCTTGAGCTTTTAAATTATCAGAAAACTTTAAATAATCATTATTAGGATTTTGATAAAATTGTCCATAGGCAAGTGAAACTTGAGCATCCTTACCTGTTTTGTATGCTAATGAAACTCTAGGTGAAACAGTAAATTGATTTAAAAACTCAGAATTCTCAAAACGAACACCAATTTTCGAGGCTAATTTTTTTGAAAAGAAAATATCAGTTTCTGCAAAAACACTAGCTATATCATTTTTAAATTTATACTTATAGTTCCCTGTGTTATTTCCTATATAATTTTCATTAAAGTGTGTAAATAAATATTCAGCTCCGAAATTTAATTTAAATCTATTTGATACTTTTTTTTGTAGTTTTATTTTAGCATGAATAGAGTTTTCTTCATCTTTTACAACATCATCTAGTATTCCTAAATTTGAAAAATCATTAGTAAAACTGAATCCTCCAGAAATTTTCCAATTATTATCTAACCTTTCTTTATAAGAACCATTAAAATATAAATTTCTATTTCTAAGTCCAAAATGAAATCCATCAACATAATTAATATCTTCCTGAATCATATCGAAATCAGTGTAACTAAAAGCTCCATATAACTTCAATATTCCATCTTCATTAGGTTTATAACGATACACCATTTCTCCACTTGCTGCTTGCACTGGTTTATTCCATGTATTTCTGTCTGGAAATAATTTTTGATACGGTGCTAAGTTTATATAAGATGCGTTTATACTTAATGAATTCTTACCCCATATTTGAGTGTTTCCTATACCTCCTCCAACTGTCATAATAGATATATCTGTTTTTTCTTGAGTAGGCTCATCAATAGTACTCATTGTCAAAACACTAGATAAAGCTTGTCCATACTCAGCAGAATATCCACCAGTTGAAAAAGAAAATCCTTTAAACAAAAATGGAGAAAATCTTCCCCTAGTAGGTATATTTCTTGCTGATGGCGCATAAGGTGTAAACACTCGAATACCATCAACAAAAATTTGTGTTTCCCCAGCATCTCCACCTCTAACAAACAAACGTCCATCTTCATCTACTGTTGAAGTACCAGGTAATGTTTGAATAGCACCTACAAAATCACCCAAAGCACTAGCAGTAGTAACTACATCTAATGGCTTTAATGCTGTTACTTTTGCATTATCACCTGCTTCAAAAGTACCTGCATTGATGGATACAGCATCTAATGTATTAACATCATCTTTTAATTTTATATGCAAATTTTTAAATGAAGATACATCTCCTATTTTTGAAAAAGATTCAAAAGAGATAAATGATACTAATAATTTCTTTACGCCTTTTTCTGAAGTTCTAAATTTAAACTCTCCATTTTCATCTGACGAAGTACCATCATAGGTTCCTTCTAAATATATATTCGCTCCTAAAATAGGTTCACCTTTTGTGTCAGTTACTTTACCTGAAATAACTGTTTGTGCATTCATTGATAAATGTACTAACACAAAAACTATAATTATTAAAACTTGTTTCATTTTATATATTGCTATTATTAATTGATTTTCACGGTTCAAAAATGCAATTGATTTATATCCTTTTCTAAAAAGAGCTACTCAACTGTATTTTTTTTATGATGAATTGTAACTCTGCAAAAATAGACTTGACCCTTCATTATTCATTTAACATTTCTTGCTATCAAGTTTACAAATCTTGCTAAAAATTGTACCTTTACTCCAACAATTAAAGCTAACAATGGCACACGATTTAAGTAATCATAGAAAGTCTTACGAAAAACAAGAACTCCTTGAAATAAATTGTCCTGAAAACCCAATTGAACTTTTTAGAAATTGGTTTTTATCAGCTGATAATTCTGAAATGGTTGATGAAGCAAACGCTATGACTATTTCATCTATAGGGCAAGATGGTTTTCCAAAAAGTAGAATTGTTTTGTTAAAAAAATATACTTGGGAAGGCTTTATCTTTTATACTAATTATAATTCTGAAAAAGGGAAAGCTATTATAAATAACAATCATGTTTGCTTGTCTTTTTTTTGGTCAGGTTTAGAACAGCAGATAATAATAAAAGGTACTGCTAATAAGTTAGCTTCTAATTTATCTGATGGCTATTTTGAATCTAGGCCAGATGGTAGTAAATTAGGTGCTTGGGCATCAAACCAAAGTGAAGTAGTTACTTCTAGGAAAGAGTTAGACAATAACTTAACTTCTTATGAAGCAAAATTTAAAAATCAAGAAATTCCAAGGCCAAAACATTGGGGTGGTTTTATTGTTAAACCTATTTCTATTGAATTTTGGCAAGGTCGTCCTAACAGGATGCATGACAGAATTAGATATTCTTTACAAAAAGATTTTTCTTGGAAACTTGAACGTTTAGCTCCATAGTTTTATATTTACATATTGTTTAAAAAATTAAATGAAGACAATTTACATCGTTCGTCACGCTAAATCTTCATGGAAGTATGATAGCGTTAAAGATATTGACAGACCACTAAAAGAACGTGGTATTAATGATGCACATTTGCTATCGAAATATTTAGCCAAAGAAATACAAAAGCCAGATGTTTTTGTTTCAAGTAGTGCTAACAGGGCGTTACACACAGCTGTTATTTTTTGTGAAAACTTTAGTTATCCATTATCTAACTTGCAAATAAAACGTCAGCTTTATAGTTTTAGTGATGGTTATTTAGTAAAAACTGTGAAAGCTTTAGATGATAGTTTTAATAGCGCCATTATATTTAGTCATGATCATGGTATAAATACTTTTGTAAATAAATTCGGAAGTAAACCTATTGCACATGTAGCTACTTGCGGTGTTATAGGAATTGAATTCAATGAAAAGCACTGGAAAAACATAAAAAAAGGGAATACTATATTAGCAGAGTTTCCTAAAAATCATAGATAAAACTTACTGATTTTGAAAATAACAAAATACGGAGCTATTGATATAGGCTCAAATGCCGTAAGACTACTAGTTGCCAATGTAATTGAAGAGAATGATAAAGATCCTCAATTTAAAAAATCATCTTTGGTTCGTGTTCCAATACGTTTAGGAGCTGATGCTTTTGTATCTGGAACCATTTCAACCGAAAATACTAATAGAATAGTAGATGCCATGAAAGCTTTTAAGCTTATTATGAAAGTTCATGGTGTTGAAAAATATAAAGCTTGTGCTACTTCTGCCATGCGAGAAGCAACAAATGGTAAAGATGTTGCTAAAATGGTTTTAAAAGAAACTGATGTTGAAATAGACATCATTGATGGTAAAAAAGAAGCGGCCATAATATCTTCTACTGACTTAAATCAATTAATTGAATCAGACAGTACTTATTTATATGTTGATGTAGGTGGAGGTAGTACTGAATTTACCTTATTCTCAAGAGGTAAAATAGTTAACTCTAAATCTTTTAAAATTGGTACAGTTAGATTAATAAACAATAAAAAATCTGACAATAAAATTATCTTTAAAAAGGTTCAATACTGGATCGAAGAAAACACAAAAAACTACAAAAGAATTACTTTAATAGGTTCTGGAGGTAATATTAATAAAATATTCAAAATGTCTGGAAGAGAGCAAGGAAAACCGATTTCTTATATTTATCTTAATGCTCAATATCAGTTTTTAAAAAAAATGACCTATAAAGAACGAATTTCTGAATTAGGTCTTAATCCAGATAGAGCTGATGTAATTGTTCCTGCTACAAAAATCTACCTTTCTGCAATGAAATGGAGTGGAGCTAGAAAAATATTTGTTCCTAAAATAGGGCTTTCAGACGGGATAATTAAAAGCTTATACTTCAATAAATTGTAAAGTTTTTTAACATTTCTTTAACATTTGATAGAATTTGTTATATTTGTAATTATGTGACCTCTAACCCCTTGGCGTGTCATATTAAATGAAACTAAATAATCATTAACAAATTTTTATTAATTATGAAAAAATTATTGTTATCTGGAGCTTTATTTGCTTTTGGGTTATCTGCTTTTTCGCAAGATTTACCAACCAACGCCGAACCGGGGAAATGCTATGTTCGATGTAAAACTCCAGAAGTATGGAAAAATGAAGATGTTACTATTGAAATAGCACCTGCATATAAAAGAATTATTACGCACCCTGCAGAATACAAAACTATAACTGAAAGAGTTTTAGTTAATGTTGGAAGTCAAAAATTAACAATTGTTCCTGCTAAATACGAAACTAAAAACTTTTCAGTTGTTACGAAAGAAGCTAGTAAACGTATAGAAAAATCTTTATCTAGACCTTCTGTTGCTTCAGAAACCGTAGTTACCAAAGAAGCTTCTAGTCGTTTAGAAGTAATACCTGCTAAATATGAAATGCGTGACGTAGTTGTTACAGTTAAAGAAGCTAGCAAGCGATTAAAAATTATTCCTGCTAAATATGAAATGCGTGATGTAGTTGTTACCGTTGAAGAGGCTAGTCAACGCTTAGTAAAAATACCCGCAAAAACTAATATAGTAGAAGAAACCATTGTTGTAAAAGAAGCATCAAAACGCTTAGAAGTTGTTCCTGCTAAATATGAAATGCGTGACGTTGTTGTTACTGTAAAAGAAGCCGGAAAACGAGTAGAAATCGTTCCTGCTAAATACGAAATGAGAGACGTAGTAGTTACTATAAAAGAAGCTTCTAAACGTTTAGAAGTTATTCCTGCTGTTTACGGATCAGAAATTCTAAAATATCAGAGAAGAGAATACGGATCTAAATTAAGAGTTATTCCTGCTGCCTTTAATCAAGATAGTGAAGTTATAGAGCTAAGAGCAAAATCTGCCAGATGGCAAATGAGTGAAAAAGCTCCAGATTGTGAATCTTCAGACCCTAATGATTGTCGTTACTGGTGTTATAAAGAAGTACCTGCTCAATATCAAACAATAAGCAAAACTGTATTAGAAAAAGATGCATCTACCGTTAAAACACCTACTTGTAACGATAATAATGCAGGACCTAATGGATGTGGAGTAGCAACTTATTCTAAAAGAGTAGTTACCACACCGCCTAGTACTAGAACTATTGATATTCCTGCAGTTACTAAAATAGTAAAGAAAAGAGTAATGGTAACTCCACCTTCTACAAGAACTATTGAAATTCCAGCAGTTACAAAAATCATCAAAAAAAGAGTAATGGTAACTCCACCTTCTACGAGAACAATTGAAATTCCTGAAGTTACTCAAATTATTAAAAGAACTGTTATTACTCCAGAAACAACAAGAGTAATTGAAATACCAGCTAAAACAAAAATTATTAAGAAAAGAGTAATGACTACTCCTCCTAGCACAACAACAATTGAAATTCCTGCGGTTACTAAAATAATTAAAAAGAGAGTAATGACTACTCCTCCAACCACAAGAACAATTAAAATACCTGAAGTTACAACTACTGTAAAAAGAAGTATACCAGCTGTTACTACAACAAATACAATTGAAATACCAGAAGTAACAACTACAATGAGAAAAACTGTAATGACTTCTGCCCCATCTACAAGATTAATTAAAGGTGATGCAATTTATAAAACAATTAAGAAAACTGTTTTAGTTAAAGATGCTTGGGAAGAAGAAGTACAAGTAGCTGCTAAATACAAAACTATCACTAAAGAAGTTTTAGTTTCAAAAGGTGGATTAACATCATGGAAAGAAGTAGAATGTAAATTAGTTGAAAACACTCCTTTACCAATAAACTGGAACTTAGGTAGTGCTACTTTAACTTCAGGAGCTAAACGTATTATTGATGCAAGATTACTACCTATTTTAAAAGATGGTGTTGCTGTAGCTATTGAATCACACACAGATTCTAGAGGTACAAAAAAGAGTAATCAATCATTATCTGAAAGAAGAGCACAAGCAGTAGTTAATTACCTTATAGCTAAAGGAACTAATCCTAGTCAATTAACAGCAAATGGTTATGGCGAAAATAGATTAACCAATAGATGTTCTGATGGTGTTTCTTGTACAGAAAGAGAACATGCTTCAAACCGAAGAACAACATTTAGAGTTATTAACCAAAAATAAACTCTAGCTTACTACGAATACTCTAACAAAGTAATCAAAAATGAAAACCGAGCATTTAGCTCGGTTTTTTACTTTATAAATGAATTTAAATTCTGGCTACTCATTAATGGTGAAAACTCAATTAAATCGTATTCGGCTACTCTTTCTAATATTAATGGATCATTTTCTAAAATCATTACAAGCTCTTCTTTTGAGCACTCATTTGATACTACAACCCCTCCATTACGTGGAGTTTTTGGCCCTCCAATTATAAACTTTTCTTTTTCATACTGCTTAGCCACATAAGCCCTGTGTAATTCAGTATATTTGTTAACCTCTTCTAAAGGTTTTATAAAATTGAAATTAATTATAAACATGTTCTTTTGTTATTTAAATTTTTTTGACCATTGATTTGACCACTCTCTTAGAGGCTCAAACAAAACAAACAACTCTTCCCCAATAGTAGTTAATTTGTAACCTCCTACTATTTTTTCTATAATAAATGTGCTTTGCAATTCTTTCAACCTTGTATTTAAAGTTGTAGGAGAAATATCGGTACATAACTTCTCTAAATCACTAAATGATTTTGACGAATCATTTAAATGCCAAATAATACCCATTGTCCAATTCCTTCCTAATAAATCAAAAAGTGCCATAATTGGTTTTCCTGACTTTGAGCCTCTTACTGATTTTCCTGGTTTCGGTGTTTTCATATTTTTCAAAACTACAAATTCTGTAGCTTACTACAAAATTTGTAGTAATATTTTTTAATTAATAAAAAAGGGAAGAAATGAATATTTCTTCCCTTTCATTATAAAGTTTATTTTTTCTATTTTTTAATTATAAGATTCTTAATTGATAACTCTTTTTGTAACCATCCTTTAAGTTCTTTTTCTTTTTTAGTAACTATT
Organism: Tenacibaculum sp. E3R01; assembly: GCF_003318185.1. Classification (NCBI taxonomy): domain Bacteria; kingdom Pseudomonadati; phylum Bacteroidota; class Flavobacteriia; order Flavobacteriales; family Flavobacteriaceae; genus Tenacibaculum; species Tenacibaculum sp. E3R01. The sequence continues at coordinate 218,932 of NZ_QOCC01000020.1, read as the reverse complement.
GAATCTGCTAATTTTTTATTCCATGAAATTGATATTTCAGGAATTGTATCTATCTTAATAAAATCTTTTGACACAAGTTTCTTTGAAAAACTCATTCCTGTAATTCCATTATACCTAATCTTAGCTTCTTTTATAATAGAACTAAATGGAACTGTATTTTTATCCCTATTAGTCGCATCTTGCTCTATTCTTTGATTTAAATTAGAAATTGTTGACTTAAGATCGTCTATTTCTTTATGTAATCCTTTTATCACATTATCCTTTTCATCTAAATCAGCAATAGCTCTATCATAAGCATCCACTACTCTATCAACACTTCGAGCTTTGTTTTCATTTATTAAAAGCAAGTATGAATCAATTTTGGGATATGTTTTTAATTCATTTCTTAAAAAAGTTTCCGTTGCATCTGTTATATCACCATTAAAAAATAAACTGATAGTTTTTGCGTCTCTATCTATAGTCTGACGTTGCAACCATAAATCCTTATTATCATCAATTTTTTCTTTTAAAAACTTTTTATAATTTGCATTTATAATACTGTCTTGGTATACATTAATGAATGTAAAAACCGCAGGTACCATTACCAAAACAGCTATAAAAGATGCTAATCGAGCTATTCTTTTTCTTTTTACTGAATTCACATAACGTATCATTGTAAACCCAAGAAGCTTTAAAACAACAAAAGTTGCTAAGGCTATAAAAATAGTATTGATAGTAAAGAGATACATAGCCCCTAAAAAGAAATGGTATTTTCCTGTAGCCAATCCCCAACCAGCTGTACATAAAGGTGGCATTAATGCTGTAGCAATTGCTACACCAAATATTACTGAAGCTATTGTTCCTTTTTTAGTACGTGCAATAATTAATGCTAATCCACCAAAAAATGCTATTAACACATCACGTATATCAGGTTTTACCCTTCCTAACAATTCAGAAGTTTCTTCTTTTAAGGGAAAAATAGCAAAAAACAAAAATGCTGTTAACAAACTTAGAACAATCATAGTTGCTAAGTTTATCATTGATTTTTTAAGAGTATCAATATCATTAATAGCAATTGACATTCCAATTCCTAATATTGGTCCCATTAACGGAGATATTAACATGGCTCCAATTACTACAGCTGTTGAATTTGCATTTAATCCAATTGACGCAACAAATATGGAACATATTAAAATCCAAGCTGTAGCTCCCTTAAAAGGAATATCTCCTTTTATGGCTTCAATAGTAGCTTCTTGATCTGTATCATGACGAAAATCTAATAATTCAACAATAAATTTCTTCGAACTCACCCACAATCCTTTTGCATCATCCTGAACCGCTTGTTTTGATTGCTCAACTGACTCTTCACTATTCAGTTTTTCTTCCATATATTTTTAATTTTTGTTAACTGTCGAAAGATACAAAATTCAATGATATACCATAGCATTCATCGTTACTTGCTTTCTAATTCTCATGTCCTTCACATGACTTCATAAATGTAATAAAAAAACACTAACGCAACTAAGTTGCGTTAGTGTTTTTTTATTACATTTGCCTTTCATTTAATTAACAATCAAATTCAACACCAATGACCATATCAAAGAAAATAGATCTTATCGGATTTTTAATATCATTACTGTGTGCTATTCATTGTGGAATACTTCCAATATTATTAACTTTAGCCCCATTTAGTGGTTTAGCATTTATGGAATCACCGATTGTAGAAGCCCTAATAGTACTAGTTAGCTTATTTATTGCAATACTATCTTTATCACAAGGGTTTACTAAGCTTCATAAGAAAAAAACACCATTAATTACAGCTATTACTGGATTCACAATTATTTTTATTTGTCAAATATGGGCAAATGAACAACTAGAAACAGTATTAATGGTTACTGGTGCATCTACAATTGCTTTAGCTCATTTAATAAATTGGAAGTTATGTGAAATCCACCATAAAAAATCTTAAATCTATACTTATTAATTAGCAACTTAAAAACAAAACGCACCTTAAAAACCATAGATTTTAAGGTGCGTTTACTATTAAAATAAATAAGAATTTATTTTATATTTAATTTATTTTTCAAACTAGATGAAATTCCATCTTTATGTAATAAAACTGAAATTGTTTTCAATTTAAAATAAGAGATTGACATATATACATACCCTTGATTTCCTTGTTTATTTCCCCAAGAGTTTTTAACTTTAAAATAGGTATTTCCTTTTTGATCTTTTACAATACCTACAATATGCATTAAGTGATCGTCTGTAGTATTAAAATTTTCAAACTCAGACTGACGATATGAAGCTGTTATATTTTTTTCCTCAACTATTTCTTTCAATGCCTTTTTGCTCTCTCCACTTATAGCTGGTACAACAGCAACACCCGCTTTAGACGAAAATGTTTTTTCAGAAACATCACAATCTAAAGCAACTGTATAACCATTTTTGATAGCTTCTTCAGTTACAGACACTAATTCATTTAGAGAGACATTATAAAACGCTCCATTTGAAAAGTTATCAGGAATATTTAATATAAATTTATCATATTTTTTAGCATGTTCAAAAGAACTCAAAGTAACATAATTTGCTGGATCTATTTTTACATACTCTGCAAACGTTTTAGGAGTATAATTTTTCCCTTCAAAAGAAAATTCTTCCTTATTTTTCCCTAAGTAAACATTTAAAACTCCTTCAACAGCTTGCTTCCACCTAGGACTTAATTTTCTTGCTGGATTTTTAATATATGCATCTAACATACTTTTAAGCACAGCAATTAACTCTGCATGGTTATGCTTATCTTGTCCTAAATCTAAACCTGTAAATGTTTGTTCAGGCACTAATCCTTTATCTGCAACCGAATTAATAACATCATGAGCTAAACCTCCCTCACTAAATTGAGCCTTACCCTGACGATATAGATAATTAACTGCTTTTGCTGAATAGGTATTACGAACAGTATACATTTCAGATAAATCGATTTGCTTACCTGTTAATCTTATAATTTCTGATTCTAAAAATGAAGTAGTAGAAAAACTCCAACAAGTTCCAGTTCTACCTTGACTTTTTACTTCTGTATTTTCAATATCTTTCACTGTTGTGAATTGATACTTTTGAGCTGTAATAGAGCTAATAGCTAGCAAGCAAAAAGAAGCTCCAATTAATAATTTTTTCATTTTAAAAAATTCTTTTTAGTTGGTTTGTTTGGCAATTTAATGTTTTTCTAAAAAGAACTGTAATAATTAAAACAATAATATATTTAAAAATTAAAAATCTACAATAACACCTATTCTTGGAATAGCTCTTCCTGATGAACTTTCTACTTCTTCTAATAAGTATCTTGAAGAATCACTTGGATCTGTTAATCGCTGACCATTTCCATCTTCCTGAGGTAGTAAAAAAGGTTGTCTGTCTGAAGAACTAGCATATACATTTTGTACATCCATGTATAAATTGATAGAATATCTTTTTAAATACCAAGTCTTATCAACACGAATATCTAACTGTGTATAAGTAGCATAACGCTCTTCATTTAAACGTGAAAAATCTAAAATACCTCCATTACTAACATCATAATTCGCTTTAACAGCAGATTTATTATAATCATAAGGAGTATATGGTCTTCCCCCAACTAACCTAAACTTGGTTCCTACTTCCCAATTCTTAGCCAACTTCTTTCCTGCTGTAATCGTTAATAAATGTTTATTATCCCAAGTTGACGGAATATATCTTCCTAAATTATTTTTAAACTCACTCCTTACAAAAGTATAAGCAGCGATACCATATAGTCCTTTATATGATTTTTTTTGAGCTAAAATTTCAAATCCGTAAGCTCTACCTTTAGAGTTAGAAACTACTTCTTCGTTACCAACTACTCCAAAATCTGCTCCAAGATTGGCTAAACTTATTTGGTCTCTAACCGAGAAAGGGTAATCTGAGTACCTCTTATAAAAACCTTCAAAGGTTAATTTTGAGGTTGTATTTGGCCTAAACTCAATACCAGTTACTGCATGTTGAGATTCAATATATTTTAACCCTCTCTTATTTACTAATTCATTCGCTTGATTCCTAAAACCTAGTACCGTGTAGGATGGTAATTGATTATAAATACCTAAAGAAGAGTTCCATGACCATTTTTCATTAAAGTTATACGTTGCAGCTATTCTTGGTGAAAATTGATTCAGTAAATTTTTCATTTCAGAATTATAATCTATACCATCAAATCTAAAACCAAGAGAAATTCCAAGTTTATTATTAAAAAAAGATTTAGAAAACTGGCCAAAAATTCCATATTTGAAGAAATCAACACTTGATGAGAATTTTTTTTCTGCAACATTTTGTGTGTTTACTATTTTTTGAAATGTATTGTTCGAATAATTCGCTAACTCTAAATTCGCTCCTATATTAAAAGAGTAGTTATCTTTCTTTACCGTATTTTCGAAACGAAACTTATTTTCTATTTCTTTAGAATTATAATCTAATAATAGATTTTCTGGTCTTTCTTGTTCGTCATTCAAAAAATACTTGACTGCTTTATTTTTCCATTCATTTCTACTGAATACAAATTGTTGTGTTGAATTTTCACCAAATCTTTTATAATTAACACCAACCGTATAATTCCATTGACTATTTACTGGAACAGTATTTAAAATAACTTTATTTCTTTTTAACGTTTCAACATCTGTAACACCATCGTTTACCTCTGTGTTTATTTTAAAATCATCAATTGCTCCTAAACCTATTATAGCTAACTCACTATTATCATTTAGCTTAGTTTTTATATTAAATTGAAAGTCATTATAGGTTGGTAAAAACGGAAGTTTAATCAATTTGAATAAAAACTGTAAATATGATTGACGCAATGAAACTATAAACGTTGTATTTTCTCCTAAAGGGCCGTCTAACGTAATTCCTGCATCTGAAGTACCTAAACTTGCTCTTGCATTTAACTCATTTGGATTTCCTGTTTTTTGTGTAAATTCAATAATAGAACTTAACGTATTCCCTCTGTTAGCAGGAAATGCACTTGAATAAAAATCTACCTTCCTTATTAAATCAGTATTCATTATACCAACTGGACCACCAGTTGCTCCTTGAGTTTGAAAGTGATTTATAACGGGAACTTCTATTCCATCAACATAAAATTTGTTTTCAGAAGTTGCTCCACCTCTAATTATTATATCATTTCTAAATCCTGGATTAGAAGCTACACCTGGAAAAGATTGTATTACTCGTAACACATCTCTATTTCCTCCAGGATTTTTTTCAATTTCTGCTACCCCTAATGATTGTAATGATAGTGGACTTTCTAATGTTTTTTTAAATAACTTAGTTTTAACTTCTACCTCAGCCAACTGTGTAGCGTCTTCAATCATTTCAATAACTATGTATGGTATTTTCTCTTTGGTAACTAAATAATCTTCAGAAACTACTGTTTTGTAACCAACAAATGAAACCTGAACTTGTTGATACCCCAACGGTGATTCTTTTATAATAAACTCTCCAGATTCGTTTGTTGTTCCTCCTTTTTGAGTTCCAGCTATTACAACATTTACAAAAGGAATTAACTCCCTCGTTTTAGAATCTATTACTTTACCCTTTATAACACCTAAGTCTTGAGCCTGAATAATAACTAATTGAAAAATTGCAATAAATACTAAAAACTTCTTCATGTGTAAATGTTTAATGTATGCAAATATACATATTGTTTATCTATTTTAAAAAAACATTAAACATTATTAAGTTGTTAACTACATATAAAGCCCATAAAAAATCATTCAACCAATAAAAATGGTACTACAATTTCTCTCCTTATAACCAAGATCTTTGAAAATATTCTTTTTTAAAAAAATTCACCTCGGAACTTGCTTAAACAAAAAATAGTAAAACAGTAATTTACTATCATTTTTTTTAACACATATCCAATAACTAGAATACTATTTTGCAATATTCAATTACCCCTACCCATAAACCCTTACCACACCTACACATAAACCCTATTCTTTAAATGGGAAAAACCCTTATTTCATAACAGTCTTTCATCATCTTATTTTGCCTGACAATTAAAAATAATATATAATGATTAAAAAAATTACATTGTTTACTATGGTGCTACTCTTTTGCTTTAAGAGTGCTTTTGCTGATCCTATTAATAAAAAGACAGCACTACTTGTTGCCAATAAATGGATTAACAAAAACCAACAAAAAAACGCTAAATCAGCACAAGAAAATGTAGCTTCAATTAAGGAAGTGTATTATGAAAATAGCTTAGTGTATTACTTAATAAACTTTAATAGTGGTGGATTTGTTATTGTTTCTGCTGATGATGCTACTAAACCTATTTTAGGCTATTCAGATAAAGGAACATTTGATACATCTTTGAATACACCACAAATGAAAGATTTACTAAATGCATATAAATCTTTTGTTTACGAAAGTGCCAAAGCACAAAAAGTAAATAGAAAAAAAGTTACTAAATCTGCATGGAATAAAATATTAAATCCATCTAAAAATAAAAGCCAAAAAAGAACTACAACCATTGCTCCTTTTATGGATGATATTTTATACACACAATCTAGTGGTTTTGAAAGATTTTGTCCAAGTGACAACGACGGACAAGCCATAGTTGGTTGTGTTGCTACCGCTATGTCTCAAGTAATGAGGTATTGGGAGTTTCCAAGCACAGGAAGAGGGCAAACATCTTATAACCATAGAAAATATGGTAATTTAAGTGTAAACTTTGAAGAGCAAACTTACGATTGGAGTAACATGTCTAAAACTAGAGCAGATAATGAAAACGCTAAGTTATCATATCATGCTGGAGTTGCAGTTAAAATGAATTATGGAACATCTGCTAACGGAGGTTCGGGTGCATATACTTCAAATGCTTTAAGTGCTTTGAAAAGAAACTTCAAGTACAATAGTGGAGCTTCAATGGTATATAGATATCGTTATTCTGACCAAGAATGGAATACTCTGATAAAAGAACAACTTAACGAAAAAAGACCAGTTTTATATTCAGGTAGAAGCAAAAACCTTCAAGATCCTAATGCTGGTGGAGCTGGACATTTATTTGCTTTAGATGGATACGACACAACTGATCAAGGTGATTTTTTTCATATTAACTGGGGATGGGCTGGTAGAAGTAACGGTTATTTTTACTTAACAGAAATGGTTACACATGGAGGCAAATACAACTGGATAGATAATAATGCAGTTATGGTTAATTTATACCCAACAAACCTTGCTCCAGTATTTAAATCTGAACCAATTACATTCATTGATATTGATAAACCATATCAGTATGAAATTACCACCATCGATGAAAATAAGAAAGACATCATTAAAATATCTTTAAAAAATGCTCCTTCTTGGTTGAATCTTACATTAAAAAACAATGTGTATACATTAGAAGGAACTCCTTCAAATGCAAACTCAGGAGAAGCTAAAATTACATTAGAAGCTACAGACGGTACTAATACTACAACACAAATTTTTACAATTACTGTAGGAAAAAACAAAAGCTATTGTGAATCAAAAGGTAACCGAATAAAATACGAATGGATAGATCTTGTTTCTTTTGGAGACTTAACAAATACTACTGGTGCAAATGGTGGGTATGCAGATTTCACTAATCAAGTTGCAACTATTACAGCTGGAAGCACAAATGACCTAACTATTAGTGCTGCTTTTAGCGGAAGCTCATACAAGGAGTATTTTAGTGTTTGGATAGATTATAATCAAAACGGAAGTTTTGAAGACAACGAAAGAGTTGTAAATACATCTACTACAAGTAACACAAATATAGTTACTGGTATTAAAGTACCTGGTGATGTAAAACTTGGATCAACTAGAATGCGAGTTTCTATGAAATATAAATACACTCAAACTCCTTGCGAATCTTTTGATGATGGTGAAGTTGAAGACTATACTGTTAACATAGTTCAAACTTCAGCTCGTAAAAGCAACAAAAATACAGCAAGCAATAGCGTTTTAATAGATTTACAACTGTACCCAAACCCAACTAGTAAAACTTTAAACATTAGAACTGATAAGGTTCTTAAAAACGCACATTATAAAATTATTGATGCTAATGGAAAAACTGTTGATGAAAATTCATTTTCTCCATCAATCAATATTGGAAATTTAAAAACAGGAGTATACTTTATTAAAGTGTTTGATAAAAATATTAAATACTCGAAATCGTTTATAAAATCTAGAGAATAGTATTTCTAGTTTATTGTTATAATTAATTAAATGCTTAGCCCCTTTAGATTTTAAAATCTAAGGGGTTTTTATTATTAAAATAATTAACAAAAAAAACCTCAATCGATATGATTGAGGTTTGTGGGGAGAGCAGGATTCGAACCTGCGAAGTCGTAAGACAACGGAGTTACAGTCCGTCCCATTTGGCCGCTCTGGAATCTCCCCTCATGTAAAAAAAACACTCCTATATAAGAAAGTTTTGTGACCGGGCTGGGGCTCGAACCCAGGACCCTCTCCTTAAAAGGGAGATGCTCTACCAACTGAGCTACCAGGTCATTATTCCGCATTTGCATGTCTGCGATTGCGGGTGCAAATATAGAATGTTTTATTAATTATACAAACTTTTTTTTATCAATTATTTCCAAAAAAAAACAACTAGGAAAATACCTTCTTACGATACTAGATAACATCAAAAATAAAACACTTATAATCAAACATTAAGAAATATTAAAAGCCATTCGATAATTTTTTGACAAACAAAAAAAACCTCAATCATACCGATTGAGGTTTGTGGGGAGAGCAGGATTCGAACCTGCGAAGTCGTAAGACAACGGAGTTACAGTCCGTCCCATTTGGCCGCTCTGGAATCTCCCCTCATAAAAAAAGCTTCTCGTTTATAAACAAGAAGCTTTTGTGACCGGGCTGGGGCTCGAACCCAGGACCCTCTCCTTAAAAGGGAGATGCTCTACCAACTGAGCTACCAGGTCATTTTTGCTTTTCACTTTTCCGTGTTTGCGGATGCAAATATACAACCTTCTATTTGTTCTGCAAGTTTTTTTACTGTTTATTTTTAATAAAAAACAAAACAAATTCACATAAACCTAAAGAAGAAGGAGTTACCTACAAATCATTTAAATAAGCTTTCCTTACTTTTTTGAATAACTCAGACGAATACACGAAGTTTACTACAGCTTCATTATCTGTTTTAAATATTTCTTTACTGGTTCCTTCCCATGCTTTTCTTCCATCTTTAAGAAAAACTATCTTTTCACCAATCTCCATAACCGAATTCATATCATGCGTATTAATAACTGTTGTTATCATATATTCATCTGTAATCTCTTGAATAAGATTATCAATTACAATAGCCGTTTTAGGATCTAAACCTGAATTAGGTTCATCGCAAAACAAATATTTAGGGTTCATAACAATTGCTCTCGCAATAGCAACCCTTTTTTGCATTCCTCCAGATAACTCAGCAGGGAATTTTTTATTTGAGTTTTCTAGATCAACCCTTTTAAGTACGAAATTTACCCTATCTAACATTTCTGAATCAGGTTGCTTTGTAAACATTTTTAAAGGAAACATTATATTTTCTTCTACAGTTTGTGAATCGAACAAAGCACTCCCTTGAAAAACCATTCCTACTTCTTGTCGAAATTGCCTTTTATCTTCAATGGTCATTTCTGTATTTATTCTACCATCATATAAAATACTTCCTTTTTCAGGTGTATGTAAACCTACAAGCGACTTTAAAAACACCGTTTTTCCTGATCCACTTTGTCCAATAATCAAACTTGTTTCTCCAGGATGAAAAGTTGCTGAAATACCTTTTAAAACTTTAACTTCCTTAAATCCTTTATGTAAATCTTTTACTTCTATCATATTAAGTCAATAGCATTTGAGTTAAAAAATAATTAGCTATTACTATAACAACTATAGTCCAAACTACTGATTGTGTACTTGCTTTTCCTACCTCTAGTGAACCTCCTTTAACAAAATACCCCTGATATGAAGGTATTGTAGCTATTAAAAAAGCAAAAATCACTGTTTTTATTAAAGCGTACGTTATTAAAAAAGGGTCAAATTCCATTTGTATTCCCTCAATAAAATCTGCTCCAGAGAATAATCCTGATAAAACTCCTGTTACCCATCCACCGAAAATGCCTAAAAACATTCCTAACACTATAAGAAAAGGGTAAAAAAATACAGTTGCTATAATTTTAGGCAGTACTAAATAGTTAAGGGAATTTATTCCCATTACTTCAAGCGCATCTATTTGCTCTGTCACTCTCATAGTTCCTATACTAGAAGTTATATATGAACCTACTTTTCCAGCTAAAATGATAGAACAAAATGTAGGTGCAAATTCTAAAATCACCGATCTTTTTGCCGCAAAACCAATTAAACTCTTTGGTATAAATGGGTTTTCTAAATTTAATGCTGTTTGTAATGCTATAACTCCTCCTATAAAAAATGAAATAAACGCTATAATCCCAATTGATTTATGCCCAAGTTCTTCTATCTCTCTAAATAAAGCTTCTTTAAATACTCTAGCTCTTTGAGGTCTTTTAAAAACTTGTTTTAGCATTATAAAATACTTTCCTACATGCTCTATATAATTCATTAATTGATATTAATTTTTCTTTTGCTAAAGTATAAAAAACCATTAACTCTATCCCTACTTATATGCTTAAGCTTTCTTTTTTAATTACCTTTGGTTCTTCATAATTATTTTTTAAAATGAAAAAAAATCTTATTCTCTTATTTGCTTTTTTATTGACTATAATGGCCTTTAAACCAGCAACAAAAAAAAATGATAAAAAACCAAAACTTGTAGTTGGTGTTGTTATTGATCAAATGAGGTATGATTACCTTATCCGATTTTCAAAAAAATATGGTAATGATGGTTTTAAACGCTTATTACGTGAAGGGTTTTCACTTGAAAATGCTCATTATAACTACATTCCTACTTATACTGCCGTAGGACATACTTCTATTTACACAGGTACTACTCCTATAAATCATGGTATTATTGGTAACCACTGGTATGATAAATATTTAAAAAAATCTATTTATTGTGTTACTGACAAGAATTATAAAACAGTTGGTAACAATGGTATGGACGGAGAAAAATCTCCATACAGAATGGTCACTTCTACTATTACAGATCAATTACGTTTAGCTCAAAACATGAATGGAAAAACCATTGGTATAGCAATTAAAGATCGTTCAGCTATTTTACCTGCTGGTCATACAGCTAATGCTGCTTATTGGTTTGATGGTGGTAAAAATGGACAATGGATATCTTCTTCTTTTTACATGGATAATTTACCTAAATGGGTAAAACGTTTTAATAATTTAAAAAAAGCTGATGAGTATTTAAGTAAGCCATGGAATACGCTATATGATATTAAAACCTACACTGAAAGTATAGCTGACGATAATAACTTTGAAGCTACTTTTAAAGGTGAAGATAAACCTGTTTTTCCTCATGACATTCCTAACTTAAGAGCTAAGAACAATAATTATAGTATTTTAAAAGCAATTCCTGCGGGAAACTCTTTTACTACAGATTTTGCTAAAGCTGCAATTATTGGAGAAAATTTAGGAAAATCTAATTATACAAATTTCTTAGCAGTTAGTTATTCTTCAACCGATTATGTTGGCCATCAATTTGGCGTTGCTTCAAAAGAAATAGAAGACACTTATTTACGTTTGGATAAAGACTTAGCAAGTTTATTTAAATTTTTAGATACTGAGGTAGGAAAAGGGAATTACACTCTTTTTTTAACTGCTGATCATGCTGCAACAGAAGTTCCTTCTTATTTAAAATCTGTAAAAATTCCTGCAGGCTACATAAAACCTGTTAAATTTTTAAATTTTCTAAAGAAAGTAACTAACAACTATTTTAAGTCTGATGAGTTAATTGAAAATATTTCAAATTTTCAAATTTTCTTAAATAAAGAAAAAATCAATGAACTAAAATTAGATTATGAAAAAGTAGCTCAGACAATAGCAAATGAAGCTATAAATTATAAAGGGATTTATAAAGCTGTAACTGCTAAAACTATGCAGAATACTAATTTTACTAATGGGATTTTAAATTCTTTACAAAATGGGTATAATCAAAAATATTCAGGTGATGTATTATTAGTACCAAACCCTTCAACTATTGTATATCCTAAAAAAGGAACTACTCATGGGTCGGGATATTCATATGATACTCACGTACCTATTATTTTTTACGGAAAAGGGATTAAACAGGGTAGTTCAAAAAGAAAATATGAAATTATAGATATTGCACCTACTCTATCTAATTTATTACAGATAGAATTTCCGAATGGAAATACAGGTAAAGTGATTCATGAAGTTTTAAATTAAAAATAAAAAAGGCGCTAATTAGCGCCTTTTTTATTTTTAATTAATTCGGGTTGTTCAAAATTACCAATGCTCCAATTACGCCAGGAACCCAACCACAAAGGGTTAGTAAAAATACAATAACAACAGAACCACATCCTTTTCCTAGTACTGACAAAGGCGGAAAAAATATTGCCAGTAAGACTCTTAATAAACTCATAGTTAATCTAATTCTTTATTATAAAGACGTCTTTTATTAAATTTTGTTACACAAAAGAGCAATGAATTAAATATTTAATTCATTGCTTTTTATATTTTAATCTAAATTACTGTGCTTTTTTTGTTATGCATAAATCATAACCATACCCATTTCTATTATGTACCCTTATATCTTCAAAAACAATATTTTGTAACTTTTTAATCATTACTCTAATTTGAATCTCTCCTTCTCCAAAAACACTATCTTTTACTTTTAAAAAAGTTTCAAAACCTCTTTTAACATTAAATTTTTCTTGCATAGAAAAGTTTTCATAGGCCATAATTCCTTTAGAAGTATACTCTAATTCTCCATTTACATTTCGGAATTCAATTTTTACATTATTCTCACTTTTACTTTTTACGATAACTTCATATGTAACTTCATACTCATTTTCTTCAGGTAAATCATTGCTTTTACTACATGATAAAAACAATATACAAAAGATTACAAATGTTAACTTATGTAAAAAACTAACTAACTTCATATATTTAATTATTAATTGTATCTGTAACACCTTTTATAGTACTACAATCAATTTTACAGTTAAACATATAACTTTTTATTCACCCTACCTTATTAACTTTATTTAACTATGACTACATTATTATCCCAAAGAAAACAGCATTCATTAATAGTTTATTGGTTCCGAACCAAAAACCTCTAAAGTTAGTATTATCAGTAAAAACAATTACTTTCCCACTACCAAATCTTTGAACTTTAAAAGGCACTGAATTTTTCAATTCCTTCAAATTTTCTTTTGAAATATAACCACTTAATAAAGGTTTTTTAGTGTATTGAATTGGATTATTATAACTTTTTTTATCAGCCTTTAAGAATAACTTTGTATTTCTAAACAATGCTATTTTTTGATTTTTATATCCAAAATTTATAGGATGTGATTTATCTATATCAGCTTCAAAAATAGCCCCTCCAATTACCTGAGCACCTGATTGTAATCTTCTGTTTTCAAATGACACATTATTTACTACATCTATTTTTGGCTTATTAAATTCTACTTTAATAAGTTTCTGATTAGCTAATAATTTTACAGCATTTCTATACCCAACTAAAACACCTCCATTACGAACCCAAGTTTTTATTTTATTAATTATAGCTCCATTTAAAGAATAACTATTTGGTAGTATTAAGGTTGTATATTTACTTAAATCTACTCTTTCTATATAGTCAGTATCTAATTTAGTTAACTTAATATTAAATCGTTGGTCAAATAAATGCCATATTTCACCTGCATCATAACTAGTAATTCCTTTTCCTACAAGCATAGCCACTTTAGGCTTTTTAATTGCTCTAAAATTTCTACTTCCTAAATCAGCTCCATTATTTAATCCAGTTGTAACTCCTTTAATTTTTACATTACTTTTTTCAGCTACTTCTCCTAAAAAATTAAATAATTGATTATTATTAAGTTTTTGATTTTGTACTGGTATAAAAATAGTTCCGTAATCGTAGGCTATACCATCATTATTAAACTTTTTCATTCCTACTTTAGCTCTAATTCCTTTATCTAAAATTGCATTCAAAGCTTTAGGAGCATAGTATTCATTCCAAGGCATTAAGTAACCAACGCTACTTTTTACTGTAACACTTCCTTTATTCTTCTGCAAATTTTCAATTTTCTTCCCAGCTACTGAAAGCGATTGATTTTTAATCATATCAACCCCAAAAGCATGATTAAATGTCCAAGCAGAAACATCATAAAATAAGCTATCTTTAAATGTTTTACGCACATCAAACATTGCTTCTATTAACCTTTTATTCTTTTGATTCATTGGAACTACATAACTAAACCCTTTTTTAAATTTTTTCCCTTCACTAGTTATGTCTGATTTTAACTCATGTATATTTATATGATGTCTTTTTAACACTTCAGCTAAATGATACACTTTTCCAGCATCTTTTTCATCTCCAAAAACAAGTGCTTTATTTTGTTTTTCGTTCCTAGCTTTTTCATAAAAATCTTGTTGGTATTTCAAAATCTTTACGCGCATACTTTTTGCAGCTTCTAATGTTGATAAAGTAGCTGTAAATTGATTTCTAATTGTAAACGGAAAGGTTAAAACTCCATTATCACTTTCTTGTGCATGCCCTCTTGAACTACCTTGCTCAAATAAAATACCGATACTTCCATTTATGTCTGGAAATGTAGAACCTTTTCCGTAATAAAAATCATCAAAATCTTCTTCAGAGTAATATAATGATCCAATTTTATCAAATGCTTTTGCATGGTAAGTACCTATTTCTTTAGTTAACTCTTGATTTAACTGGGGAGTTAAAGGATTTGTTCTTTCAGGTATTCCAGGTTGAAAGAAAAAAGTAGAATTAGTTCCCATTTCATGATGATCGGTTAAAATATTTGGCAACCACTCGTGAAATGTTTTAATTCTCACTTTACTTTCAGGTAATTGTACAGGCAACCAATCACGATTCATATCGAACCAATAATGATTCGTTCTTCCTCCTGGCCACACTTCATGATATTCTCTATCATTTGGATCAGGATTAATGTTATTAGCTTTATTTGTGTTGGCCCAATAAGCAAAACGTTGTAATCCATCAGGATTTAATGATGGATCAAATAATATTATCGTATTATTTAATAGTTCATTTATCTTATTCCCCTCAGCAGCGGCTAAATAATAGGCCGCAGCTAATGATGCATTAGACCCACTTGCCTCATTACCATGTATAGAGAATCCTTGATATACTACAATTGGTAAATTAGTAACATTTACTGTTTTATCATCGGTTGCTTGAATATGCTTTAATCTAATCTCTTCTATATTACTATGATTTTTTGGTGATGTTATTTTTAGTAATAATAATGGTCGTCCTTCATAAGTATTTCCTCTATCTTCTATACTAATTCTATCTGATGCTTTTGCCAAAGCCTTCATATACTCCACTAACTTATCATGCGTTATATGCCATTCTCCTACTTCATGTCCTATAACAGATTTAGGCGTTGGTATATTTTTATTATAAGAAACATCTTTAGGCAAATAGTAGGATAAATCTATTTCTTGTGCTTTTATATGTATACTTATAAAAAATAAGCATAGGAGTAATTTTTTCATTAGTTTAAATTTGATTAAACCATAAAGATACTCATTCTTAGATTTTAACAAATCCTACTATAGTTTTTAACGATTTTTTAAGAAAACTTTTATCACTAAAGAGTTTCTGTATGCTTTTTCATATTTTAGTTATCAATTAATTTAAAAAATCATGTACATAAAAAAAACGTATCCCTTAAAGGGAATGCTAAAATGGACAAGGAGGTATACTTATGTATTTTTACTTTTAAGTACTATTCCTGTTTTTTTATTTGACATTTTGCGATGGAAATGGCTTTACATACCATGGCTTCCTTTAGGTGTATTAGGTACAGCAGTTTCTTTTATTGTTAGTTTTAAAAACAATGCTTCATATGATCGTTTATGGGAGGCCCGTAAAATTTGGGGAGGCATTGTAAATACTTCTCGATCTTTTACTATCATGATAAAAGATTTCATAAAAAACGATAACGTTTCTAATAGTGATCTGAAAAAAATTCATCGTGAATTAGTGCATCGTCATATCGCTTGGTTAACAGCTTTACGTTATCAACTAAGAAAACATAAACCATGGGAAAACCATATTAAACCTAGTAAATCGAATAAAGAGTTTAGAGAAAAAAACTTTGTGGTTTTAGAACAAACAATACCCATTGAAAAAGCTATAAATCCATATATTTCTAATAATGAATATAAAGAGATTTTTGCTAAAGGAAATCAAGCATCTCAATTATTAGGAATTCAGTCTAGACGTATAAAAGAATTACAAAGTGAAGGGTTAATTGATGATTTTCGTCATATGGAACTTGAAAAAATATTGGTTGAATTGTATACACTTCAAGGAAAAAGTGAACGTATTAAAAATTTTCCTTATCCTAGACAATTTGCTACTTTAAACTTTATTTTTATTTGGATCTTTATCATTCTTTTACCCTATGGAATGATGCAAGAATTTGAAGCTTTGGGTGATAGAATTCTTGCTTCATTAGCAAACCATGAATTTAAAACAGTTATCATGCATAAAATTCAAGAATTCATTGCCATACATTTTGAGTGGTTTTCTATCCCGTTCAGTACTCTATTAGCTTGGATATTTTATTCTATGGAAGCTATTGGAGAGAATTCTGAAAACCCTTTTGAAGGCGGCCCTAATGACGTACCTATAAGCGACTTATCAAGAGGCATAGAGATTGACATACGCCAATTAATAGACGATATTGATATCCCAGAATCTTATGAATGGAAAAACGATATTATACTATAGTTTTTAATTTAGTCTTATAAAAAAACTCAAAGAGTTTAAAATTTCTAAATTTAAGAATGAAGAAAAAAGAAAAAGGTAATAAAATTAAAAACTGATTCCCTTTATTATTATGTAATTAAATTCTCTCAAATTTGAATATTAACCTAATTCTAGTAAATTAGCATTCTTTTGACATACAAATTAATGCGATAATAAATAACCCTATATAAATAGAACACCTTAAAAACTTATTACTAGATACTGTAAACAAAGAACGTTTAGCTTATGGTTAATATATTCCTTTAGATGATAATAACTTTAATTGGAAACTTAAAATTATTCGTAAGATTGACAAGTTTATTAGAAAAAGAGATATTGCCATATGTAGATTAAGTAATGCAGAAACTAGAGAGGAAGGTAGAGATTGACCTTCTTATGCAGATACAATGATTGGTTTAAAAAGGTTAGAAAATATTCAATTTTGTTTTAATGAAATAATAAAGGACAATATTCCTGGAGATTTTATTGAAACAGGCGTATGGAGAGGTGGAGCTACCATTTTTATGAAAGCTCTTTTAAATGATTTAAAAATCAAAGATAGAAATGTTTGGGTTGCTGATTCTTTCGAAGGATTACCTCCTCCCAATGAAACCTTATACCCTGAGGACAAAGGAGATTTACACGATGCTAAATCTGACCACCTAGCAATATCTTTAGAAACTGTAAAATATAATTTTCAGAAATACGATTTATTAGATGACAGTGTTAAATTTTTAAAAGGCTGGTTTAAAGACACACTACCTACTGCTCCAATTGAAAAGCTATCTATTATTAGACTAGATGGAGATATGTATGAATCTACTATGGATGGGTTAGTTAATTTATATCCTAAACTTTCAAAAGGAGGGTTCATAATTATTGACGACTGGGGAGCTGTAGAAGCCTGTAAAAAAGCTGTTATAGATTATAGGAAAACTAATAATATCACTGAAGAAATAAAAACTATTGACTGGACTGGTGCTTATTGGAGAAAATCTTTTTAGTCTTTTACTAAAAAAAATAAAATACCTCATACAAAAAAGTATGAGGTATTTTATTTTATAAACGTAAATCTTAAACTCATCCTTTTTCATTTAAAAGCTATTAAATAGCCAAATATTAAAAATTTAATCATATTTCCCTTTATTGGTGCACTTACAGACTTAAATATTATAATATATTTAACGTTAATATTAATATTGAATAATGCTATAACTTTACTTTTATCTACCTAAAAATACTAGGTAAATTATGGTATACGCTACTTACTTTTTAAGAACTGATTTTAATCATTTTCTCTCTTCTCTTTTTTATATAAATCATTTTAATTAAACATTTTTAAATCTTAATACATTCACAAACACACAAAACAATCTATGAAATTATTAAAAGTACTATTTTCAATTTTAGCATTAGCTTTATTAGTTAATTGCTCTGAAAACACACCTATCCCCGATCAAAACACTTCTCCTCCATTATCTAATTCTATTGAATTAACAACTATTAAAACACCAACTAAACTCACTCTTAATTGTATTGAATTTACAGATGCTCTTAACGGTTTTATTGCAGCAGGGAGTGTATACCCTAATAAAGAAAGTGAAATTTTAAAAACAACTGATGGAGGTCTTACTTGGAAAAAAGTATATTCTTCTTCTGACTTTTCAATAAACAGCATCTCTATAAAAAATAACAATGAAGTCTTTTGTGTTACTGACAACGGAACTATTCTTTCTTCAAGTAACGGAGGAACTACCTGGAATATAGACTCTAGACTTAAAGCTAAAGGCTACTACATGAGCTCAATTAAATTTACGAGCAATAATGAAGCATACATAGTTGGGCAAAAGGGAGCTAAGGCTCATGGCTTTATTTTAAAAACTATAGATAATGGTTTAACATGGACTGATCTTGAAAAGGAAAATACTAATCCAAATTATAACTACGAACAACTACTTGAAAAGAACCATTTAACTTCTATAACTTATTTTGCACCAACTAATGCCTTAATATTTAGCGGTGGTACTTGGAATAATGGTAAAATTTCTATAAAAAACAATGATTTTTGGGATGTAAATACAATAAATGAGCCTGTTAAATTTACAGATATGGCTATTAAAAATGGTTTTTTAATAGCAGTAGGTAACAATGGACAAACAAATGCTAGCACAGAAAAAGGAGCAATACATTCATATAATTCTAATACCAAAGTATGGAAAAGTATCGATTATAATTCTGATAACAAACTAACCAACGTAGCTATGGTTGAAAACACTATTCTTATAGCTGGTAGAAATAAATCTAACAACCTAACAAATGGTGAATATCTAGCAATCTCAATAGATAACGGTAAAACATGGAGTAGAATACCACATAAACATGTAGTTGCAGAATGGAATGACTTACATGCTATAAACGCTAAATCATTTTTTGCAATTGGTTACAAAGGATTATTGGTTAAAATAACATTGAAATAATAACATAATCATTTCAGTATTACCTCTTATTTTTTAGGTAAAGAATAATCACATAGAAAATTGTTTTTCTATGTGATTATTTAACATATATAATGCTTCCTATAAACCTCAATAGAAGACTCTCCCCATTAACGCTATTTAAAGCAAAATTTAAATTTGATATTACGTATAATTTTTATCAATCAATAATACTTTAAGCATTTATTAGTGCTAAGCATTTTTCAATAGTTTCCTCTTGCATATCTTCATACCACTGCATCAACCTGTAAACTGGCTCTCCTAAATCTTTTTCAAATAACGATTGATTAGAAGTTCCTTCATATTTACGTTTAGCATCATCTGTTCCTAAATTAGAAGCAAAAATACCTGCTGCACTTACTGGAAGAAAATCTTCGTAAACCATTGGTTCAATAATCAAATATCCTTTCTCTAATAATTGATTAACATCTAATTTTGTATACAATTTATCTTTTGGTAAACTATTCGCTTTTTCAGTAATGAAATAGTGAAAATAAGCTAATTCTTGAGAATGAAGTTCATCATAATTATCAGGAAAAACTTTAAAATTATCTTTCAGTAATTTGTTATATTCAGTAGAGTTTTCTGCTGTTGGTGATCCGCCTATCTCCCTACGTGTCTTACTTAGTAATTCATTATATAAATCTTGTCCTTTTTGTGTTAACGCCACACCACGCTGTTCAATCTCTCCAAAACGAGCTTTGTGCTCCCCCATCTCTTCATTTCCTGTACTATTCTTAAAAGCCACTTTTTCTGTCAATGCTTTAAAACTAGTTTGGCGTAATAAAATAGGGCATTTTCTTGCTGGTGGTCCTTCTATAGTATCTTTTGCAGGAATATTCCGAGCCTCCATACTAGCTTGCACCGTATCTATATCTAAAGTTCTAGGTGTTAAATGATTTATATGCGGACCTTTAAATGCAACTACATCAGCAATTAACCTATGTTGGTTTAACAGCGTTTGGTACATATTATAATCTACTGTTGCTGATTCATGCCATCGGAAAGTTTCCGACGCTTCTCTAACAAAAGTTTCAGTATCCTCTATAGTTAAACCTCCTTCTTTTTCAAACTTATCTATAAACTTTAATGCTTTTTCTGTGAATATCTGACGATTTTCAAGAATGGATTCAACATTACTTCGAAGCTGATCATCATCAATTAGATCTAAACGCAATAAAGATGTAAAAACTCTAAAAGGTGCCTGATTAAGAGCTGTATTATCAATAGCTCTAAATGCAGTAGCATGCACAGGAACTCCAGCCGTTGCTAGATCATAATACCCAACAGGGTACATACCCATTACTTTAAACAAACGTCTCATGGTAAATAGTTCTTCAGGTTTCCCTAAACGAATTGCTCCATGTCGCTCCATATTTAATCTAGACACTTCTCCTGTACGTGATAGTTGCTCCTTAATCTCGTTCGAATCTGAAAGTACTTTTTCATTAATATCATGAACCAAATCCAATAGTTCTCCATAAAGAGGAACCTCATCCTTATACATATCAGACATAACCTTTGAAAAACGACTACGAATATATTCTGGAGAAACAAATGCCTTAACAGTATGACATTCTTCTACTATACTTTTTGATGACATATTTTATTAAAATTTTAAGCAAAAATAAATCGTATTTCTTTCAAAAACATATAATTATAAGTAAATTTACACTTTAAATAATCATTTTATATTAAATTGACTTTTAAACAACCTGTAAAAGTAAATTTAATTTTTAACAACTTGAAAATTACTATATGAATAATCAATTTGATTATATTGATAAACAAATACTAATTCACTTACAATCTGATGCTAGAAAAGCTTTTTCTCAAATAGCAGAAGAATTAAAAATTTCTAATTCATTAGTACATCAACGAATAAAAAAACTAACAGAATCTTGTGTCATAAAAAATGCTGAATTTTTACTTGACGAAAAAAAATTAGGCTATAAAACTAAATCATATACAGGAATCAGATTACGAGAAGCTCGCTTTGCTAAATCAGTAATGGAAGAACTTAAAAAAGTTGATGAAATTGTTGAATCCAATTATGTTTCTGGAAATTATGCTATTTTTATTCTGATATTTGCACGAGACAATGAACATTTACGTGAAGTTTTATACGAACAAGTTCATTTAATTAATGGTGTTGCTGGAACAGATACATTTATTTGTTTTGATGCAGGTTTTAAAAGAAATATCCCTATTCAATAGAAGATGATGAATACTACCGTTTTAACAAAGTTAGAAAATTCTTTACATGGAGAATTATTATACGATAATTTACATAAAAATATTTATGCTACTGATGCTTCTGTATACCGTAAAATACCATTAGCTGTTGCATATCCTAAAAATAATGAGGATATAAAAAAGTTAATTTCTTTTGCTACTGAAAATAGCATTACTTTAATTCCGCGTACAGCTGGAACTTCTTTAGCAGGACAGTGTGTTGGAGATGGTATTGTAGTTGATGTATCTAAATACTTCACTAACATGCTTGCGTTTGATGAAAAAGCAAAAACTATTACAGTTGAACCAGGGATTATTCGTGATGATTTAAATCGTTTTCTAAAACCTTTTGGTTTATTTTTTGGACCAAATACCTCAACTTCAAATCGATGTATGATTGGAGGAATGGTAGGAAACAATTCATCTGGTAGTACATCAATTCGTTACGGTGTTACTCGTGACAAAGTGCTAAGTATTGAAGGTATTTTAAGTGATGGTAGTGATGTTACTTTTTCTGAAATTAACTCTATAGAATTCCAACAAAAAAAATCAAGTAATTCACTTGAAGGAAAAATTTATAGTTCAATTTATAATGAGCTTTCACAAAAAATTATTCAACAAGAAATAAAAAAAGAGTTCCCTAAAGAAAGTATTCATAGAAGAAATACTGGGTATGCTGTTGATGAATTTTTAACCTCAGATTTATTTGGAGGTAATGAACCAACTATAAACCCTGCTAAATTTTTATCTGGTAGTGAAGGTACTTTAGTTTTTTCTACTTCAATTACCATACAACTTGACGATTTACCACCTACTCAAAGCATTATGGTATGTCCTCATTTTACAAGTGTAAATGAAAGTTTAAAAGCCACAGTTACAGCTATGAATCATAATTTATATGCTTGTGAACTTATGGATAAAGTGATTTTAGACTGTACTAAGAATAACCGTGAACAAACTAAAAATCGTTTCTTTTTACAAGGAGATCCTGAAGCTGTATTAATGCTAGAAGTTTCTGCTAACACAATAGAACAAGCAGAAGTTTTAGCTGATAAACTTATTAAAGATTTAGAAACTAATAATTTTGGTTATCATTATCCAAAAGTTTACGGAAAAGATATTGCTAAAGTTCATCACTTAAGAAAAGCTGGTTTAGGATTGTTAGGAAATATTGTTGGTGACATGAAAGCAGTTGCTTGTATCGAAGACACTGCCGTTGCCTTAAACGATTTACCAGAATATATCGAAGAATTTACTCAAATTATGGATAAATATCAGCAAGACGCAGTTTATTATGCGCATGCTGGTGCAGGTGAATTACACTTACGTCCAATTTTAAATTTAAAAAAGCAGGAAGATGTTTCTCTTTTCAGAAAAATAACTACTGAAACTGCTGAATTAGTAAAAAAATACCAAGGTTCATTTAGTGGTGAACATGGAGATGGAATTGTTCGTGCTGAATTTATTCCTTTAATGATTGGTGAGAATAATTATCAATTATTACGTAGAATCAAAAAAGCCTTTGATCCTAATAACGTTTTTAATAAAGGAAAAATTACTGATGCTCTTCCTATGGATAAAAGTTTACGTTATGAAATTGATAGGGTTGAACCTAAAATTGAAACAATACAAGATTTTTCGGATAGTGAAGGAATATTAAAGTTAGCAGAAAAATGTAATGGTTCTGGAGATTGTAGAAAATCACCTGAAGCTGGAGGAACTTTATGCCCAAGCTATAGAGCTACACGAAATGAAAAAGAATCCACCCGTGCAAGAGCAAATACTTTACGTGAAGTATTGACAAATAACACAGCAAAAAACAAATTTGATTCTAAAGAATTAAAAGATATTTTAGATTTATGCTTAAGCTGTAAAGCTTGTGCTACAGAATGCCCAAGTAATGTTGATATTGCCTCTATGAAAGCAGAGTTTTTATATCAATATCAAGAAACTAATGGCTATTCTTTCCGCAGTAAATTATTTGCAAACAATTCAAAATACAACAAATTAGGAAGTAAGCTCCCTGCATTAACAAACTTTTTTACCAATACAACGATTGCTAAAAAAGTAATGGGTGTAGCTACCGAACGAAGTGTTCCTAAATTAGATAAACAACCTTTAGAAGCTTGGTTAAAAAAGCACACCTCAAAAACTACAAATAAAACTGTTTATCTATTTAATGATGAATTTACCAATTATTATGATACTGAAATAGGGAAAGATACAGTAATTGTTTTAGAAAAACTAGGTTATGAAGTAAAATCAATAAAACATGAAGAAAGCGGACGTAGTTATATTTCAAAAGGTTTTTTAAAGGAAGCTAAAGAAATAACCAATAAGAACATTGCTGTTTTTAAAAATTTAATTTCTAATGAAACCCCTTTAATAGGTATAGAGCCTTCTGCTATTTTAACTTTTAGAGATGAATATATTCGTTTAGCAGATGATAAACTAGGAGCAAAAGAAATTGCAAAAAACACATTTACTATTGAAGAGTTTTTAGCTAACGAACACAAAAAAAATAATATTGATATTTCTATTTTCACGAGTGATGCTAAAGAACTAAAAATTCATGGTCACTGTCATCAAAAAGCATTATCTAGTACTCATGCTTCATTTAGTATATTAAACATACCTGAAAATTACAAAGTAACAATTATGAATACTGGTTGTTGTGGAATGGCTGGTTCTTTTGGATATGAAAAAGAGCACTATAAAGTAAGTATGCAAGTGGGGGAAGATACTTTATTTCCTAAAATTAGAAACTGTTCTAAGCAAACAGAAATTGTTGCTGCAGGAACAAGTTGTCGACATCAAATTTATGACGGTACCAAACGTATTGCTAAGCATCCTATAACAATATTAAAAGAATCATTAATTTAATATTAGTTAATTATTTACAAATACACATAAGTTCATTAACAATTCATTGAACTTATGTGTTCACTCATCTAAAAAACAATACTTTAACGAATATATTTCGTATATTTAAGAGATATGTAATTTTAAATATACAATTATGTCAAAAAATAAAATAATCATTAACAATGCCTTACTTATTTTTGGAGGTATTGTCGGGTTCTTTTTTTTAATGAAAATATTGGGTTTAAATAATGTTTCTGAATTACGTTTATTAAATTTTGTTTTTGTGCTTTGGGGAATAAACAAGGCTATAAAAACAAACATTAAACTAAATCAAGAATCATTATACTTTTCAAATTTTTCAATAGGAGTAGGAACTTCAATTTTAGCCGTAGGCCTTACCATTTTAGGCTTAATAATTTATGTTGGATTTATTGATCCTGAACTAATTACCGTATTAGGAAACTCTTCTTTTTGGGGTAAAAACTTAAATTTATCTTTAATTGTTTTTGCTTTAGCTATTGAAGGAATTGCTTCATCAGTTATTTGTTCTTTTATTTTAATGCAATACTATAAGAATTATAAAATAACCAATACTTCTATAGCTTAAAAAAAACTTGAATTAAATAAAAAGGATTTCAATTTAATTGAAATCCTTTTTATTTATAATTTCTTTACAAACAAATGCTGCAAAGTTTTTATCTACATATATATCATGATTACCCTTTACTTTTTTCATAGGTAAATTCATTTTATGAAACCAATTATCTTTAGGTACAAACTTATCATTTTCTGA
This sequence comes from Tenacibaculum sp. E3R01, assembly GCF_003318185.1. Taxonomy (NCBI): domain Bacteria; kingdom Pseudomonadati; phylum Bacteroidota; class Flavobacteriia; order Flavobacteriales; family Flavobacteriaceae; genus Tenacibaculum; species Tenacibaculum sp. E3R01. Next base: position 193,605 of record NZ_QOCC01000020.1, on the reverse strand, counting down.
AAAATACAAGAAAATATTACCTAGAGGTTTTCTAGACTCATATCTTAGTCTAGTTGACGAAATACAATACATGAAAAGTTTTTTATTGCTTTTCATTGCATAGTTCCAAGCTATGGTTCCTCCTATACTAAAGGCAAGTATTATGGTATCATTTTGCTTTTCAGCTTTGCAAAGTTTAGAAACTGCTTTTTCAATACCTCCATTTACAAATTGCTTATGTAAATTTTCTTCTTTATAAACAGTTGTATCAACTTCAGCTAACTCACAACTATCATAAAAAACAATTTCAAAATCACTTTTTAATGCATCAGTATAATTTGTTAACCATGTTGCTTTCTTTTCTCCCCATAAATCTGATAGAATAATTAATCTTTTCATCATAATAAATTATTAGATATAACTATAAAAAGGGCAGAGAATAATCAACAAATTTATTTTTTTAAAAACACTTCCGCCATCATACAACGAGCACTACCACCTCCACAAGTTTCAATAGTTTCAAGTGAACTGTGTACTATTTTACAATGCTTTTCAATTATAGCTACCTGATTTTTAGTTAATGAATTGTAGGCAGAAGAACTCATTACTAAAAAACGTTCATCATCATTTCCTATAAGCTGTAACATATTTCCTGCAAACTGAGTTACTTGTTTTTCAGTTATGGCAATAACCTCTTTTCCATCAGACTTAAAATGTTTTACTAACTCTTTTTTTTCTTTTTTATCATCAATAGCATCTAAACAAACTACTACAAAAGTTTCTGCTACGCACATCATAACATTAGTATGATAAATAGCTTCTCTGTTACTTCCTACCGTTTGATTTGCAACAAAAACTACAGGTGTATATTCAAAATCTTCACAAAACTCAATAAATAACTCTTCATCTGCCCTTGGGGATAAAGCGCAATAAGCTTTTCGGTTAGTACGATCTAAAATCATACTTCCTGTTCCTTCCAAAAAAACACCTTCTTGTTCAGCTTCAGAATAATCAATAACATTTTCTATTATAAATCCTTTATTTTCTAGAACCTCTAAGACATCATCTCTTTTTTCAAGTCTTCTGTTTTCAGCAAACATTGGATATACAGCAACATCACCATTTTCATGAAAAGAAATCCAGTTATTAGGAAACAAAGCATCTGGTGTATCTGGTGTTTTAGTATCTTCAATTACTACCACCTCTACTCCTACTCCTTCTAATTTACCAACAAAATCATCAAATTCTTCCTGTGCTTTAGCATTAATAGTTACGGGTAACATTCCAGCTAATTCCTGTTGGTAATAATTATTAACAGCAGTTTGTTCGTTCATTCTAAAACTAGAAGGGCGAACCATTAAGATAGTATTGGTAGTTTGCTTCATACTACGAAGGTAAAAATATTTCTTATTTTTTGCGCATTATATCAGCTAAATAACTAGCATCTTTTGAAACTCCTCCCAATGTTGCTGATCCTCTAGTAAACATCCAAGGTAACCCTATAAAGTATAAACCTTCTATATTACTTACACCTCTATAGTTTTTAGGGTAATTTCCTTCATCTAACTCTAGTCCTTCAATCCATTTAAAGTTCGGACGATACCCAGTTGCCCAAACAATATTTTTAATAGTAGAAATTTTATTCTTTTCAAAATGGATATCGTTTTTAAATGCATCCTTTGTTCTTCCAACGCAAACTACATTTTTTCGAGAAAGTATTCCCTTTACATCTGTTCCTATAACTGGTTGAGAAGAAGAACTAATTTTTTTCCCAATCCAACTATACTTACTATAACTTAAAAAACCGATTAAAGTAAACCACCACCATAATGTTTTACCTAAAAACTGTTGGGGTAACGATTTTACAGAAGTATCTCCAGAAAAATAAACAGTTCTTGAAGAGTTCTCAGATATTTCATTTAAAATTTGATACCCAGAATCTCCCCCGCCTACAACTAATGTATCACCGTTTTGTAACTGATTTTCATTTTTATAATAGTTACTATGCATTTGAAGTATACTATCAGATATTTTAGTATGACAAGGAGGTGTATAAGGAATATGAAAAGGACCTGTTGCAACTACTACGTTTTTTGCCTCAATACTCCCATCTTTATACTTAATAAAAAAACCTTCTTTAGTTTTACTAACAGAAGTTACTAGAGTATTTAGCTGTATTGGAATACTATTTTTTTCAACATAAGATTTAAAATAATTACTAACTTCAACTTTTGAAGGGTAATACCCTTTAGGGGCATTAAATTTTAATCCCGGTAAATGATTATACTCTGTGGGGGTAAAAAGTTTTAAAGAATCCCATCTATTCAACCAAGAAGCACCAATTTCATTTTCTCCATCAAGAACTATAAACTTTTTATCCATTTTTCCTAAATGGTAAGCCATAGACAATCCTGCTTGCGCTCCTCCAATTACTACATAATCTAACATCTAATGCCCTTTTATTGATTTACGCTACAAAGGTAAATACAAATAAACGCATAAACACTAAGTTCTTAGTATACTTTTAAGTGATTAAAATTAGTTAAATATCTAATTTTTTATTTGATGCCATTTTTTAAATTCACAAAAACAGTATTATTCAACTCACCCTCTAATACATTAATCGCTTTTTTGCTTCGCATTCCTGATTTACAATATACTACTATCGGTTTTGAAGTATCTAGTTCTAAATATCTTTGTGGAATTTCTCCTAACGGAATGTGCTGTCCTCCTATATGGTGTTCTTCACGTTCCCAGTATTCTCGAACATCCAACAAATTATATATCTCTAAATTATTTTGTAATTCACCCAATGAAATTTCATTATTCATTGATTTTATCCCACAGAAAAAATCATAGTCTTCTTCTAATTCGGTAACCTCAGCTTTTTCTGTTCTTTCGAATTTCAATATCATTTGACGCATACTTAGTGTATCATACATCAATAATTTATTTGCTAACACCTCACCCGTTTCACAAATTATTTTAATTGTTTCATTTGCTTGAAGACTTCCTATAATTCCTGGCAACACACCCAAAACTCCAATTTCGGAACAATTTGGAGATTCATCTGGTTTTGGAGGTGAAGGATATAAACACCTATAAGTTGCACTCTTTTTGTAATTAAAAACACTTACCTGCCCTTCAAACTTAAAAATGGCCCCATAAACTAAAGGTTTATTCGTTAATAGAGAAGCATCATTAGTCAAATATCGTGTTGAAAAATTATCACTTCCATCTACAATAACATCGTAGTTTTCAAATAACTGAATTGCATTCGCTCGAGTTAGCTTTTCTTTATATACCGTAAAGGTTACAAATGGATTTAATTTAGACAATCGTTTTGATGCCGTTTCTGCTTTGGATGAGCCTATATCATCTATGGTATATAAAATTTGACGTTGTAAATTACTTTGATCTATTTCGTCATCATCTATAATTCCAATATTACCAACTCCTGCAGCAGTTAAGTATTGTAACACAGGACATCCTAGTCCTCCTGCTCCAATAACCAAAACTTTAGCCTTCTTTAATTTCAATTGACCTTCTTCTCCTATTTTATCTAAAATAAGGTGACGGTTATACTGCTTTTTTTCTTCTGGAGTTAAACTCATTTTAACTAATTATTCTTTTCTATTAATAAAAGACAATCAAAGAGAACTTCTAGCTATGTTAAATTAACTAAAAACTTCCCAATCTTTCCAAACTACTTCCAACCCTTTTTCTTTTAACATTAGTACTATTTCTTCGGTACTACGTTCATCAGATATTTCAAATTGTTCTAAGGATTGTGGTTCTACTGAATATCCTCCTGGATTTGTTTTTGATTCTGCACTAATAGATGTTGCTCCTAAATTAACAATATTATTTCTAAAAACTTCACTTTCTCTAGTAGACATTGATAATTCAACATCTTCATCAAGCAAACGAAATGCACATATTAATTGTACTAAATCTGCATCAGTCATTTCAACTTTTGGTTCTAATCCACCTGAATGCGGGCGCAATCGAGGAAATGAAATAGAATACTTAGTTTTCCAATAGGTTTTTTGTAAATATTTTAAATGCAACGCTGTAAAAAAACTATCTGCACGCCAATCTTCCAAACCAAATAAAGCTCCTAATCCTATTTTATGAACACCAGCTTTTCCTAACCTATCTGGAGTTTCTAAACGATACTTAAAATTAGATTTCTTTCCTTTAGGATGATGTTTTTTATATTCCTCTTTATGATATGTTTCTTGATATACTAAAACCGCATATAAACCATTTTCTATAAGTAGCTCATACTCATTTTGATCTAATGGTTGAACTTCAATCGTTATATTTGAAAACTGAGAACGGATTAATTTGATTGCATTATTTATATAATTTACACCAACTGTTTTATTTGCTTCTCCTGTTACTAATAAAATATGGTCATACCCTTTATTTTTTAGAAAAGTAACTTCCTTTAATATCTCTTCATCTGTTAAAGTACGTCTAGGTATTTTATTTGTTAAACTAAACCCACAATAAGTACATATGTTTTGGCACTCATTACTTAAGTACATTGGAGCATACATTTGTATAGTATTTCCAAAACGCTTTTTTGTTAGCGCACTACTCATATGTGCCATTTCTTCTAAAAACGGTTTTGCTGCAGGTGAAATTAAAGCTTTAAAATCTTCTAAACTTCTTTTACTTTTTACCAGTGCTTGTTCAACATCAGATGTAGTTTTACTAAAAATACTTTCTAATTCTACATCCCAATTATATTGACCAAAAGTATCTATGAAACTTTTTGAATTTTCGTTTTCTATCGAATTCATTCTACATTTTTTATTCTTTCTTTATAATTAACATAAAAGAAAGTATAACTTTATTAATTCAAAAAACTTGTTAATGGACTACTAGCTTCCGCTTTATTTCTAACGGGAGCTAATTTTGCTTCATAAGCCATTCTCCCAGATTCTACTGCCATTTTAAAAGCCGTTGCCATAGCCACTGGATTTTTAGATACAGCAATTGCAGTATTCACTAATACTGCATCGGCGCCAATTTCCATTGCGTATGCAGCATGCGATGGTGCTCCAATACCAGCATCAACAATAACAGGAACAATAGATTGTTCAATTATTATTTCTAAAAACTCTATCGTTTTTAATCCTTTATTACTTCCAATTGGTGCGCCTAATGGCATTACACATTGTGTTCCTACCTCTTCTAAACGTTTGCATAAAACTGGATCTGCATGAATATAAGGCATTACAACAAATCCCTGTTTTACCAACTCTTCAGCTGCTTTTAAAGTTTCAATAGGGTCTGGTAATAAATATCTTGGATCTGGATGAATTTCTAATTTAACCCAATTAGTTTCTAATGCTTCTCTAGATAATTCAGCTGCAAAAACTGCCTCTTTTGCTGTTCTAACTCCTGAAGTATTAGGTAACAAATTAATTCTTGAATGATTTAAGTGTGATAATATATCATCCTCTTCATTTTGAACATCTACTCTTTTTAATGCAACAGTTATTAGTTCACTTTCTGATGCTATTAAAGATTCTTTCATTAACTGAGATGAACTAAATTTTCCTGTTCCTGTAAATAACCTAGATGAAAAAGTTTTATCTGCTATTGTTAGTTTGGTATTTATCATTTTTATTTGTTATCATCTAGTTTATAAACTTGTTCATTAGTACTTGGAGCTTTTAATAATTGATGGAAAACAGGAATACTAGTAAAATCGTTAGTTATTGCTCCAGAAACAGCTACTCCAAAAACACCCGTTTTTATTATACTTGTAACTGTATCTAAAGTAATGCCTCCTACAGCTATTATAGGGGTTTCCGAATTTAATTCTTCAATCAATACTTTATATCCAGCTTCCCCTATTACAGGACTTAAATTCTTTTTAGTTTCAGTAAATTGAAAAGGCCCTAAACCAATATAATCAACTTTTTTAGTTAACAACTCTTTACATTCTTCTAAAGTATTTGCCGTTCCTCCAATACTATAAAATTTACCTAAATAATCACGAACTTTTAATGGACAAGCATCTTTTTTTCCAAGATGTACTCCATCTGCATTCACTTCTTTTGCTACTTTATAGTAATCATTTATAATTAATCTAGTTTGATAATGTGCAGTAATTTCTCTTGCCTTTTTAGCAGTTTCTAAAATTGTTTTAGGGTCAACGTTTTTTAAGCGTAACTGCACCCATTCTACTCCTGATGAACATGCTCTTTGAATATTTTCTAAATGCTCTTCAGCTGTTTTCCCCTGAGTTATATAGTGTAATTTACTTATCATTCTTGTTTTTTTTGAATATTTCTATGTCTTCAATAAATTTATCAAATTTTACATCAAACTTTCTTTTTGTTAAACTAATTGAACCAATTACATTTAAATTATCATTCCAATTCATTGGAAATCTAGATGTAGCTTTTATTTCATAAATTTCTTTACCTTTCTTTCTATTTCTAGAAAACTGTGGGTCAACTATAAAACATATATACAGTAAAATTCTATGATTAAATTTAAATTGAATTTTCCAATTTTCATCATCCCACCATTCTATATTTGAATTAATTTCGATTATCTCCCAATTTCGATTAATCAATTCTTTCTCTATTTGATATTTATATCCCGTTTTTTTTATCTTACTTTATTTATTTCTTATACTTGTGTTTACCTAACAAAGATTCATTTGAGTTTAAAAACTCTTCTGTATATCTTTTTACATTTTTACAAACATCTTCTAAAGGAATTTCTTTCATTAAATTTGACGCTAATGCTGATGATAATACACAACCACTTCCATGTTTTTGATAAACAGTAGTGGCTATAGGTGGAATGTTCATTTTTACTATTTTACTATAATAAACTTCATCCCAACCTTTTTTATCTTCTCTATGACCTCCTTTCAAATAAATATTTGTTCTTTCTGAAATAAATTCAATTGTTTCTTCAACAGTTTTATCAGGAAATAATTCTTTTATTTCATTATAATTTGGTGTTAAAAAGTCGCAATGATTTAAAACTTTCTCAAATACTTTCAGGTCTTGTTTCGAATGAAAATCAAAACCCGCACTTGCTTTTAAAACAGGATCTAATACTATCTTTATTGATGGATTTATTTTTTTTAATACTTGAAGTACTTCTAATAAAATTTTCCATGACTGAATAATTCCTATTTTAACTACTGATATTGAAAATCGTTCAAAAAGTGTTGTTATTTGATTAACAATTGTTTCTTTTTCAATCCAAATACAATCTTTAAAGGCAATATCATTTTGAACGGTAACTGCAGTACAAACAGATAGGCCATACAACCCGTGGGCTTCAAATGTTTTAATATCTGATGTGATTCCTGCTCCGCTTGATGGATCAATACCAGCTATGGTTAATATGTAAGTTTTAGTATTCAATTTTTATATTGACTTTTCGTATTCTTCCTTAATATTTTTAAAACTCTCAATAGGGTTTTCAGTATTCCAAACACCGCCTAAAACTCCAATACCTTGAAACCCCAGTTGAATGGTTTCTTTTATGGTATTATCATTTATACCTCCAATACCTATAATCATTTTATCAATATGATTTACATCAAAACCTTTACCTTCATATCCTTTTTTAGATATTGACGAAAATACTGGACTCAATAAATGGTAATCAAATTCTATATCACAGCTATCTAATTCTTCAGGCTCGTGAAAAGAACTACTCATTGTTTTACCTATCATATTTAAGCTAATAAAATACTGACTCCCATTCTCTAAGACATCTCTCCTTTTTTGCTCTTGAAAATGAATACCTTTTAAATTGAATTCATTAATTAATTCATGAAAATAATGAACTACTATTCTATCATGGTATTTTTTATCTATTTGATTTAAATACAAAACATGGTCTTCATAATTCTTATATGGCTTCCTAAAATGATAAAACTCTAAACCCTTTTCAAATAATTGATGTAAGATTTTAATTTCATTTTCTATATCGTTCTCTGGAGCTATTAAAACAATCATTAAATTTAAATTAAGAATTATGAGTTACAAATATCTAACTATATATTAATTTGCAACTCATAATTAACAATAGATTATAGATATACTTCTGAACCTTTATCTTTAAACTCTTTAGATTTTTCTTCCATTCCTTTTGCAAATACTTCATCACCTTCAACTTTATTAACTGCTGCAAAATCACGAACCTCTTGTGATATTTTCATAGAACAAAATTTTGGTCCGCACATAGAACAGAAATGAGCAATTTTTGCACCTTCAGCTGGTAAAGTTTCATCATGGTATTCACGAGCTAATTCAGGATCTAACCCTAAATTAAACTGATCTTCCCAACGGAACTCAAATCGAGCTTTACTTAAAGCATCATCTCTATGTTGTGCCCCTGGATGACCTTTAGCTAAATCAGCAGCATGTGCAGCTAACTTGTAGGTAACTACTCCTGTTCGTACATCTTCTTTATTAGGTAATCCTAAATGTTCTTTTGGTGTTACATAACACAACATAGCACATCCAAACCAACCAATCATGGCAGCTCCAATACCAGACGTAATATGATCATAACCAGGAGCAATATCAGTTGTTAACGGCCCTAGTGTATAAAAAGGTGCTTCATCACAAGCTTCTAATTGCTTGTCCATATTCGCTTTTATCATGTGCATTGGTACATGACCAGGTCCTTCAATAAAGCATTGAACTTCGTGTTTCCTTGCTATTTTAGTTAATTCTCCTAAAGTTTCTAGTTCAGCAAATTGTGCCTCATCGTTAGCGTCAGCAATAGAACCTGGACGTAAACCGTCTCCTAACGAAAAAGCAACATCATACGCTTTCATTATTTCACAAATCTCTTCAAAATGTGTATATAAAAAACTCTCCTTATGATGTGCTAAACACCATTTAGCCATGATTGAACCACCACGAGATACTATTCCTGTAATACGCTTAGCTGTCATAGGCACATAACGTAAACGAACTCCTGCATGTATTGTAAAATAATCTACTCCTTGTTCAGCTTGCTCTATTAAAGTATCTCTAAAAATTTCCCATGTTAAATCTTCAGCTATTCCATTTACCTTTTCCAAAGCTTGGTAAATTGGTACAGTACCAACTGGAACAGGTGAATTACGAATAATCCATTCACGCGTTTCATGAATGTTTTTTCCTGTAGATAAATCCATTATATTATCTGCTCCCCAACGACAAGCCCAAACAGCTTTTTCTACTTCTTCTTCAATTGAAGATGTTGTTGCTGAATTACCAATATTTGCATTAATTTTCACTAAGAAGTTACGTCCTAAAATCATAGGTTCAGCTTCAGGATGATTTATATTTGAAGGTATTACTGCACGACCTCTTGCTACTTCTTCTCTAACAAACTCTGGGGTTATTTTTGCTGGAATACTTGCTCCAAAATCTTGTCCTGGATGTTGCTTTGACAAACGTGTTACTTCATCAATTCGTTGATTCTCACGAATTGCAATATATTCCATCTCTGGAGTTATAATTCCTTTTTTAGCATAATGTAACTGAGTTACATTTTGTCCTTTTTTAGCTCGCTTTGGCTTATGTTTTAAGTTAAAACGTAAATGATCTAAACTTTTATCATTTAAACGCTCATTACAATATTCTGATGAAAAAGTAGCTAATTCATCTACATCTTCTCTTTCTAAAATCCATGATTCTCTAATACGTTCAATACCGTTATGAATATTAATTTCTTTAGTAGGGTCGGTATAAGGTCCTGAGGTGTCATAAATCGTTACTGGTTCATTAGGAGTTCTTTTTTTTGTCATAGAATCAACAGTATCACTCAATTCTATTTCTCTCATAGCAACTTTAATATCAGGATGTATTTCTCCTTGAACATAAATTTTGTTTGAATTTGGAAATGGATGTCTAGTTATTCCATTACTTGGTGCAGTATCTTTTTTCTTCATAATTGTGTAAGGTAAATTATAGAATATTGTTAGTTTGTTTTGAAAATTTTATCCTCCTTGAGTAGATTTTATAATTAAAACTTTATCGTTATTTTTAAGTTCTTTTGTTTCCCAACTCTCTTTTTTAATCACACTATCATTAATGGCAATAGCAATACCGTTAGTTACAATTTGAAGTTTGAAAACTAATTGTTCTATGGTTAGTGAGCTCGAAAATTGTTGATTAATGTCGTTTACTTTTATGTTTATCATATTAACATGTTTAAGTAAACTATAGAAGAAGTTTTTAGTATTGCTTATTAAGCTAAATACTAAACTAAAAATAATAACTTTTTCCTACGTTGGTGTTAACCATATCAGGTTCCAAGGATATTTCTCAAACTAGTTTCCTAGCTACTCCTAAAGTTTACAATGACAAATATAATAGTTTATTTAAACTAGCAATACTCTTTTCAAAATTTATTGAAAACAAAAAAACTAGCCTTATAGGCTAGTTTCATTATACTTAAATATAACTGTATTATATTTTTTTAATAGTTTCTGTTACCTTTTCAAGAACATCAAAAGCAGTTTCTGCCATTTTATTTCCTTTGAAATCTAATAACGGATTTACTTCAACAAATTCTAAGCAAGCTACTTTCTTACTTTCTAATAATTGATTTATAATATCTATTATCTCATATTGATCAAATCCCTTTGGTACTGGAGTTCCCGTACCATACGAAACCATATCACAATCCATAGCATCAACATCAAAAGAAACGTAGATTACATCACAATTACTTAACTTTTCAAGTGCTTCACTTACACAAACTTCTAATCCACGGTACCTAACTTCAGCAACTTTGTAGTTTTTAATTCCATGTTTTTCCATTTGTTTATCCTCTGGCTCTTCAGTATCTCTTACTCCAAAGAAAATAACATCTTCTGCTTGTACTTTTTGTCCTGGAACGCCTATGTTTTTCATTCTATCCCATAACTCAGCAGTTTCTCTATCAATATCATTTACTTGACAATCTAAATTATCATCACTTATTGCTGCTGCTAAAGGCATACCATGGATATTACCTGAAGGTGATGTATATGGCGAATGTAAATCACCGTGAGCATCAATCCACACTACTCCTACTCTTTTTGTTGAGTTAGCAGCTTTAACACCACTAATAGTTCCTAATGCAGACGAGTGATCTCCAGAAATAACAATTGGAAATTTATCTTCCTGTAAGTTTACTTTTACATGATTAGATAATCTTTTACACTGATTAAATACATTTTCTATTCTCTTAGCAAATGAATTATTCTCTTTACTGTAAACAGATTCATTTTTAGTAATTACGTCTTCAAATTCAAATTGCTCAAAATAATTACTTCCTTTGTTTATTGCTGCAATTTCAATAGCATCAATTCCCATGTCAGATCCTCTAGTACCTGCGCCAATATCAGATCTGTTTTTTATAATTTTTATTTCTTTCATAATATGAATTCAATAAAAAATGTCATCTAAATATTAAATGACATTTTTAGTATATTTTATCTTTTACTAATCTTTACAAAATCTCTATGATTTTCACCTGTATAAACTTGACGAGGACGTCCAATTGGTTCTTTTCCTAAACGCATTTCTCTCCATTGTGCAATCCAACCAGGTAAACGACCTAATGCAAACATTACTGTAAACATTTCAACTGGTATGCCCATAGCTCTATATATAATTCCTGAATAGAAATCAACATTTGGGTATAATTTTCTTTTAACGAAATATTCATCGTTAAGAGCTTCTTGTTCTAATGCTTTAGCAATATCTAAAATTGGGTCATCAATACCTAAATCTGCTAAAACTTCATCAGCTGCTACTTTAATAATTTTAGCTCTAGGGTCAAAGTTTTTATATACTCTATGTCCAAATCCCATTAAACGGAAAGGATCATTCTTGTCTTTAGCTTTTGCCATGTACTTCTTAGTATCTCCACCATCCTGTCTAATAGCTTCCAACATTTCCAATACAGCTTGATTTGCACCTCCATGTAATGGACCCCATAAAGCTGAGATTCCAGCTGATAATGAAGCAAACAATCCTGCATGTGATGAACCAACAATTCTTACAGTTGATGTAGAACAGTTTTGTTCGTGATCTGCATGTAATATTAATAATTTATCTAATGCATCTTTAATTATTGGGTTTATTGCATACTCTTCATTAGGTTGCTCAAACATCATTTTCATAATGTTTTCTACATACCCTAAATTCTTAGAACCATAATTTAAAGGTAATCCTTGTTTTTTACGCATTGTCCAAGCTACTAAAACAGGAAATTTTCCTAAAATTTTAACTATAGCATTGTACATATCTTCTTCTGAATCAACATTTACAGAAGTTGGATTAAATGATACTAACGCACTAGTTAATGATGACAACACTCCCATAGGGTGAGCATTTTTAGGAAAAGCATCAATAATTTTCTTTATATCTTCATCAACGATAGCTTTAGATCTTACATCATCATGGAATTTCTGTAATTGTTCTTTTGTTGGTAATTCACCAAAAATCAACAAATATGCTACTTCTAAGAAATCTGCTTTTTCAGCAAGTTCTTCAATTGAGTAACCTCTATATCTTAAAATTCCTTCTTCTCCATTTAAAAATGTAATAGCACTTTGACAAGAACCTGTATTCTTATATCCAGGATCAATTGTTATAAGTCCACCAGTAGCGCCTCTCAACGTTTTAATATCAATTGCAGTTTCATTTTCCGTTCCTGTTATCAAAGGAAATTCATACGTATTTTCGCCAACTTGTAACTTTGCTATATCTGCCATTTTTTATCTAAAAATTTTTATAATTGAAGTGAGTTGCGAAGATACCATTTTTTATAAATTTAAAAAATTGATAGTCATAGATTTTTAACATAAAAAAATAAAATTTCTTTATCTAAAGATTTTATAAAAAACAAAGCTTGTAAGACAACCTTACAAGCTTTATTTTTCTTTTAAATAAGAATTATCTTATTATATTTTAAATGCTTTTTCCTGTGGAAAAAAAGCTACATCAGCTAATTCTTCTTCTATACGTAATAACTGATTATATTTTGCCATACGATCAGATCTAGATGCTGATCCCGTTTTTATTTGTCCTGTATTTAATGCTACGGCTAAATCTGCAATAGTATTATCTTCAGTTTCTCCTGATCTATGACTCATTACTGATGTATAACCTGCATTATGAGCCATATTAACAGCAGCAATGGTTTCTGTTAAAGTACCAATTTGATTTACTTTAATTAAAATAGAGTTAGCAATTCCGTTTTCTATTCCTCTAGATAATCGATCTACATTAGTTACAAATAAATCATCTCCTACTAATTGAACCTTGTCTCCTATTTTTTCAGTTAAATATTTCCAACCGTCCCAGTCATTTTCATCCATTCCATCCTCAATAGAAATTATAGGATATTTAGATGCTAATTCTGCTAAATAATCAGCTTGTTCTTGACTAGTTCTTACTTTACCTTTACTACCTTCAAACTTGGTATAATCATATTTTCCATCAACAAAAAATTCAGCTGCAGCACAATCTAAAGCAATCATTACTTCTTCACCAAACTTATACCCAGCATTTTTAGTTGCTAATTCAATAGTTTCAATTGCGTCTTCGGTTCCTTCTAAAGTTGGTGCAAAACCACCTTCATCACCTACAGCAGTAGATAAATTTCTATCATGTAAAACTTTCTTTAAGTGATGGAAAATTTCTGAACCTATTTGCATTGCTTCGGTAAAGTTTTCAGCTTTTACTGGCATTACCATAAACTCTTGAAATGCAATCGGAGCATCAGAATGTGATCCTCCATTAATTATATTCATCATTGGCACAGGTAATGTATTTGCTGAAACACCGCCTATGTAACGATATAATGACAACCCTAATTCATTTGCCGCTGCTTTTGCTGCTGCTAATGAAACACCTAGTATTGCGTTAGCTCCTAGTTTAGATTTATTTGGAGTACCATCTAAGTCAATCATTATTTTGTCAATCATGTTTTGTTCAAAAACTGATACTCCTAATAATTCTTGAGCTATTAATGTATTAACATTTTCAACTGCTTTTAAAACACCTTTACCCATATATGCGGCACCTCCGTCACGTAACTCTACTGCTTCATGTTCTCCGGTAGAAGCTCCTGATGGTACAGCCGCTCTACCTGTAAAACCATTTTCAGTAGTTACATCTACTTCTACTGTAGGATTACCTCTAGAATCAAAAATTTGACGTGCATGGATATTGATTATAATACTCATAGTTGTTTTTGTTTATTAGTATGTTTAAGGTAGTAAATTTACAAAATACTGCCTTTTTATTATCTTATATTATTGTGATTTTACGAAAACGTTATCAAATATAAATTCCCGCTTTTCTGCGGGAATTTATATTAAGCTTTCGCCTTTTTTATATTTTCTATAAATTGATCGAATAAATATTCTGCATCATGTGGTCCAGGGCTAGCTTCAGGGTGATATTGTACAGAAAAAACATTTTTATCTTTCATTCTAATACCAGCTACAGTATTATCATTTAGATGAACATGAGTAATTTCTACATCATTATGTGCTTCAGTTTCTTCTCTATTAATTGCAAATCCATGATTTTGAGATGTAATTTCACCTTTTCCTGTAAGTAAATTTTTCACTGGGTGATTAATTCCTCTATGACCATTATGCATTTTATAAGTAGAAATACCATTAGCCAATGCTATTACTTGATGTCCTAAACAAATACCAAATAAAGGTAAATCATTTGCTATAATATCTTTTGCTGTATTTTGAGCATCTATTAAAGGTTCAGGATCACCAGGTCCATTTGATATAAAATAGCCATCAGGATTAAATTCACTCATTTCCTTAAAAGTAGCATTATAAGGATACACCTTTACATACGCATCTCTCTTAACAAAATTTCTAAGTATATTCTTTTTTATTCCTATATCTAATGCTGAAATTTTAATTGGTGCATTTTCATCTCCTATAAAATAAGGTTCTTTTGTAGATACTTTAGAAGCAAGTTCTAAACCTTCCATATTAGGGATTTCAGATAACTGTTTCTTTAAATTTTCAATATTATCAACTTCTGTTGAAATAATAGCATTCATAGCACCATTATCTCTAATATAAGATACTAATGCTCTTGTATCTACATCAGAAATTGCTACAAGATTATGTTTTTCAAACCAATCTTTTAAATTTCCATCAGAATCAACTCTTGAATGTGTAAAACTAAAGTTTCTACAAATTAATCCTGAAATTTTAATTCCTTCAGACTCTATTTCTTCATTATTAACACCATAATTACCTATGTGAGCATTTGTAGTAACCATTAATTGTCCAAAATAAGAAGGATCAGTAAATACTTCTTGGTACCCAGTCATACCGGTATTAAAACAGATTTCTCCTGTAGACGTACCTTCTATCCCTACTGATTTACCATAGAAAATTGTACCATCAGCTAATAATACTAAAGCTTTTTTACGTGATTGATATTTCATTTAGTTTAGTGTATTGTATTGTGTAATTGAGTTGCAAAAATATATAAAAAAAGGGATAAACATTAAATGTTCATCCCTTTTATATGATTGATAAAAATTTTCATTTTTATTCTTCCTCTTGTGAAGTTTTAGTTTCAACAGGAGCAACAGCTTCAGCTTTTTTAGCACCTCCACGACGGCTACGACGTGTAGATTTTTTAGCTTGGTTTCCTTTAGGGTTGTATAATTCATTATAATCAACTAATTCAATCATTGCCATTGGAGCATTATCCCCTTGACGATTTCCTAATTTGATAATACGAACATACCCTCCTGGTCTATCAGCAACTTTTACAGAAATTTCTTTAAATAATTCTGTAACAGCATTTTTATCACGTAAATATCTAAATACTGTACGTCTGTTGTGAGTTGTATCAGCCTTAGATTTTGTAATTAAAGGCTCAATAAACTTACGTAAAGCTTTCGCTTTAGCAACAGTAGTATTAATACGCTTATGCTCTACTAAAGAACAAGCCATGTTTGATAACATTGCTTTTCTATGCGCTGTTTTTCTTCCTAAGTGGTTAAATTTCTTTCCGTGTCTCATGACATTTGGGTTTTGCTTTCATCTTGCTTCAACTCTTTATGAGGAGCAAAATATGAAAGATTAATCTCTATCTAATTTATATTTACCTAAATCCATTCCAAAATTTAGTCCTTTATTAATCACTAACTCTTCTAATTCAGTTAATGATTTTTTACCAAAGTTTCTAAACTTCATTAAGTCACTTTTGTTGAAAGATACTAAGTCTCCTAAAGTATCTACCTCTGCAGCTTTCAAACAATTTAAAGCACGAACTGATAAATCCATATCTACTAGTTTCGTTTTCAATAATTGACGCATATGTAATGATTCCTCATCATATGTTTCAGTTTGAGCTATTTCATCAGCCTCTAAAGTTATTCTTTCATCCGAGAATAACATGAAGTGGTGAATTAAAATTTTAGCTGCTTCAGTTAATGCATCTTTAGGATTAATAGATCCATCTGTGTCAATATCAAAAACTAATTTTTCGTAATCTGTTTTTTGTTCAACACGAAAGTTTTCTACTGCATACTTTACATTCTTAATTGGAGTGTAAATAGAATCAGTAAAAATTGTTCCTAAAGGTGCTCCAGCTCTTTTGTTTTCTTCTGCTGGCACAAATCCTCTACCTTTTTCTATGCTTATTTCAGCACTAAAGCTAACAGACTTATCCATGTTACATAAAACTAATTCTGGATTTAATACTTGAAATCCTGAAATAAATTTTTGTAAATCACCTGCTGTTAATTGCTCTTGTCCTGATACAGCTATAGAAACTGTTTCTCTGTCAGATTCTTCAATTTGCTTTTTAAAACGTACTTGTTTTAAATTTAAAATGATTTCTGTAACATCTTCTACAACTCCTTCTATCGTTGAGAATTCGTGATCAACGCCATCTACTCGTAATGATGTTATTGCAAAACCTTCTAAAGAAGATAATAATACTCTTCTCAAAGCATTTCCAATAGTTAATCCAAAACCTGGTTCAAGAGGTCTGAATTCGAATCTTCCAGAAAAATCTGTAGATTCAATCATTATTACTTTATCAGGCTTTTGAAAATTTAAAATTGCCATATTTTCTTCATTTTAATTGTAATTCAGTTGCGCGGTTCATAAGTTTGAAGAAATACTGACAAACCCTTTGGCTGAACTTCAATATGATTAATTTATTACTTAGAATATAATTCTACGATTAACTGCTCTTTGATGTTCTCAGGAATTTGTAATCTTTCAGGTGCTTTAATAAAAATACCTGATTTTTGATCAGAATTCCAAGATAACCATTCGTAAACACTACTATTAGAAGCTAATGCATTTTCAATAGCTTCTAAAGATTTAGATTTTTCTCTAACAGCTACAACATCTCCTTCTCTTAATCTGTAAGATGGTATGTTTACTATCTCTCCATTAACAGTAATGTGACGGTGAGATACTAATTGACGTGCTCCTCTTCTTGAGTTAGCAACTCCTAAACGGAAAACAACGTTATCTAAACGAGATTCACATAATTGTAATAAAACCTCACCAGTAATTCCTTTAGAAGCAGAAGCGCTTTTAAATAAGTTACTAAATTGACGCTCTAAAATACCGTATGTATATTTAGCTTTTTGCTTTTCCATTAACTGGATAGCATATTCAGATTTTTTACCTCTTCTTTTACCAACTCCATGTTGTCCTGGAGGGTAATTTCTTTTTTCGAAGTTTTTATCATCTCCGAATATTGCTTCACCAAATTTACGAGCAATCTTAGTTTTTGGTCCTGTATATCTTGCCATTTCTAATTAATTTAGTAGGGATTATGAATTAAGGCTTACTCCTTCGATAATCTTTGATCCTACTTGGTTTAAAATTTATAATTTTTATTGATATACTAATAATATCAATAGAAAAAATATAAACTGAAACTAGTTCAGCTTATACTCTTCTTCTTTTTGGTGGACGACATCCATTATGAGGAATTGGAGTAACATCAATGATTTCAGTTACTTCTATCCCAGCATTATGAATTGATCTAATAGCAGATTCTCTACCATTTCCTGGTCCTTTTACATATACCTTAACTTTACGTAATCCAGCTTCTTTAGCCACACCTACGCAATCTTCTGCTGCTAATTGAGCTGCATATGGAGTATTCTTTTTAGAACCTCTAAAACCCATTTTTCCTGCTGAAGACCAAGAGATAACATCTCCCTTTTTGTTTGTTAAAGATATAATTATGTTGTTAAATGATGCCGTTACGTGAGCTTCTCCCACTGACTCAATTACAACTTTACGTTTCTTTGTTACTTTAGACTTTGCCATGATTGTTTACAATTAGTAAAAATAATCTAACGATTATTTTTTCTTGTTAGCTACAGTTTTTCTCTTACCTTTTCTTGTACGAGAGTTATTCTTAGTTCTTTGACCTCTTAATGGTAATCCAAGTCTGTGACGAATACCTCTTTGACATCCGATATCCATTAAACGCTTAATGTTTAATTGAACTTCAGAACGTAACTCTCCCTCGATAGTGAAAGTTCCAACTTGCTCACGAATTGCTGCAATTTGATCATCAGTCCAATCTTGAACTTTGATACTCTCATCTATTTTTGCTTCTGCTAATATATTTTTAGCTCTGCTTCTTCCTATACCAAAGATGTAAGTTAAAGCGATAACTCCTCTTTTATTCTTTGGAATGTCAATACCTGCGATTCTTGCCATAACTACCCTTGTCTTTGTTTAAATCTAGGATTCTTTTTGTTAATTACATATAATCTGCCCTTTCTGCGTACTATTTTGCAGTCGGCACTTCTTTTCTTTAATGATGCTCTTACTTTCATCAGTTTTGTTTTTTAATATCTGTAAGTAATTCTTGCCTTTGATAAATCATACGGACTCATTTCTAATTTCACCTTATCTCCAGGTAATAATTTGATATAATGCATACGCATTTTTCCTGAAATGTGAGCCGTTACAATATGTCCGTTTTCTAATTCTACACGAAACATTGCATTTGATAATGCTTCTGTTATTGTTCCGTCTTGTTGAATTGCTGGTTGCTTAGCCATATTATTTTAATGATTTTCTGTTACTGTTACCTGTTTTCATTAAACCGTCATATCGACTGTTTAATAAATATGAATTAATTTGCTGAATAGTATCTATAGCAACTCCTACCATAATGATTAAAGATGTTCCTCCATAAAACATTGCCCAATTTTGAGTAACTCCAAATTTAACAATGATTGCAGGTAAAATAGATAATGCTGCTAAAAATAATGATCCTGGGAATGTTATTTTTGATAACACAGAATCTAAATAATTAGCAGTTTCTTCACCTGGTTTATAACCTGGTACGAAACCATTACTTCTTTTAAGATCTTCAGCCATTTTATTAGTAGGTATTGTAATTGCCGTATAAAAATAACTAAATACGATAATTAAAACAGCAAATATTACATTATACCATAAACCGAAATTATCAGCTAAACTATTTAAAGCTGGATATTTTTGACCTAATGCAACAGGTAAAAACATTATAGCTTGTGCAAATATAATTGGCATTACACCTGCAGCATTTAACTTTAACGGAATGTATTGTCTTGCTCCGTCAACATCTTTAATGTTTGTAACTGCGGTACGGCGAGCATATTGTACTGCTACTTTACGAACTGCGGTAACTAATAATACGGTTAATAAAATTACAACAAACCAAACTATTAACTCTATTAAAATCATCATGATTCCTCCACCGCCAGCATTTTCTGTTTTAGAAACTACTTCTTGTAAGAAAGCAACAGGGAAATTAGCTATAATACCAACTGTAATTAATAACGATATTCCGTTACCAACTCCTTTGTCAGTGATACGCTCTCCTAACCACATAGCAAATATGGTTCCTGCTGTTAATAAAATCATTGATGAAATCCAAAATGTAGCACCACCAACTAAGAAAGCTGATTCTGGTAATCCAAATTGGGTTTTAATAGCTGTAATATACGTTGGTCCTTGAACCAAAGTAATTAAGATAGTTAACCATCGAGTAATTTGTGTAATCTTTTTTCTTCCACTTTCTCCATCTTTCTGTAATTTCTGTAAATAAGGTACAGCAATACCCATTAATTGAACTACAATAGATGCAGAAATATAAGGCATTATACCAAGTGCCATTACTGACGCTCTAGCAAATGCTCCTCCTGTAAATGCGTTTAATAAACCTAAAAGACCTCCTCCAGCTTGATCTTTTAATGCTGCAAGCTGTGTAGGATCTATCCCAGGTAATGGAACAGCCGACATAAACCTGTATACAGCAATTAAACCAATAGTTAAAATTATTTTTTCTTTTAACTCTTCAATTTTGAAAATATCTTTTAAAGTATTTATAAAATTCATCATTTACAGTTTTCTTATAAGGTAACCGCTTCGCCTCCAGCAGCTTCAATAGCAGCTTTAGCTGTAGCAGTAAATTTATGTACAGTAATATTTAATTTAGCTTTTAACTCTCCTCCACCTAATATTTTAACTAAGTCGTTTTTACGAGCTAAACGGTTTTCTACTAAAACATCTAAACTAACAGTGTCAGTAATTTTTCCGCTATCTACTAAATTTTGTAATTTATCTAAATTAACACCAACATATTCTTTACGATTTATGTTAGTAAAACCAAATTTAGGCACACGTCTTTGAAGTGGCATTTGACCACCTTCAAATCCAATTTTACGAGAATATCCTGAACGAGACTTTTGCCCATTGTGACCTCTTGTAGCGGTACCACCTTTACCAGAACCTTCACCACGTGCAATTCTCTTAACTTTTTTAACAGATCCCTCTGCCGGTTTTAAGTTGTGTAAACTCATGATTATTTATGTCTTATTTAATTTCCTCTACGGAAACTAAGTGTTTAATTGTATTTACCATACCAACTATAGAAGGAGTTGCCTCATGTTCTACAGTTTGGTTCATTTTACGTAAACCTAGTGCCTCTAACGTTCTTTTTTGATTTTTAAGGCGACCGATTTGACTTTTTACTTGTGTAACTCTAATTTTACTCATCGTCTTAAATTTTAACCGTTAAAAACTTTCTCTAAAGATATACCTCTTTGTTTAGCTATAGTTGCCGCACTACGTAATTGTAATAAAGCGTCAAAAGTAGCTTTTACAACATTGTGAGGGTTAGATGATCCTTGAGATTTTGATAATACGTCTTTAATACCAACAGATTCTAATACCGAACGAACAGCACCACCGGCGATAACCCCGGTACCATGTGAAGCTGGCTTAATGAATACTTTCGCACCACCAAACTTACCTTTTTGTTCGTGAGGTAAAGTTCCGTCTAAAATAGGAATACGTACTAAATTTTTCTTTGCATCTTCTACTGCTTTTGCAATAGCTGAGGCAACATCTTTAGACTTTCCTAATCCATGACCTACAACTCCGCTACCATCACCAACTACTACGATTGCAGAGAAACCAAATGCTCTACCCCCCTTAGTTACTTTAGTAACACGTTGTACACCTACTAATTTATCTACAAGCTCTAAACCGCTTGGTTTTACTCTTTCTATGTTTTTATATCCTAACATAATATAATTTCTTAAAATTTTAAACCAGCTTCTCTAGCAGCGTCTGCTAATACTTTTACTCTACCGTGGTATAAATACCCATTACGATCAAAAGCAACCATTTGTACGCCAGCTTTGTTAGCTTTTTCAGCTATAGATTTACCTACTGCAGTTGCAGCTTCTGCTTTAGAACTTGATGCTATTTCTTTATCTCTTGATGATACAGATGCTAAAGTAACACCCGCTACATCGTCAACTAATTGAGCATAAATTTCTTTGTTACTTCTAAAAACCGATAATCTTGGTTTTTCAGCAGTTCCTGTAACAATTTTTCTAATTCTATGCTTAATACGTTGTCTTCTTTCAAGCTTTGATAATGCCATAATAATTTCTCTTATTTATTATGCAGATTTACCTGCTTTTCTTCTTAATACTTCTCCTACAAACTTAATTCCTTTTCCTTTATAAGGCTCTGGCTTACGGAAAGAACGAATTTTTGCTGCTACTTGACCAACTAATTGCTTGTCAAATGAAGATAATTTAATGATTGGATTTTTACCTTTTTCAGATACTGTCTCAACCTTAACTTCTGGAGCTAAATTTAAAGTAATACTATGAGAGAAACCTAAAGCCAATTCTAATTTTTGACCTTGATTAGATGCTCTATAACCTACACCAACTAATTCTAGTTCTTTGGTATAACCTTTAGAAACTCCCTCAATCATATTATTGATTAAAGCACGATATAAACCATGTGCTGATCTATCGTCTTTACTTTCTGATGATCTTTCAACTGTTAAAATACCATCTTCGATTTTTGCAGTAATACCAGATTTTAACTCTTGAGTTAATTCACCTAATTTACCTTTAACTGTAACCACGTTCCCGTCTACTTTAACTTCAACACCTTGTGGTAATGCGATTGGATTTTTTCCTATTCTACTCATTTTACAAAATGTATTTTAGTAAACGTAACATAAAACTTCTCCACCAACATTTTCAAGTCTTGCTTTTTTGTTTGTCATTACACCTCTAGATGTAGAAACAATAGCAATACCTAATCCGTTTAATACTCTTGGCATTTCTTTAGCGCCAACGTATTTACGTAAACCTGGTGTTGAAATTCTCTGAATTTTTCTGATTACTGATTCTTTTGTCTCTCTGTCATATTTTAAAGCTATCTTGATAGTTCCTTGAACTTTATCTTCATTGAACTGATAACTTAAAACGTAACCTTGATCGAACAAAATTTTCGTCATTTCCTTCTTCAATTTTGAAGCAGGAATCTCTACTACTCTATGACCAGCTGCGATAGCATTTCTGACACGAGTAAGAAAATCCGCGATTGGATCTGTGTACATAATTAATTAATTTTCGGTTTTGGTTTTCAATAATTATGGCTATTGAACCTGAAACCAGTTAATATTCATTTTTTGCTTTTCAGAAATAAATTACTTACAAGGCTTTGCTATTTTACTAACAGTTACTTACAAGACGGAATTTACCCTATAAAAAACAGAGTGCAAATATACATAAACTTTTTGAAAAAAAAATGTTTTAGTCAATTATCGTTTTGACTTTGAATTTATTGGCTAATATTTGAATACTTTTTTGGTCATTTAAGTATAAAAATAATATTAAAAACAAAAAAAAGGTGCATAATTTAAAATTATACACCTTGTTTCTATAGTAAAACACTGTTACCAGCTTGCTTTTTTTACTCCTGGGATTAACCCTTGATTAGCCATTTCACGGAAAGTTACACGTGAAATTC
Organism: Tenacibaculum sp. E3R01; assembly: GCF_003318185.1. Classification (NCBI taxonomy): domain Bacteria; kingdom Pseudomonadati; phylum Bacteroidota; class Flavobacteriia; order Flavobacteriales; family Flavobacteriaceae; genus Tenacibaculum; species Tenacibaculum sp. E3R01. The sequence goes on along the minus strand of NZ_QOCC01000020.1, from coordinate 170,270 downwards.
CGAACTGACGCATATACCCTTTTGGACGACCAGTTAATTTACAACGGTTGTGCTTTCTAATTGGTGATGCATTCTTTGGTAATTTTTGTAATGCTTCGTAGTCTCCAGCTTCTTTTAAAGCTTTTCTCTTTTCAGCATACTTTTCAACCATTTTAGCTCTTTTGCGCTCACGCGCTTTCATTGATTCTTTAGCCATCTTTTAATTCTTTTTAAATGGTAAACCTAATTCTCCTAATAATGACTTTGCTTCTTTATCAGTATTTGCAGATGTTACAAAAGTAATATCCATTCCACTGATTTTTTTAACTTGGTCAATATTAATCTCTGGGTAGATGATTTGTTCAGTAATTCCTAAATTGTAATTACCTCTACCATCAAAACCATTTGCTTTAATTCCGTTAAAGTCTCTTACACGTGGTAAAGAGGCTGTTACTAAACGGTCTAAAAATTCATACATTACAACTCCTCTTAACGTAACTTTTGCACCAATTGGCATACCTTTACGTAATTTAAAGTTTGCAACATCCTTTTTAGAAATTGTTGGAACTGCTTTTTGACCAGTTATTCTTGTTAACTCATCAATAGCATATTCAATTAATTTCTTATCTGCTATAGCTGCACCTACTCCTTTACTTACTACAATTTTCTGTAATTTAGGAACTTGCATTACATTGCTATAACCAAATTCATCAGTAAGAGCCTTGATAACTCTGCTCTTGTACTCTTCTTTTAATCTTGGTACGTAACTCATGGTTATATTGCTTTATCTGATTTTTTTGAAAATCTTACTTTTTTATCTCCTTCTACTTTATATCCAACTCTTACAGCTTCGTTGTTTTCAACTAATGCTACATTAGATATGTGTAAAGAAGCTTCCTTTTTTACAATTCCTCCTTGTGGATTTGTTGCGCTAGGTTTAGTATGTTTAGAAACCATATTTACTCCCTCTACTACAACTCTATCTTTATCTTTAAGGATTTGTAAAACTTTACCTTCTGATCCTTTGTGATCTCCTGCTATTACTTTAACAGTATCTCCTGATTTGATTTTGAACTTCTTCATCTTAAATACGATATTAAAGCACTTCAGGTGCTAATGATACAATCTTCATAAACTGCTTCTCACGTAATTCACGAGCAACAGGTCCAAATACACGAGTACCTCTCATTTCCTCAGTAGGATTTAAAAGTACACAAGCATTATCGTCAAATCTAATATAAGATCCGTCTTTACGTCTAACTTCTTTCTTAGTACGAACAACAACTGCACGAGATACTTGACCCTTCTTTACAGTTCCGTTTGGAGTTGCAGATTTTACCGTAACAACGATTTTATCTCCAACGCTAGCGTAACGCTTTTTTGTTCCACCTAAAACTCTAATCACTAAAACTTCTTTTGCTCCAGTGTTATCTGCTACTTTTAATCTTGATTCTGTTTGTAACATATTATTTAGCTCTTTCTAGGATTTCTACTAATCTCCAACGTTTAGATTTACTTAATGGACGAGTTTCCATTATTTTAACAGTATCACCTTCGTTGCAATCGTTATTCTCGTCATGTGCAACATACTTCTTCGTTTTTAAAACGAACTTACCGTACATTGGGTGCTTTACTCTTTTTACCTCATTAACAACGATAGATTTCTCCATTTTGCTACTAGATACAACACCTATTCTCTCTTTTCTAAGATTTCTTTTTTCCATCTTTAAAACTGACTAGAATTATTGTAATTCTCTTTTAGTTAATTCTGTAGCAATTCTTGCTACAGTTTTTCTTAAGCTTCTTAACTGCAATGGGTTTTCCAATGGAGTTATGGCATGAGCCATCTTAAGATCCGTATAATTTTTCTTTAACGCTACTAACTGTTCTTGTAAGTCTGCGATAGATAATTCTTTAATTTCTGATTGTTTCATTTTATATAGAATTAAGCGTTAAAATCAAAATCTCTTGCGATAACAAACTTCGTTTTTACTGGAAGTTTCTGAGCTGCTAAACGTAAAGCTTCTTTTGCAACATCCATTGGTACTCCACCAACTTCGAACAAAATTCTACCTGGTTTAACTACTGACACGAAATGATCAGGTGCTCCTTTACCCTTACCCATACGTACCTCTAAAGGCTTTTTAGTTATTGGCTTGTCTGGAAATATTTTAATCCAAAGCTGCCCTTCTCTTTTCATATGACGAGTTGCTGCAATACGTGCTGCTTCAATCTGACGAGATGTAAGTAAATTCTGGTCTAAAGATTTGATCCCAAACATTCCATTAGAAAGTTGAGTACCTCTACCAGAGTTACCGCTCATATTTCCCTTACCCTTCTGGACTTTACGGAATTTTACTCTTTTTGGCTGTAACATGTGTAATTTCTTTTAAAAAAATTATTTTCTTCTGCGAGGTTGACGTTTTCCTCCTCCTTTATTAGAATTTCCTTTTTGCTTAGATAATCCTACTAATGGAGATAGTTCACGTTTACCATAAACCTCACCTTTCATTATCCATACTTTCACACCAATTCTTCCGTATGTAGTATGCGATTCAACAAGTGCATAATCGATATCTGCTCTAAAAGTAGAAAGAGGAATTCTTCCTTCTTTATAATGTTCAGAACGTGCCATTTCAGCTCCATTTAAACGACCTGATAATTGGATTTTAATCCCTTCAGCATTCATTCTAATTGCAGCAGCAATAGCCATTTTCGTAGCTCTCTTGTAAGAAATTCTATTTTCAATTTGACGTGCAACACTAGCTGCAACTAATTTAGCATCTAATTCAGGACGCTTAATTTCAAAAATATTAATTTGAACTTCTTTCCCAGTAATTTTTTTAAGCTCTTCTTTTAACTTGTCTACCTCTTGACCTCCTTTACCAATAATGATACCTGGACGTGCAGTAGTGATAGTAACGGTTACAAGTTTTAAAGTACGCTCTATTATTACACGAGAAACACTTGCTTTAGATAATCTAGCATAAATATACTTTCTTATCTTGTCATCTTCAGCAATTTTATCTCCGTAGTCATTTCCACCATACCAGTTAGATTCCCATCCTCTGATAATTCCTAAACGATTTCCTATTGGATTTGTTTTTTGTCCCATTTCTACTTTGATTAATTACTTTTATTTTTAGCTCCTAACTCTAAAGTTACGTGATTAGAACGTTTTCTTATTCTATGTGCACGCCCTTGTGGAGCTGGTCTTAATCTTTTTAACATTCCTGCGCTATCTACACAAATAGATTTCACGAATAATCCAGCCTCTTCAATACTTGCATCTTCATTTTTAGCTTGCCAGTTTGCAATTGCAGACATTAACAATTTCTCTAAATTTCTAGATGCTTCTTTAGGACTAAACTTCAAGATTTGTAAAGCTTTTTCAACCTCTACTCCTCTTACCAAATCAGCCACCAAGCGCATTTTCCTTGGTGATGTAGGACAGTTAGTAAGCTTTGCAAAAGCTCTTTGCTTTCTCGCTTCTTTTAACTGTGTTGCCATGTTATGTTTACGACTTCCCATAATTTCCTACTATTTTTTACCTTTATTTTTTGCACCTGCATGTCCTCTAAAAGAACGAGTTGGTGAAAATTCTCCTAATTTATGACCTACCATGTTTTCAGTAACATATACTGGAACAAATTGACGTCCGTTATGAACTGCAATTGTTTGTCCAACAAAGTCAGGTGTAATCATACTTGCTCTTGACCAAGTTTTAATAACTGATTTACTTCCTGCTTCAACATTAGCCATCACTTTTTTCTCTAACTTGTAGTGAACGTAAGGTCCTTTTTTTAATGATCTTGCCATGATTTATTATTTCTTTCTACGTTCTATGATATACTTGTTACTAGCTTTAGTCTTAGATCTAGTTTTGTATCCTTTAGCTGGTATACCATTTCTAGATCTTGGATGACCTCCTGATGAACGTCCTTCACCACCTCCCATTGGGTGATCAACTGGATTCATTCTTACAGCATTAGTTCTAGGACGCTTACCTAACCATCTACTTCTACCTGCTTTACCAGATACTAATAATTGATGATCTGAATTAGATACAACTCCTATAACAGCTTTACAAGTTAATAAGATTAATCTTGTTTCTCCTGAAGGTAACTTAACAGTAGCGTACTTACCATCTCTTGCCATTAATTGAGCAAAAGAACCAGCAGAACGAGCCATAACAGCTCCTTGACCTGGATGTAATTCAATACATGAAATAGTTGTTCCTAAAGGAATATCACTTAAGTACATAGCATTACCCACATCTGGAGTAGATTCTTTACCTGAAACGATAGTTTGACCTACTTTTAATCCGTTTTGTGCAATTACATAACGCTTTTCTCCATCAGCATAACTAACTAAGGCAATAAATGCAGTACGATTTGGATCGTACTCAATAGTTTTTACTGTTGCAGGGATACCTTCTTTATCTCTTTTGAAATCGATAATACGGTATTTTTGCTTATGACCACCACCGATATTACGTGTAGTCATTCTTCCCTGATTGTTTCGACCTCCAGATCGTTTTTTCGGAGCTAATAAAGATTTCTCCGGCTTATCAGTAGTAATGGTGTCGAACCCATTCACTACTCTAAAACGCTGACCTGGTGTTATTGGTTTTAATTTTCTAACTGACATTCTGTCTTTTCTTAAAGATTGTTATAAAAATCAATAGTTTCTCCTTCTGCTAACTGTACAACTGCTTTTTTATAACCACTTGTTAATCCAGATACTAAACCTTTTTTAGTGTATTTAGTTTTTCTTTCAGCAGGATGGTTCATAGTTCTAACAGCAGATACTGCTACACCATAGGTAGCTTCAATAGCACCTTTGATTTCAACTTTGTTAGCTTTCTTATTTACAACAAATGTATAACGGTTAAATACCTCGCTATCATTTGTAGCTTTTTCCGTAATAATAGGTTTAATTAAAATACTCATTTCTTCCCTATTTACTTAAATTAGATTCAATTCCTTCTAATGAGCTTTCAGCTATAACTACTTTACTTGCGTTTAAAACATTGTAAGTATTAATACCTGTAGCATTTACAACTTTAGACTTTTTTAAGTTTCTTGATGATAAGTAAACATTTTTACTTTCTTCAGTTAAAACAAATAAAGATTTCTTTGAATCTAATTCTAAAGCTTTTAATACATTAATAAATTCTTTAGTTCTTGGAGCTTCAAAATTGAAATCTTCAACAACTACTAAATTATTATCTTTTGCTTGAATACTTAAAGCTGATTTACGAGCTAAACGCTTTAAGTTTTTATTTAATTTGAAAGAATAGTTTCTTGGTCTTGGCCCGAACATACGTCCTCCACCTCTAAAAACACCAGACTTGATAGATCCTGCTCTTGCAGTACCAGTTCCTTTTTGTTTTTTAATCTTTCTTGTACTACCTGCTATTTCAGCTCTTTCTTTAGACTTATGAGTACCTTGTCTTTGGTTAGCCAAGTACTGTTTAACATCTAAATAAATCGCGTGATCGTTTGGTTCAATTCCGAATACTTCGCTAGAAAGTTCAACTTTTCTACCAGTATCTTTTCCTGTAATATCTAATACTGCTACTTTCATTATTTCTCAATAGTTACGTAAGAGTTCTTGTGTCCTGGAATTGCTCCTTTAACAACGATAAGGTTCTTTTCTGGAACCACTTTCAATACTCTTAAATTTTGAACTTTTACATTATCTCCTCCCATACGTCCTGCCATACGCATTCCTTTAAATACTCTTGCAGGGTATGAAGCAGCACCAATAGAACCTGGCGCTCTTAAACGATTGTGCTGACCGTGAGTTGCTTGTCCAACTCCAGCAAATCCATGACGTTTTACAACACCTTGAAAACCTTTACCTTTTGAAACTCCTGATACATCTACAAACTCTCCTTCTGCAAAATACTCAACAGTAACTGAATCTCCTAATTTGTACTCTCCTTCGAATCCTTGAAATTCAATGACTTTTCTTTTAGCAGTTGTGCCAGCTTTTTTAAAGTGACCATCTAAAGCTTTATTTGAGCTTTTTGCTTTTTTGTCATCGAAACCAAGTTGTAACGCGTTATAGCCGTCAACCTCTTCGGTTCTGACTTGGGTAACGACGCAAGGACCCGCTTCGATTACAGTACAAGGAATATTTTTCCCGTTCTCATCGAATAAGCTGGTCATTCCTACTTTTCTTCCTATTAACCCAGACATATTTGTTAATTTTCAGACGATAGATTTATTTTATCCAGCGCGTCTATTAATATAAATTGTTTGAAACAAATGTTTCAGTTTGACATTACTTTCAAGTTTTACGTAAAAAAAAAGAGCGTAAACACTTTTAGCTCTAACTATTTTGTGTTTTACCGTTTTTCCCTTGCGAAACCCTCAGGACATGTCTTTTTTCTATTAAAACAAATAGAAAAAATATCGAAATACTTAAATTTCGGTGTGCAAAAGTAAAAAAAACTTTCGGCTTAACAAAATTAAACCGAAAGTTATTGATTTACTTATACTTTAATCTCAACTTCTACTCCACTTGGTAACTCAAGTTTCATTAAAGCATCAATAGTTTTTGAAGAAGAACTATAAATATCTAACAAACGCTTGTAAGCAGATAATTGAAATTGTTCTCTTGATTTTTTATTTACGTGTGGTGAACGTAATACTGTAAAAATCTTTTTATGAGTTGGTAATGGAATTGGTCCATTTACAACCGCTCCAGTACTTTTCACTGTCTTTACGATTTTCTCAGCAGACTTATCTACTAAATTATAATCGTAAGATTTTAATTTTATTCTAATTTTTTGACTCATCTTAATTAACCTTTTGCGTTTGCAATTACTTCTTCTGAAATATTATTTGGAGTTTCTGCATAATGAGAAAATTCCATAGTTGAAGTTGCTCTACCTGAAGACATTGTTCTTAATGCTGTAACATAACCAAACATTTCTGATAATGGAACTAAAGCTTTAACAACTTTTGAACCTGCACGATCACTCATGTCAGACACTTGACCACGTCTTCTATTTAAATCTCCTACAATGTCTCCCATGTTTTCTTCAGGAGTCAATACTTCTAATTTCATTAATGGCTCCATGATTTTAGCTCTTGCAGCTTTTGCAGCAGCTTTATATCCCATTTTTGCAGCCAATTCAAAAGATAACTGATCAGAATCCACAGGGTGGAAAGATCCATCTTTTAAAGTAACTTTCATAGAATCCATTTCGTAACCAGCTAAAGGACCATTCTTCATTGCTTCTTTGAATCCTTTTTCTACTGACGGTACAAATTCCTTAGGAACGTTACCACCTTTAATTATAGATTCAAATTGCAACCCTTGAACACCTTCATCTGCAGGTTCCATAGTAAATACAATATCAGCAAATTTACCACGTCCACCAGATTGTTTTTTATAAACTTCTCTATGATCAGCAACTGCAGTAATAGCTTCTTTGTACTCTACTTGAGGTTGACCTTCGTTAACCTCTACTTTAAACTCACGCTTTAAACGATCAACAATGATATCAAGGTGTAACTCTCCCATTCCTGAGATAATAGTTTGCCCTGACGCTTCATCAGTTCTAACGGTAAAAGTAGGATCTTCTTCTGCTAACTTAGCTAAAGACATACCTAATTTATCAACATCCGCTTTAGTTTTAGGTTCAACAGCAATACCAATTACTGGATCTGGAAAATCCATAGACTCTAACACTATAGGGTGTTTTTCATCTGATAAAGTATCACCAGTTTTAATTGACTTAAATCCTACAGCAGCACCAATATCACCTGCTTCGATAAAATCGATTGCATTTTGCTTATTAGCGTGCATTTGATAGATACGAGAAATACGTTCTTTTTTCCCTGAACGGTTATTTAAAACATAAGACCCAGCATCTAAACGACCAGAGTAAGATCTAAAGAAAGCTAAACGTCCTACGAAAGGATCAGTAGCAATTTTAAATGCTAAAGCAGCAAAAGGCTCTTTTACATCTGGCTTACGAGTAAGCTCTTCACCATTATCAGGATTAGTTCCAACAATTGCATCTTTATCTAATGGAGAAGGTAAATAACGACATACAGCATCTAATAAGAACTGAACACCTTTATTTTTAAACGCTGATCCACAAATCATAGGAATGATTGACATATCCATTACAGCAGCACGAAGAGCAGCATGCACTTCTTCTTCAGTAATAGAGTCTTCATCTTCCATATATTTTTCTAAAAGATTTTCATCATAAGCAGCAACTTCTTCAATAAGTTTACCACGTAATTCTGAAGCTTCTTCTTTTAATTCTTCTGGAATATCAACAATATCAAAAGTAGATCCTTGAGTAGCATCATGCCATACAATAGCACGGTTCTTTACTAAATCTACTATACCTTTAAAATCTGCCTCATCTCCAATATTCATTACAATTGGCACAGCATTAGACTTTAACATGTCTTTTACTTGTTGACAAACAGCCATAAAATTAGCACCTTGACGATCCATTTTATTAACGAACCCAATACGTGGAACTTTATAGTTATCTGCTAATCTCCAGTTAGTTTCAGATTGAGGCTCAACACCATCAACCGCACTAAATAAGAAAACTAATCCATCAAGAACTCTTAATGAACGGTTTACCTCTACTGTAAAATCAACGTGACCAGGAGTATCAATTATATTAAAGTGATATCCTTTAGTATCTTTTGTAGGTTCTCCATTTTCAACTGGGAACTTCCACTCACAAGTGGTAGCAGCAGAAGTAATTGTAATACCTCTTTCTTGCTCTTGCTCCATCCAGTCCATAGTTGCAGCACCATCATGTACCTCACCTATCTTATGACTAACACCTGTATAATATAATACACGCTCAGTCGTAGTAGTCTTACCTGCATCAATATGCGCAGCAATACCAATATTTCTAGTATATTTTAAATCTCTAGCCATTTCTATTAAAATCTGAAGTGTGAGAACGCTTTGTTTGCCTCAGCCATTTTGTGAGTATCAGTACGTTTTTTAACTGCAGCACCTTCTTCTTTAGCAGCTGCTAAAATCTCAGAAGCTAAACGTTGTGCCATAGTTTTTTCATTACGCTTACGCGCATAAGAAACCATCCATTTAATAGCCATAGATACTTTACGGTCTGGACGAATTTGCATAGGAATCTGGAATGTAGCTCCACCTACACGACGAGAACGAACTTCTACGTGTGGCATCACATTTGACAAACCATCTTTCCAAATTTCTAAAGCTGACTTCTCCTCGTCAGTTTTCTTTTCATTTACGATATCAATTGCATCGTAAAAAACTTTGAATGCTACAGATTTCTTACCATCCCACATTAAGTTGTTCACAAAACGTGTTACTAACTGGTCGTTAAACCTTGGATCTGGTAATAAAACTCTTTTTTTAGCTCTTCTTTTCCTCATGTCTTTACATTAAAAAAGTTACTATCTTAAATTTACTTTTTTGGGCGTTTTGCTCCGTATTTTGATCTTCGTTGAGTTCTTCCCTCAACTCCAGCTGTATCTAATGCTCCACGAACAATGTGATACTTAACACCTGGCAAATCTTTTACCCTTCCACCTCTAACTAATACTATCGAGTGCTCTTGTAGGTTATGTCCTTCTCCTGGGATATACGCATTGATTTCATTACCATTTGTTAATCTAACACGCGCTACTTTACGCATTGCTGAGTTAGGTTTTTTTGGTGTGGTAGTGTAAACACGCGTACAAACTCCACGTCTTTGAGGACATGCCGATAAAGCAGCCGATTTACTCTTCTTAGTTATTTTGGTTCTTCCTTTACGAACTAATTGTTGAATAGTTGGCATACTAATTAATTACTATTTTTCGTTTGTACTAAAATTTCTCTTAATTTCTAAGAGTGCGCAAATGTACGATTAATTTCTAATTATTCAAATATCAGCCAGTTATTTTTAAACAACAACCCAGTATTTCCTTAAATACTTAATATTAAATGTACTTTAGCTAAAAAAACTTTACATTGAAAAGACACACAAGAACATATATTCTATTCACTTTTCTGTTTATTATCTTTGAAACAACATCTGCTCAAGAATTTAATTTAAATGTATTTTCAAAAGATTCTATTGAAGATAAAGTGTTAAAAAAAATTAAGTTTAAACAAAAGCACTTATCAAAAAAAAATCTACTCCAAGAAATCAGTAAAATTTCTAACAACTTAAAATCAATTGGATATTTCAATCACAACTATCATTTAAATATTAAAAATAAAAAATTCAATTACCTATTTAAGCTTAACAATAAAACAAACACAGTTGCTCTTCACTATAAGAATAAAAACATCTTTATAAAAACAAAAGAGCTAAAAGAGTTTTTACTAAATGAAACAAAAGAACTTGACAATCTTGGAAATTCTTTTTCTTCGATAAAACTTGACAGCATACATTTAAAGGGAGATACTTTATTTGCTAATGTAAAAACCACATTTCTAAAAAAACGTTTTATTGACAAAACCGTTATTAAAGGCTACACCAGTTTCCCAAATACATACATAAAAAACTACCTTAACATTAATAACAGAACAACAATAAGCAAAGAGAAATTATCAAAAATAGATGATAAACTTAAATCAATAAACTTCATTAAATCTATAAAAAAACCAGAATTATTATTCAGTAAGGACTCAACCATTCTATTTTTATACCTAAAAAAAGAAAGTAAGAGTAATTTTGATGGTATCATAAACTTTACATCTGAAGGAGAAAAAAAAGGTTTTAAACTAAATGGACACATTAACCTACTGTTAAACAACACACTAAACTCAGGAGAGACTTTTAAGATCTCATGGAAATCATTCAACAAACAAAACGAATCTATAGAATTATTTTCTGAGCTACCTTATATATTTAACACTCCACTAACTCCAAGTATGTCATTTAAGCTACACAAACAAGATTCTACATTTTTAAATTCTAAATTCAACTCAAAAATAGCATATACAATAAACCATAAATCAACCGTGGCAATTACATACAATTCAACCAACTCTACTAACACATTGCAATTACAAAATTCACCTAACATTAATGACTATTCAAATTACTTTATAGGTATCTCATACATTTACAATATCAAAAACAATAAAACTTTATTCACTGATAAACATCTCCTATTTAAAGTAACTCCTTTATTCGGAAACAGAAGCTCAAACAAACAAACACATAAACAATTAAAAATTAAATCAGAAATAGAAAAAAGCTTTACACTAAACAATCGTAATTCTCTATATATAAAAAATGAAATTGGTTACTTAGAATCAAAGAAATATTTGATCAACGAATTATTTAGAATTGGAGGAGCTAATAGTGTTAGAGGATTTAATGAGCAAAGTTTTTTTACAAAAAAATACACATTCATAAATACAGAATACCGTTACATTACATCAAAAAACTCACAATTGTACATCTTATTTGACTATGCTTACTTAAAAAATATAAACAACAAAACCAATCACTTAACAAGCTTAGGAATAGGCTATAAACAGCTATTGAAAAACACTTTAATAAACATTGAATATTCTATAGGAAAATCAAATAACAATAGCTTTAATCTCAACAATTCTTTTCTTTCATTAAAATTATCTAATTATTTTTAATAATCTTTAAAAAAAACCTCACAAAGCCCCGATAGCATTAATAAATTTCACAATTCGTTAACTTATTTAATAATTAGTTAACAATTTAGTTGTTTTTTTAAGTTTTATTTAAGACTTTTGACGCAATTAATTCAAACAATTACGCAATGAAAACAAAGTTTAATGGAATTTTAACGCTACTATTAGCGTTGGTTGTGCAAATTTCTTTTGCACAAGAAAAAACAATTTCAGGTACTGTTTCCGATGAATCTGGACCTTTACCTGGGGTGTCTGTACTTAAAAAAGGGTCTACCCAAGGTACTGAAACAGATTTTGACGGTAAATACTCAATCAAAGCTAAAGAAGGGGATATTCTTGTTTATAGTTTTGTTGGTATGAAAACTACTGAAAAAATTGTAGGTGCTTCAAGTACTATTAACGTAACACTAGAAAATGATAACGTGTTAAACGAAGTAGTAGTTACAGCATTAGGTATTAAGAGAGAAGCAAAAAGTTTAGGTTTTGCTCAACAAACTGTAAAAGGTGAACAACTTACTCAAACTAGAGAAGTAGACATTAACAACTCTATCGCTGGTAAAGTTGCCGGTGTACAAATGTTAGGTGCTCCAAGTTCTGGATTTGGAAACGCTTTAATTCGTTTAAGAGGTGAAAGTGATTTACTTTATGTTGTTGATGGTGTAAAAATCGACAATTCTGGAGATATTAATGTTGATGATGTTGAAAGTCTTAACGTTCTTAAAGGTAGTGGTGCTACTGCATTATATGGTCCTATTGGTAAAAATGGGGTTGTTGTAATTACAACTAAAAGAGCTAAAAACGGAAAAACATCTTTCGTTATTGACCAAGCTTTACAAGTTTCAAATGTATACATCTTACCAGAATATCAAAATGAATATGGTGGTGGATATTCTCAAACTTTTTCTACTTTAAATGGTCAAAACATACCTAACTATGCAGCTGATGAATCTTGGGGTCCTAAATTAGATGGAAGAATGGTTAGGCATTGGGATAGTTGGATACCTGGTTCTTCTGAATTTGGTAACTTAAGACCTTGGTCTGCTAACCCAGATAACGTAAGAAACTTCTTTAACACTGGTATTACAAATAATACTACTTTATCTTTTTCTAAAGGAGGAGATGGTTATAGTGTTAAAACTATATTAAGAAATGTTGACATTGAAGGTGTTTTACCTAACTCTAAAAGAAATTTAAAGCAAGTAAGTGCTAGTGCTAGTTTTGATGTATCAGACAAACTTGAAGTTTACACAAACATCAACTACCAATACAGAACTACTTTAAATGACCCAACTGGTGGTTATGGAAGTATTGCTTCTAACTTTAACCAATGGTTCCAAAGACAATTGGATATGAACAGATTAAGAGATTCATATTTCCAAGGAGGTAAATTTTACACATGGAATATTAGAAGTACTTCTAATGTTAACCCTTTATATTGGGATTCTCCATATTTTGAAACTGATCAAAATATTAAGAACCAAACTAAAAATGCTGTTTATGGTAACGTAGGTATCAACTATAAAATTACTGATAACATTACATTAAACACTGAAATCAGAAGAACTGTAAACACTTACAAATCTGATGCAAGAGTTGCTTTTGGAGGATTAAACCAAACATCTTTTACTGAAAGAGACCGTACAATTAGTTCAACTGAATTTTTTGCAATGGCAACTTACAACAAAGATCTTACAGATAATTTAGATTTAACTGCTTCTGTTGGTACTGAATTAAGACAATGGCAAGATAGATATATTGACGGTGCTACTAGTGGAGGTTTAACTATTCCTGGTGTATATACAGTAGCTTCTTCTAAAGACAGACCTACTTATACAAATAGAGAGTGGAATAGAAAGAATAGAGGTTTATTTGCAACTGCTTCTCTTGGATATAATGATATGTTATTCTTAGATGGTACAGTAAGATCTGACTGGAACTCAACTGCAAACCCTAATGATAATAGAGTATTAACTTATGGAGGTTCTTTAAGTTTCTTATTTAACAAAGTAATTAACTTAGAAGAGTTAAGCTTTGGTAAATTACGTGTTGGTTATGCTGAAGCTCCAAGTTTCCCTAACATCAATGCTACTAAAAACGTATTCCAAACTGGAAATTCTTTAAATGGTGTTGTACCATTTTTCCCTTCAGCTACCCAAGCTAATGCTGGTATTCAAGGAGGTATAAGACAAGAGTTTGAAATTGGTACTGAATTAAAATTCTTCAGAAACAGATTAGGTTTAGACATTACATATTTTGATAGAAAAGATATTAACTTACCTATTGATATTCCTTTATCAGGAGCTACAGGATTTAATGCATCTACAGTAAACTCTGGAAAATTTTCTTCTAATGGTATAGAGGTTGCTATAAATGGTACTCCTATTAAAAACGAAAACTTTACTTGGGATGTTGGATTAAACTTTGCTACATTAAAAAGACAAGTTGATGAATTATACGTTAACCCTACAACTGGTGAAGCAATTACAACTGACGTAATTGATACTTCATGGAGAGGTTTAACTATAGAAGCTAGAGTAGGTGAAGAATATGGTGCTATTTACGGTAGAAAAATAAGAAGAGATGCTAACGGAAACATGCTATTAAGTAGTACCGGTAGTATTCAATTTGATCAAAACCAATATTTAGGTAACTTATTACCTGATTTTACTGGAGGTTTAACAAACTCATTTAACTATAAAGGAATTAACTTATCTTTTAGTCTTGATTTCCAAAAAGGTGGAAAATACTTCTCAGTTACTCAAATGTTTAACAACTATGCTGGTTTAGGTATCGCTACAGTTGGAGACAATGCTAAGGGTAACCCAGTAAGAGACCCATTAGTAGATGCTAGTGGTGCTGTTGCATCAGGAACTTCAATAAATGCTAATAATGTATCTAATACAACTGGTGGTGTTTTAGTAGAAGGTGTTGACGCTACTTCAGGAAGTGCAGCTTCTTACTTCGTAGATAGCCAAACTTATTGGAAAAGATTATTTGCTTTACATGAAAGATGGATCTATGATGCTTCTTACGTTAAGTTAAGACAATTATCTTTAGGATATACTTTCCCAAAGAAAATATTTGAAAACACTCCAATAGAAACTATTACAGTTAATGCTTACGCTAACAACTTATGGTTAATTTATTCTAGTGTTGATGGTGTTGATCCTTCTGAGATTGAAAATGTAAACAATGCAGGTTTAAGATGGGAAGAAGGTGGACAGTTACCAAGTAGTAGAACATTTGGTATGAATATTAAAGTTAAATTTTAATTAAAAATTTTAAGAAAAAATGAGAAAAAATGTATATAGAGCTTTAGCATTAGCTACCTTTTTGGTAGTTGGCTACAGCTGTGAATCATACGACTTTGGTAATACTGATGACAACTTAAATAATCCTTCTGCGGTTATACCATCATCTTTACTTACTGCAAGTCAAGCAAAATTAGTAGGTGCCTTGAGTTTATCAGGAACTGCTACACCTTCATTATACGTTCAACATTTATCACAGACTCAATATACTGAGGAGTCTAGATATCAAACAATCAACTTTGGTTGGAATATTAATGGTAGTGGTACTGGACAACAAGGAAATGTAGGGATTTATAACAAACCTGTTTTAGCTCTTAAAACAATTATAGATGCTAATACAAATAGTCCTGCTGAAATGGCTGCTTATGGGTCTAACAACAACCAAATAGCTGTAGCAAGAATTTTAAAAGCTTACTACTTCCAATGGATGACTGACAGATGGGGAATGTTACCATATACTGAAGCTTTAGGTGGTGTAAATACTCCTAATCCAAAATATGATACTCAAGAGTTTATTTATAAAGATTTATTTAAAGAAATAGACGAAGCTCTTGCTCAAATTGATGGTGGTGCAGGTCCTTCTGGAGATAGTTTTTTCGGAGGAGACATGGCTAAATGGAAAAAGTTTGCTAATACTTTAAAAATGAACATGGCTATTCGTTTAGCTAAAGTTTATCCTAATGCAGGTGATTACGCAGCTACAATGTTTAATCAAGCTATGGCTGGTGCAATTACATCTTCAAGTGAAAACATAATGTTTGCTTGTATCGCTGATGACCAGTATGACAACCCTTACCAAGATGATTATGTTGATTCTGGTAGAACTGACGAATGTTTAAGTGATGTTTTAGTTAACAGATTACAAGCTTTAAACGATCCTCGTTTACCTAAATTCGGTGCTCCAGCTGCTTCTTCAGGAAACTATGTTGGTTTACGTTACGGATGGGCAGGAGCAGGATCTGTTCCTAATGCTGATGTGTCTTTCATGAATGATGATTTAATCAAAAATGGAACAAAATCTTTACCTATATTCACATTTGCTCAGGTTTCATTTAACAAAGCAGAAGCTGCCAAGTTAAACTGGATTTCTGGAACTGTTCAGTCTTATTATGAAGCTGGAGTTAAAGCTTCTTTAGAACAATGGGGAGTTTCAGCTGCTGATGCAACAACTTATTTAGGTGTTGCTGGTGTTGCTTATAACGCTGCAACTGATATGAATCAAATTGCTGAGCAAAAATGGATTTCTTTATTCTACCAACCTTATGAAGCTTGGGCTGAATGGAGAAGATTAGATTTCCCTGTATTAACAGCTGCTGTTGATGCTTTAAATGGAACTAATCAAATTCCTACAAGACATGCATATCCTTCAACTGAGCCTAGTCAAAACAAAGCTAGTTATGATGCTGCAGTTGCTGCACAAGGTGCTGATGGTTTATTCACTAAATTATGGTGGGATAAATAAAAGTATAAAAATTATATAATTTTTAAGACTACCTTTATTAATTTAAAGGTAGTTTTTTTTTATATTTACCTAAACCCAAACACCTTACTATGAAAAAGTTAATATTCTTTCTTTGTTTATCTTTTATAACATTATTAGTAAACTCTCAAGTTGATGGAATGAATTTTAATCCTCAAAAAATTGGAGGAACATTTCAAAACTTAAATTTAAATTCGGGAAATAATTTTAATGATAATATGAAAGGCTCTATATATTTGTTTAAAGCTTGGAATAATCTATCTACATTAACTTCTTTTTCAAACAAAAAGCTGAAAATTGATAACTTAAATTATGATATAGAAAATAAGCAATTCGTTGCAAAAATTAGCAATGATAGTATATACATTTTCAATAATCTTAAAAACGTTAAAACTCCATTGTCTTTGTTTGAAAATATTGATGGTACATTTTATGAAATATTGGTTAGTGGTAAACTTCAACTATTAAAAGAGTATACTGGTAAGTATAAAAAAGCTGTTATAAATAAAATGACAAATCAAATAGTTAAGAAACCCCAATACATCAAAGTTGAAACTTTATATTCAAGGCAAAACAATACTATAAAAAAAATAAAACTAAAGAAATCAAGTATTCTTAAATTACTTTCTTCTAAAAAAGAAGAAATAAAGAAATACTCTAAAACAAATAAATTGTCTTACAAAAAAGAGAATGACGTAATTAAAATATTACAATATTACAACAAGCTACTAAACAACTTTTAAAAAAATTAACTCAAAAAGAAAAACTATAACCAACAAAATCTGATATGAAAAAAATAATTTTATTTTTTGTAATTATTATTACAAATCAATTGTATTCACAAGGAAAGAGAACTTTTTGGCCAACTAACTCAAGTGAAGCTCCTAAAATGAAAGTTAACTTTAATACTCAAACACTTGGAGGTACTTTTCAACGTAATGATGCTAGAGCCTTTAATAAAAATGATCAATTTAAAGGTGTTAAAGGGTCATTTTATTTATTTAATACTTGGAAAAACAATTCAACAATTACTTCTAAGACTGGAAAAAAATATCAAATCAATAACATGAATTATGATTTGGATGAAAAAGCTTTTTTGTCAAAAATCTCAAGAGACAGCGTTTACATTTATCAAAATGTAGAAAGTATTAATGTAGAAAATAGATTTTTTATAAATATTAATGAGCAATTTTATGAAAAAATAACTGATGGTAAAATTAGCTTATTAAAGAAATATTCAGGGAAATTAAAAAAACCTATCATTAACAAAATGACAAATCAACAAGTAAAACCTGCTGAATATGTTAAAATAGTTAATTACTATAGTTACATTCAAAATAAAAAATTAGAAAAAATTAAATTAAAAAAATCTAATGTTACTAAATTAATTACCGAAAAAAAAGATCAAGTAAAAATTTATATCAAAAAAAACAAATTAACATATAAAGAAGAAGGGGATATTGTTAAAATAATTAATTATTATAATTCATTATTTTAGTTATGCATAGTAACATTATTTTTATAGAAAAAATTCCATGCCCATAGTTCAGCATGAAAAAAACTAGGTGAAGCTAATTTTGTGCCTTTTTTAGGTCCTTCAATAGCTTCACCAAATATATTCCATCTATTTCCTTTATTATCTTTCAATACTAAAGGAAAACTAGTATCCAGTTCTAAATTTTCTCCAGTAGGTTCATAAAATGAAGTAAAAATATTTTTACTTTCATCACCTATTACAATAGTTTGTCTTCCATTAACTATTAACTTATTTAACTTTAACTTACTAAAGCTAGAATAAGGAAAAACTTCAACCGAATTTTCAATTCCACCATTAACAATACCAAAAAACTTAGTTGACTTAGCTTTCTTTACACTATTGTACTTATTCACTTGTCCTCTACTAAGTAAATTATGATAATACACTTGAGCCATAGGAAAATAGTCTTTAATGGTTTTCCAAGTTGTTTCTATTGAAAATAAATCATTTATCTCCATATATTTTTGACTCCCTTTAATACCAGTAAGTAACATTTGCGACCAAAAAACATCTTCCTCTTGTGATGTTAAAACCAAATTATCTTTAAATAAAAAACCTGAGGCAAACATGTTCAAACTTTTACCACCTATAACTTTATTAAAACAAATACCACTTTTTGTTTGTGGACAATAACTAGCTATGTATTCTAAATCATCTATTTTATCATTTACAACTTCAGAATAATTTAAATAAACATAAGGAAAAACCTTAACCCTCCCTTTATAATTAAACATTATTACAAGATCATCATCAGATACATTTTCAATTTCATTTACTTTCTTGAAACTAGGGTTATCTATAAAAGTAAACGGAGCTCCTTCTTTTATATAGGTTTCGTCTACAAGCCATTTTTCTTCATTTACATTATCATCTATATTCTTATCAATACCATCTGAGCATGAAAACATAAAGGCGAAAATAAAAAGCAAAAATATATACTTCATAACTTTATAAGGTTTCTTGTATAGTCTAAAAAGATAGTAAATAATTACATAAAATATTTAAAAATGTGAATTTTATAATATTTGCACACTCTAAAATAAAATTGCATTTTTGATTAAAAACAAATTAAAAATTACAATGGAGATTATTTCTAGTTTAAAAACTGAAAAAAAAAGCTTTAAATATTTTGGTAGTGGAGTTGAATTTGCCATTATATTTTTTAAAAATATATTATTAACACTTTTTACCTTAGGTCTATACTATCCATGGGCTAAAGTTGAAATTTTAAAATATCATTATCAATCTACAGAATTAGATGAGTCTCGTTTTACTTTTCATGGTACTGGTAATGAAGTTTTTAGAGGCTTCGTTAAAATATATATAATTTTTATTCTATTATACGGAACTTTAATTTATGGTTTACAATCTGGAAATCAAACTACAACTATTTTAACTGTTGCTATATTTTATTTATTTTTCATTCTTATCATTCCATTCGCTATTCATGGTGCTATACGTTATCGCTCATCTAGAAGTTCTTGGAAGGGTATTCATTTTAAATATTTAGGTAAAAGAATGGAGCTCTTTTGGAAGTTTATTACAGGAATGATTCTAACTATCTTAACTTTTGGGATTTATGGAGCTTGGTTTCAAATTGAAATTAGAAAATATATCCTAAGTCATTTACGATTTGGAAACTTATCTTTTGATTTCAAAGGTAAAGGAGAAACTTTGTTTTGGATTAACTTAAAATTTATTCTTTTATTTTATCTTACATTAGGTATATATTCTTTTTGGTATTTAAAAAATCTATGGACTTTTTATGCTGAGAATACAGAAGTAACACAAAATGGAAAAAAAGTAAATTTCAAGTTAAATATTAAACCTGGTGATATTTTTGAATTAATGATAGTTAATTTTTTATTGATTGTGTTAACTTTAGGAATAGCAACACCATGGGTTACTATTAGAACATTTAATTTTATTTTCCGTTTTTTAGAAATTGAAGAAGGTTTAAATACTAATGTTATACAACAAACATCTTATGATGATTATGATGATGCATCTGGAGATGACTTATTAGATTTTTTAGATTTAGATTTACTATAAATGCCTTTTAAAGTAAACTATTTTGATGGGAAGTCATCTCAAACACATGAAGCTTATATTTCACCAAGCTCCTTAGCTTGGAAAATTTCTTTCAAAAAAAAAGAAAACAACCCTATACAAATTTCATGGAATATTCAGAATATCAAAAAGTCAGAGGTTCACACAAAAGGATTAATTTCTTTTACTTATGGCAATACCTTTCCTTTTCAAAAAATAGAAAGCTCAGACAATAATTTTATAGAGTACCTAAATAAAAGTAATCACAAAAATTTAAATAATAGAGTTAATACTTTTTTACATAAACACAAAAAGAGATCTATAATAAGCCTGCTTTTAGCAGTTTTTACGATACTCTTCACTATATATTTTTATGTTATTCCAACTGTAGCTATAAATTTTGTTTCAAAATTAAATAAAACACAAATAATTGAATTTGGTAATTACACTTTTAATGTACTATTGAAAGATTTAGATATTGATAAAGAAAAGTCAAATAAATTACAACTTTTCATTAATGATATGAATATAAATACTACCTTTCCAATAAAGGCGTATGTAGTAAATAATAAAGAATTGAATGCTTATGCTCTTTCTGGTGGAAAAATAGTGATTTACTCTTCACTACTTAATAAAATAGAGAATGAACACCAGTTAACTGCTTTAATAGGTCATGAAATATCTCATATAGAAAACAGACATATACTAAAAAATTTAAGCAGAAATTTGTCCGGAAAAGTATTTCTCTCTATTATATTTAATGATTTTAATAGTATTTCCGCTGTTTTAACAAAGAATGCGCATTTATTTTCTCAATTGTCATATTCTCGTAACTTAGAAAATGAAGCTGATTTCTATAGTATGGAAATTATGCGAAAAAATAATTTAAACTTATCTGGAATGCCAGAGTTATTTCAAATTCTAAAAAAAGAAAATGAGATTGAAATACCAAAATACTTAAACAATCATCCCGTTCTTAGAGACAGGATACTATACACAAAAAAAATAGCAGAAAAACAATCTTCCTTTAAGAGAAATCTAATTCTAAAAGATAGATGGAATAATTTAAAACAACTAATTTCAAAAACAAATACTAATACTATAAATGAGTAAGAACATAATTATTACTGGAACAAGTAGAGGAATAGGTTATGAACTGGCTAAACAATTTGCTAATCAAGGTCATAATGTTTTGGCTTTATCAAGAAATACAAAATCACTTGATTCTTTAAATCATAAAAACATTACAACTATTTCTGTTGACTTATCTTCTAATGAAGATTTGATAAAAGCTGAAGCCTTTATAAAAAACAACTGGACTAGAGTTGATATTTTAATTAATAATGCTGGAAAACTAATAAATAAACCTTTTTCAGAGTTATCTACTGAAGATTTTAAGGAAGTTTACAATGTAAATGTTTTTGCTGTTGCCGAACTAACAAAAAAAGCAATACCTTTTATGAAAAAAGGGAGTCACGTAATTACCGTAAGTAGTATGGGAGGAATACAAGGAAGCATGAAATTTCCTGGTCTTGCAGCATACAGTTCTGCAAAAGGAGCTGTTATTACTTTATCTGAATTATTAGCAGAAGAGTATAAAAACCAACAAATAGCTTTTAATGTTTTAGCTCTAGGGGCAGTACAAACTGAAATGCTTGAAGAAGCATTCCCTGGCTATGAAGCTCCTCTTTCAGCTAAAGAAATGGCTGATTATATTTTTGAATTCTCATTAACTGGAAATAAGTACTACAATGGAAAAGTATTACAAGTTTCTAGTTCTACTCCATAGAAAAACTTTAATATATTGAAGATAATAAAGCAATTGTATAGAATAAATTGAAAGAAACTTTAATTAAATACATACCTAAAAAAGCTATCCCTTTGGTTGAATATTTGATAAACAAACATCAAGTAAACCTAAAAATAGTTAGTCAACGACAAACAAAGCATGGCGACTTTCGTCGTATGCCTGATGGAAGAATGCTAATAACAGTAAATAACAACTTGAATCATTATCAGTTTTTATTAACGTTAATTCATGAGATTGCCCATCATGTTACACACCAAAAATTTGGAAGGGTACAACCTCATGGTAAAGAATGGAAAACTGTTTTTCAACATTTAATGCTTCCCTTCTTAGAACCTGAGATTTACCCTACTCAAATACTTCCTTATTTAGCTAATTATTTAAAAAACCCGAAAGCTAGTACAGATACAGATGTAAATTTATCATTAGCTTTGCGTAATGGTAAAGCAGAACCAGGAAAGATTTTTATCTTTGAAGTTCCTAATGGAAATGTTTTTCAATTTAAAAACAGGCTATATAAAAGAGGCAACAAGCGTAGAACACGATATGAATGTTTGAACTTAACCAATAAACGTGTATACCTTTTTAATCAAAATGCAGAAGTTCTACTTATTCAGTAGTTAATACAATACAAATTATGAGCAATAATTATTACGCAGTTATCATGGCAGGTGGTGTTGGGTCAAGATTTTGGCCAGTAAGCACACAACAATATCCTAAACAATTTCATGATATGTTAGGAACAGGGGAATCTTTGATTCAGAAAACTTTTAGTCGAATAAATCAACTAATCCCTTCAGACAATATTTTAATAGCAACAAATAAACGCTATGAATCATTAGTTTTAGATCAATTACCTAAAGTAAAAAGCAAGCAGTTACTATTAGAACCTACCATGCGAAATACAGCTCCATGCATTTTATATTCTGCATTAAAAATACATCAACAAAATCCAAATGCAGTAATGCTAGTAGCACCTTCTGATCATTGGATTGAAAATGAAAATGAATTTTTAAACAATATTAAAACTTCATTTAATGCTTGTGAAAAACAAGATATTTTGATGACCCTTGGAATCCAACCAGACTCTCCAAATACTGGCTATGGATATATACAATTCGAAGAGCATGAATCTAGTATAAAAAAAGTAAAAAACTTCACTGAAAAACCAAACTTAGATAAAGCTAAAGAGTTTTTAGCAAGTGGTGATTATTTATGGAATGCTGGAATATTTGTTTGGTCAACAAAAAGTATTTTAAAAGCCTTTAGTGAATTTTTACCTGAAATGGTTGCTACTTTAGATGATGGAAATAATGTATATAATACTGACTTTGAAGATGACTTTATAAACAATAACTATAAATCATGTGAAAATATTTCTATTGATTTTGGAGTAATGGAGCGTGCTAAAAACGTACATGTCTTGCCCGTTAACTTTGGATGGAATGATCTTGGAACTTGGGGTTCACTTTACAATAAACTACCTAAAGATGAGCAAAAAAATGCTATTGTAGGAGCTAAAACTATTTTTAGAGATTCAAGTGGTAATATGGTAAGAACTCAAAATCGTAAAAAAGTTATTATCCAAGGATTATCAAATTTTATAGTAGTTGAAAAAGATGATGTACTTTTAATATGCCCAAAAGATGATGAACAAGAAATAAAACAAATTGCCGCACAAGCAAAAGAGACATTTAACAACTAAAAAATAATAAAAAATCCGAAGCTACTACTTCGGATTTTTTTTATAATGTTTTTTTATAACAGCTTCAAAAAAAGGATAATAATATTCAGTCATATAGCTTCCTCTTTTTTCTCCTAAAACCTTTTCCCTTTTATCTATTAACAATACCATAGGAAAAGAATTTTTATATTTTTTACTTAGTCTTTTGTTTACAACAGCAACTTCTTTAGTAACTAAATCCTTATTTCTTGGAAAATTAGCCATGTATAAAATCATATTTTCATTAGCATACTCTACAAATTTACTAGTATGAAATAATTCTCTATCTAATTTTATGCAAGGTCCACACCAATCAGATCCTGTGAAATAGATTAACACAGGTTTTTTCTCTTTTTTCGACTTTTTTAAAGCTTCCTCATAAGATGTTTCCCAAGTAACTTTAATCTGTTTATTTGACTCATCAGTAATTGCTTTATTTTGTGAAAAAACAATGTTAACTGCAAATAACAAAACTAAAAAGGTTATTATTTTTTTCATCTATATTTATTTTACCTATTCCAAAATATCAAAAATAATACCATTATTAATTGAGCATAGTTGTTACATGCCCCTCAATTATAGTATCAAACTTTTGTTTATTTGTTAAAAATGAACTTTCTATTGGTAAATAGAATAGATTATCTACCCTATTTTCTAATCTAACAAAATCTTTTTCAGTTGTAAGTATTACTTTCCCTAAGGATACTATATTATTGTATTCCAACTTTATTTTTTCAATATCACCTTTAGTAAAGTGATGATGATCTGGAAATTTCAAATGTCTAACTTTTATATTTTTAGATTTTAAAAATTGTAAGAAAGGGGCTGGATTTGCAATTCCAGTAACCACGATAATTTCTTCTCCTATTAACTTATCAATAAGTATATTTTGGTTCCCATACAACTTTGTATCATATGAAATTGTTGTAAAAAACAGCTCTTGATAACTTTTTGGATTAATTTTCTTAATTATATCTTTTTGCTCTTTATCTGATAAATCATCTGGACATTTAGTTACAATTATAATATCTGCTCTTTTAGCTCCTCTCCTACTTTCTCTTAAATTTCCAGTTGGTAAAATGTAATCATTTACATATAAATCTTCATACTTAGTTAATAACACATATAAACTTGCCTTAACTTTTCTATGCTGAAAAGCATCATCTAATAATATAACTTCTGGCTTATTTGTTTGCTTTATCAACTCCTGGATACCATTAACTCTATTTGCATCAACAGCTACAGTAATCTTATCATTAAACTTCTTATAAAATTGTAATGGTTCATCGCCTACATCTTCTGCTAAATGTTTTGAAGTTACAATTTGAAACCCTTTTGTTTTTCTTTTATATCCCCTACTTAATGTAGCTAGCTTATAGTTTTTACTTAATAAACGTATTAAATATTCTATTTGAGGAGATTTTCCCGTTCCTCCAACACTTAAATTACCTACAGCAATTACTGGAAAAGCAAAAGATTTTTCTTTATAAAAATTTTTATCAAACAATAAATTACGAATACTCGTAACAATATCATATATAACGGCTATTGGAAATAATAAAAAACGGATTACTTTCATTACAACGAAAGTAATTAAAAATCTTAACTTTGATATTGAATTAAAACTTGTAAAACTTAACTATGCAAATAAGAGATATTACAAATTATATTGAACAATTAGCACCTCTTTCTTATGCAGAAGATTTTGATAATGTAGGACTTCTTATAGGTAGTTACTCAACAAAAGTTAAAGGTGTTTTAGTAACTTTAGACACTCTAGAAAAAACTATTGATGAAGCAATAGCCAAAAAATGTAATCTAATCATAAGTTTTCATCCTATAATATTCAGTGGCCTAAAAAAATTAAATGGAAACAACTATGTTGAACGAGTTGTATTAAAAGCTATTCAAAACAACATTGCTATTTACGCTACACATACGGCTTTAGATAATGTTCAAAATGGAGTTTCTGCTAAAATGTGTGAAGTCTTAGGATTACAAAACATTAAAACATTAATTCCTAAAAAAGGAATTATTAAAAAACTAACTACATACGTACCCATTAATCATGCTAACTCTCTTCGAGAACAATTATTTAAAGCTGGAGCTGGTACTATTGGTAATTATGATAATTGTTCCTTTAATATGGATGGAAAAGGGAGTTATAAAGGAAATGAAAGTTCAAATCCTAAAATTGGTAAAAAAGGAGAATTAGCATTTGAAGAAGAAACATGTATTTCAATAACCTTTGATAGTTATTTAGAAGGAAAAATACTAAACACCTTATTTAACAACCATCCATATGAAGAAGTGGCTTACGAAATAATAACACTTAATAATAAAAATCAACATGTTGGAATGGGAATGATTGGAGAGTTTTCTTCTGAAATGAATGAAAATGAATTTCTTCGATTTGTTAAAAAAACATTTAAAACTGATTGTGTTCGTCATTCAGAATTATTAAATAAATCGATAAAAAAAGTAGCTGTATTAGGAGGTTCAGGAAGTTTTGCTATTAATAATGCTATAAGAGCTAAAGCTGATGCATACATAAGTTCTGATTTTAAATACCATGAGTTTTTTAAGGCAGAAAAAAAGATTTTATTAGCAGATGTTGGCCATTATGAAAGTGAGCAGTTTACAAAAAATATTTTGGTTGATTATCTTAGCAAAAAATTTAGTACTTTTGCAATTATTTTAAGCGAAGAAAGTACAAATCCAATATACTATATATAAAGATGGCAAAAAAAGAAGTAACGGTAGAAGAAAAATTAAGAGCGTTATATGATTTACAGCTAATTGACTCTAGAATAGATGAAATCAGAAATGTTCGTGGTGAATTACCTTTAGAAGTTGAAGATTTAGAAGATGAAGTTGCCGGATTAAATACCAGACTTTCTAATTTATCAAGCGATTTAGCTAGTTTAGAATCTGATATTAATAGTAAAAAGTTAGCTATTACTGAATCTAAAGCTCTTATAAAGAAGTACGAAGAACAACAAAAGAATGTTCGTAACAATCGTGAATTTGATTCTTTAACAAAAGAAGTTGAATATCAAGAATTAGAAATTCAATTATCAGAAAAAAGAATTAAAGAGTACAAAGCTAAAATAGCTCAGAAAAATGAGGTAATTGCAGGTACAAAAGACAAATTAACTCAGCAAGAAAACCATTTAACTCACAAGAAAAATGAACTTGATGCCATTTTAAAAGAAACAGAAAAAGAGGAGCAATTATTAAAAGACAAGTCTAAAGAGTATTCTGAATCTATAGATACTCATTTATTAAATGCTTATTCAAGAATTCGTAATAAAGTAAAAAACGGATTAGCTGTTGTTTCTATTGAACGTGGTGCTGCTGGAGGATCTTTCTTTACTATTCCACCTCAAATTCAATTAGAGATTGCTAATCGTAAAAAAATTACGATAGATGAGCATAGTGGTCGTATTTTAGTTGATTCTGCTTTAGCTGCTGAAGAACGTGAAAAAATTGATAGCTTATTTTCATAAAAAGCTACTTATATAAACACAAAAAAGCTCAATCTATAGATTGAGCTTTTTTATTATTCTAAAAAACAAATACTAATCTTCTTTGAATAGTTGCTCTTTATAAGCTGCTTTCTTAACTTCAGCACGTCTAATTACAGATGGCTTATCGTATTGTTTTCTATTTCTTAATTGTTGTAAAATTTTAACGTCTCTATACTTACGCTTGTAACGTTTTAAGGCTCTATCTATGTTCTCACCTTCTTTTACTATAATTTTTAACATATATTATTATATTTAATATTCTTAAATTACTCTCTATTTAAACTTCATTTTACATACTATAAGTAAACCTATTTTATATTGAATACTTTTAGCATGAAAATACCTAACCTTTACAGGTTAAATAATTCTATTAAAAAAAAG
Organism: Tenacibaculum sp. E3R01; assembly: GCF_003318185.1. Taxonomy (NCBI): domain Bacteria; kingdom Pseudomonadati; phylum Bacteroidota; class Flavobacteriia; order Flavobacteriales; family Flavobacteriaceae; genus Tenacibaculum; species Tenacibaculum sp. E3R01. The sequence goes on along the minus strand of NZ_QOCC01000020.1, from coordinate 142,827 downwards.
AAAAACTTAATAAAAAGTAACTTTGAAGTTTTGATTAAACACTTAAAAAAGTGTTTTTAAAATCTCAGATATTTCCCCTTTAAGGATAGAACAAAAATGAAGGTACAAATTTATAACTTATTTAATGAGTAAACAAATAAATGCCAGTAAATAAAAAAGCTCAATCTTAAACGATTGAGCTCTATATATTATATTAAATTGTTTCTCCTAATTCTTTTAGCTTAGACGTATTTTCAGCTAACATTAATTCATCAATAATTTTTTGAATATCACCGTTTACAATATTTTGTAGATCATACAATGTTAATCCAATACGATGATCAGTTACACGTCCTTGTGGGTAGTTGTATGTTCTAATCTTTGCAGAACGATCACCAGATGTAACCATTGACCCACGTTTTGCAGCATCAGCTTCTTGTTTCTTAGCTAACTCCATATCATACAAACGTGAACGTAATACTTTAAAAGCTTTCTCTTTATTTTTATGTTGTGATTTTTGATCTTGACATTGTGCTACTAAACCAGTTGGAATATGCGTTAAACGAACAGCTGAATAAGTTGTATTTACAGATTGACCTCCAGGACCAGATGAACAGAAAAAGTCAATACGAACGTCTTTAGGATTAATTTCTACGTCAAATTCTTCAGCTTCTGGAAAAACCATACAAGTAGCTGCCGAAGTATGAACCCTACCCTGAGTTTCCGTTTGAGGCACACGTTGTACACGATGTACACCAGCTTCAAACTTTAACGTTCCATACACATCATCTCCACTAACTTCAAATTGTATTTCTTTAAACCCTCCATTGGTTCCTTCAGAAAAATCTACAGTAGAAACTTTCCAGCCTCTTCCTTCACAATACTTAGTATACATTCTAAATAAATCTCCAGCAAAAATACTTGCTTCATCACCACCAGTACCTGCACGTAATTCTACTACAGCGTTTTTACCATCTTCAGGATCTTTAGGTATTAATAAGAACTTGATTTCATCTTCTAAAACAGGGATACGAGCTTTAGACTCTTCCATTTCCATTTTAGCCATTTCTACCATTTCCGCATCACTTCCATCAGCTATAATTTCTTTAGCCTCTTCAATTGTATTTACAAGCCCTTCGTATTCGTTTGCTTTTTTTACAACTTTTCCTAAATCTTTATATTCTTTATTTAATTGTACGTAACGTTTTTGATCAGAAATCACGTCAGGTTGAATGATTAAATCTGACACTTCATCAAAGCGTTGTTTAACTATCTGTAATTTGTCTAGCATTATATCTTTTCTTGGATTGCGAATTTACGATTTTTCTTTAAATTTGAGCAACACACAACTAACTTAAAACAAACTTATTATGAGATTTCTTTTTCTCTTTTTATGCGTTACTCTTATACTTTCCTGCAAATCTAACACATTAAAACCTACTTTTCTTATTGGAAAATGGCAACGCATAAATGATAAACCTAATCAAATTACATATGAAAACTGGAACTCAAGTTATAAAGGATCAGGCTTTACACTAAAAAAAGGAGATACTATTTTTAAAGAAATTCTAACTATAGAAACTATTAACAACACTCTGCATCTTAAAGTTACAGGTGTTAACAATAAACCTACTCTATTTAAATTCATACAACAAACAGATTCATCATTTATTTGTGAAAATAAATTAAATGAATTCCCCAAAAAAATAAAATATTGGAAAAACAACTCAAATCTACATGCTCAAGTTTCAAATGATAGTTTTAAAATAGATTTTACATTTAAAAAATTAAATTAATCACATTATTTTTATTTATTAACTGTAAGTAAATATTTATATTTATTTAACATTCTTTTACTCATTATTGAAAGTAATACTATTAACTTTGCGGTAAATATTTTTAATTATGAAAAATTTACTGTCAAATATTAAAATAGAAACCCCAAAAGGGATCTATATAAAAAACCCTGAATCATCCGATTTAGGTAAAAGAATAGTTGAACATAGTATTATTTTAATTGAAAAATTTGGCTTCGAAAGCTTCAATTTCAAAAAACTCGGAAAAGAAATTGGATCAAACGAAAGTTCTATATATAGATATTTTGAAAGCAAACACAACTTGTTAATTTATTTAACCTCTTGGTATTGGGGATGGATAGAATATCAATTAGTTATTGAAACATATAGTATTAATAATTCTAAAGATAAATTAATTACCGCTCTAAAAGTTGTTACGAGAACCACTGTTCAAGACAGTAATTATGGGCATATTAATGAGATTTTATTAAATAAGATTGTAATAAACGAAAATTCTAAATCTTATTTAACTATAGATGTTGATGCTGAAAATAAAGAAGGATATTTTATGACCTATAAAAGAGTTGTAAAAAGATTATCTGAAATGATTTCTGGGCACAATCCTAAATATAAATATCCTTTGAGTTTAGCTAGTACTATAACAGAAAGTTCACTTCATCAACACTTTACCAAGCAACATTTTCCTTCAATTACAAATTTTAAAAGCAACGATAATCCAACTGATTTTTTTATTGAACTAGTATTAAAGACATTATTAAATGAATAACAAAATACTTTCTCCATGGCAACGTTTTTTAGGGCTTGTTAAGCTAGAACAAAAAGACATACTTCAAATAGCATACTATGCTATTTTTGAAGGTATAGTTGCCTTGTCTCTTCCACTAGGAATACAAGCTATCATTAATTTATTACAAGGCGCTCAAGTTTCTGCTTCTTGGATCGTTTTAATTATTTTAGTTACTGGTGGAGTTGCCTTTGCAGGTATCTTAAAATTAATGCAAATGCGAATCATCGAAACTATACAGCAACGAATTTTCACGAGAGCATCTTTAGAGTTAAGCTATAGATTTCCCAAAATAAAAATGAGTGAATTACGAAACTATTACTTGCCTGAACTAGCTAATCGTTTTTTTGATACACTTACTATTCAAAAAGGGCTATCAAAAATACTTATTGATGTTCCATCAGCTTTTTTACAAATAATTTTCGCCTTATTATTACTATCATTTTACCATCCTTTCTTTATATTCTTTGGATTCTTATTACTATTATTAATTTTCATAGTATTTAAATACACTGCACAAAAAGGATTAGAAACAAGTTTAAAAGAATCTAAAAACAAATACAAAGTTGCTCATTGGCTACAAGAAATTGCAAGAACAGTTATGAGTTTTAAATTATCTGGTAAAACAAATTTGGCGCTTAATAAAACTGATAATTTAGTAGATGATTATTTACAATCAAGAGAAAAACATTTTAAAATTTTAATACTACAGTACATACAAATGATCGGTTTTAAAGTACTGGTTACTGCTGGACTATTATTAATAGGAGGTTTTTTAGTATTGAATCAAAAAATGAATATTGGACAATTTGTTGCTGCAGAAATCATTATTCTTTTAATAATTACATCGGTTGAAAAACTAATTATTGGTTTAGAATCATTTTACGATGTGTTAACATCCATTGAAAAACTTGGACAAATAATTGACAAGCCAATTGAAGCCCAAGAAGGAGAGTTAATTAATGGAGACCAAGAATTATCTATAGAACTCCAAAGTGTTGTTTATAAAGTAAACACCTTAAACATACCTATATTAAATGATATTTCACTAATTGTAAAACCAACAGATAGGATATTAATTCAAGGAGAAAGCGGAAGTGGTAAATCAAGTTTACTACAACTAATTTCAGGTTTAGTAGAACCAACATCAGGTCATATTTTTATTAATAATCAGTCCATTAACAGCTTACACTTAAATAAGTACAGAGCTAATCTAGGTTTATCATTATCAGAAGAAACCCCATTTGAAGGAAGCATAAGAGAGAACATTACTTTTGGAAATAAAGACATATTGGATGAACAAATATACCTAACCTTAGAAAAAGTAGGCTTAAAAGATTTTATAAAACAACAACCTAATGGTTTAAGTACAATTTTAAAACCTGATGGAAAACAAATAGCCTATACTATAGCTAAGAAAATAATTTTAGCAAGGGCTATAATAAAAAAACCTAAAGTTTTAATTCTAGAAGACCCATTAGATCAATTTAAAAAAGAAGAAACACAGAAAATAATCGATTTCTTAACACATAGCTCTCAGCCTTGGAGTTTAATTGTAGTTAGTAGTAATTATACATGGAAAGAAAAATGTAATAAGCATATTACGCTTGAAAAAGGCGCTATTATAAACCTTAAACACTAAGCTATGTTAAATATCTCTAACAATAAAATATCAAAATATATTGATATTACCACCTTTAAGTCTGGTAAAGAAATTTTCACTAAACAATATCATAAACGATTTAAAAAATTCTTACTTTTCTTTACCTTCATCTTAATTGTAATTTTATTTTTACCATGGACTCAGAACATAACTAGCAAAGGAAGTGTTACTACCCTTAAACCTAATCATCGTCCGCAAACTTTACAATCACAAATTCCTGGGCGAATTGAAGAATGGTTTATACAGGAAGGAGACTATGTAAAAAAAGGAGATACTATTCTTCGAATATCAGAAATAAAAAGCAATTATTTTGATGCAAAATTATCTGAAAGAACCGGTAATCAATTAAACGCAAAAGCTTCTTCTGTAATTGCCTACCAAAATAAAACTCAAGCTTACAAAAATCAAATTATTGCATTAAAACAAGAACGAAAGCTAAAACTTGCGCAAGCACAAAACAAACTTATGCAAGCGTATTTAAAAGTAAAAAGTGATAGTATTGATTTAGAAGCTGTGAAAATAAAAACAACTATTGCTAAAACTCAATATGAAAGAGCTATTACTTTACAAAAAGAAGGTTTAAAAGCCACTAAAGATGTTGAAGAGAAAAGAGCAAAACTTCAGGAAGCTAATGCAAAATTGATTTCTCAAAAAAACAAATTATTAACTACTGAAAATAATGTTATAAATGCCAAGCTTACTATATCTACACTTAAAGCAACCTACAATGATAAATTAGCAAAAGCACAAAGTAATGTGTTTACTGCTCAATCGAGTGCCTTTAATAGTGAAGCGCAGGTTTCAAAATTAGAGTCTAGTTTAGCTAACTATAAAAAACGTGAAAGTTTACTTTTTGTTACTGCTCCTCAAGATGGATATATCAACAAAGCCATTATTTCAGGTATTGGAGAAACCTTTAAAGAAGGTGAAAAACTAGTTAGTATAATGCCTGCTAATTATGATTTAGCAGTTGAGATGTATGTTAAACCTATAGATTTACCTTTAATACATATAGGTGAAAAAGTACGTGTTCAATTTGACGGTTGGCCAGCAATCATTTTTAGTGGATGGCCTAATGTATCCTACGGTACCTATGGTGCAAAAGTTATAGCAATCGAAAATTATATTAGTAGCAATGGAAAATACCGAGTACTACTAACACAAGATAAAGAGTATGAACCATGGCCAAAAGCTGTTAGAATAGGCTCAGGAGCAAGATCAATTGCCTTATTAGAAAATGTACCTATATGGTATGAACTATGGAGGCAAATTAACAGTTTCCCTCCTAACTTTTATCAGCCTAAAAACAAGAAACAAGCAGAAACTAAAAATAAAAAATAATGAAAAAAATTTTAATCATTTTAATTTTTTGTTGCAATACTTTTAGTTTTTCTCAAGAAGTAAAGAACTCACTTTCATTAGAAGAATATTTAGGATATGTAAAAAAATACCATCCTTTATTAAAGCAAGCTAAATTAACAACAAGCAATGGGGAAGCTAAATTACTCAAGGCTAGAGGTGCTTTTGATCCTAAAATAGAAGTTGATTACACTCGTAAAAACTTTAAAAACACAGAATATTATAACAAACTGAATACAACATTCAAAATACCAACATGGTATGGTATAGAATTTAAAGCCAATTATGAAAACAATGATGGATACTATTTAAATCCAGAATTTAAAACCCCTGAAAAAGGATTATATTCAGCTGGGGTTTCAGTATCTCTTGCTAAAGGATTATTAATTAACCAAAGAATGGCTTTCTTAAAACAAGCCAAGCTTTACAGAAAACAATCAATAGAAAAACAAAAACTATTAGTAAACGAAATATTATATAACGCTATAAACTCTTATTTTAAATGGTTAAAAAACTACCAAACACAATTGGTTTACAATAACTATCTAACAAATGCAAAAACTAGACTAGATAATGTTAGAAAAAGTTTCATCGCAGGAGATAAACCTGCAGTTGATACACTAGAGGCTAACATCAATTTAAAAAACAGACTATTAGACCTTGAGAAATCTAAAATAAGTCATACTAAATCTAAGTTAGAGCTTTCCAATTATTTGTGGTTAAATAATGATTTACCACTAGAATTAAGTGACTTAATAACTCCTGATCTTAATACTATAAATAATATTGATTTGGTACTTGGAAATTCAATTATAAAAGCCGCTAGTTTTAACACTAATAATCATCCTAAATTAAAAGCTTTACAATTAAAAAAAGAAGGGTTTAAAGTATCAAGAAAACTTAAACTGAATAACCTCCTTCCAAAAATAGATCTTCAATATAATTTTTTAACTACTGATTATCAAAATATAAATGCACTTTCAACATCTAATTACAAAGGAGGGTTAAATGTTAGTCTACCTCTATTTCTAAGAAAAGAACGTGCTGATTTAAAATTAGCCAACTTAAAATTGAAAGAAATAGACTTTGATATTTCATCAACAAAAGTAGCTATAGACAATAAAATAAAAAGTAACACAGAACAAATTAACTCATATAAAGAGCAAAATAGAATATTAAATGATCTAGCTAAAGACTACAAACAACTTTTAAAAAGTGAAGAACGAAAATTTTATTTAGGTGAAGGATCTATGTTCCTTGTTAACTACAGAGAAGTTAAATCGATAGAAAATGAATTAAAGTTAATTAAAAATCAGTTTAGTTATTTTAAATCAAAATCTACCCTATTAAAAACACTCAATTCATTTAGTTTATAAAATAAAAAAGACCTTAAATTCTCATTTAAGGCCTTTTCGTCTAACCAAACTTAGTATAAAAAACTAACTACTACTATCTTTAAAACTATATTTATCTTTTTTAAAAACCTCTCCTTTCAGCATGTTGTCATTTCAGACCATATACAAGGGGAATCTTACTCAGAGAGACTTGGGGTTTATAACAATTATAAACTTAGGGAAAACAAACTATTATAAATGAAATGTTTAATGAACTTATTTAAAACTTAAAACGTTATTTCGTTTCTTGTTACACTATTATGACACTTCTTTTTTCGATAGGTCACATAAAAACAAAAAAAATCTCAAAAAAATTATTTTTTTGAGATTTTTAGTATAAATATTTTCTTAACACTACTCGATGTTCAGGTATGGACTTATCATAATCCTTAACCAAAATCTCTAGTATTTCCGGAGGTTTAACGCCTATTTCTTTTTTTGAAGAATATTTTGAAACATACAAATCATAGGTCACTTTTTCTTCTGAAATATTTTTTTTAAAAATTAAAAAATGTTGCGAATTTAATTCCGAGTAACAAATTTCTTCTCCTAAAAAAGTATCTGATTTATCAACATAAAAATCAGAGAACTCATAATACTTAAAAACATTTTCCATATTAAAGTATTTCAGCAGAAAGTCCTAACTGTAAAAGTTTTGAACATTTAGATTCTAAATCTTTGTATTCGCCAGTTTTAACTGCACATTTTCCTTTATAATGTACTAAAACAGTACATTGTTCAGCTTGTTCTGGTGTATGCTCGCATACACTAACTAAACTATCTATAACAAAGTCAAATGTATTTACATCATCATTATATAAAATAATTTCATGCTTTCTAGTTTCCTCAGTTAAAACATCTAACTCTTCTTGAATTTTCTCAATAGTACTCATCTGTTTTTATTTTTGATATCGTAATGACACCCAATTATTTCTTTGTATAGTTTTATCTAGAGATAATTTATATTTTGATACTTCTTCATCAATGATAGAAATATCTTCTTGATAAAATCCGCTTAACAACAAAACACCATTTTCATTAAGACATTTTGTATATGTTTCCATATCATTTAGCAAAATATTTCTATTAATATTTGCAATGATAACATCATACTGCTTATTTTCTAATAGCGATGAATTTCCTTCATAAACACTAATATGATTACAGTTATTCCTCTGAACATTTTCAATAGAATTTTCATAACACCAAGCATCAATATCAATAGCATCTATTGGTGTTGCCCCTTTCATTTCAGCAAAAATAGCTAAAATTCCTGTACCACATCCCATATCTAATACTTTCTTACCTTCTAAGTCTAATGCTAACAAGTGTTGTACCATCATATGAGTTGTTTCATGATGACCTGTTCCAAAACTCATTTTTGGTTCTATTACTATATCAAATTTTAAATTTGGGTTTTCATGAAAAGGAGCTCTTATACTCACTTTATCTTCAACTTGTATAGGATTAAAATTCTTCTCCCATTCTGCATTCCAATTCGTTTGCTCTACCTCTCGTTTAGTGTAGGTAATTTTAAATTCTGTAGAACTTAAAATGAAGATATCGTTTAAAATATCTTCACTCCAATCTTGTTTTTGAATATATGCAGTGACTCCTTCATTGCTTTCTACAAAACTTTCAAACCCTACAGTTCCTAACTCAGCTATTAAAATTTCAGTAGCTGGTTCATTAGGAACAACAATAAAATTATACTCTATATAAATACTATCCATTAAATTGCTTCAATTATTGCTAAAAAATCTTCTGATTTTAATGATGCTCCACCTATTAATCCTCCATCTACATCTTCTTTTGAAAAAATCTCTTTAGCATTCGCTGGTTTTACACTTCCTCCATATAATATAGAAATACTATTTGCTGTTTTTTCATCGTACTTTTTAGCTAATACTTCTCTAATAAAGGCATGCATTTCTTGAGCTTGCTCAGGTGATGCAGTTTCTCCAGTTCCAATTGCCCAAACTGGCTCATAAGCTAATATAACTTTTGAAAAATCTTCTTTCAATAAATGAAACAATCCTTCACTTAATTGGTTTTCTACTACTTCAAAATGCTTTTCAGCTTTTCTATCTTCTAATAACTCACCAAAACAAAAAATTACCTCTAAATTATTAGCTAATGCTGCATCAACTTTTTTTGCTAACAATTCATTAGATTCATTAAAATACATTCTTCTTTCAGAGTGACCTAAAATAACTACATTAACTCCAACGTCTGTTAACATATCTGCAGCAACCTCTCCTGTATAAGCTCCACTTTTAGCTTCATGCATATTCTGTGCAGCTACTTCAATATTAGATTTTTTAGTTCTTTTTACAATGCTATTAAGATTTATAAAACTTGGAGCGACAATTACCCTCTTATTTTCAAAACTATTTTTTTTCAATCCCTTTCTTATCCCTTTAACAAGCTCTTTAGCTTCTTTAAGGTTTTTGTTCATTTTCCAGTTACCTGCTACGATGTTTTTTCTCAATGTGTTGTTATTTTTAAATTGTGTAGTTAAGAAGGTTTAAGCTTGAGTGCAAAAATACATCATTTTTTTAAGCTTTTTTCAATTAGTTCATCAGTAGATTTTGTAGCATTAAAAACTATTATTTTTTTATTTTTATCTACTACTAAATATCTAGGTATCCAACTTAAATGCAAAAACTCTCCAAAAGGGCCTTCCCATCCAGATTTCATATAATATTGTTCTCCCTTAAGTTGTAGGTTTTCTATTCCTAGTTTCCAATTAGTAATTGATTTATCTAATGATAAATTAATATAAACAATATCAGGGTATTTACTTTTTAACTCTATAATACCTGGTAAACTTCTTATGCAATCACCACACCAAGAAGCCCATATATTTAAAACTATTTTCTTTTCAATATGTTTATCTAAAATTTCTTGAAATGTAATTTCATCTCCTTTTAATGTAATAAAAACATCATTTAATGCAGCTTCAGAAAATTCAGACTCATTTTTTACGATACAACTACTTAACAGGATAAGGAAAATTATTGTAAACCTTTTCATTTGTTTAATTTACTTTCTATTTTAGATACCTTAGACGTATTAAACACTTTAAGCTTACCGTTTTTATCTATCAATAAAAATCTTGGAATTGTTTTTAACTTTAAAAATTTAGCTATTTCTCCTTTTCCCTTTTTAGGTATATAATAGTGACTTCCTTTTACTTTTAAAGTTTCTAATCCTCTTTTCCAATCATGGTAAGAATGATCTACTGATAAAAAGATATAATTTATCTTTTTATTATTTTGCTGAAGTTTCACTACATCTTTAAAACTATCTTGACTAAAAGGACAATAACTAGCGTATACCTGTATAATAGTTTCTCTTTTTAAGCCATTCTTCAATATCTCTTTTAGAGTAATAGATTCCCTATTAATAGTTATCAATTTTTCTTCTAAAGGCTTTACAGATATTTTTTTAGGCTGAAAAACTGCACAACTACCAAACAAAAGTGTTACTAAAACTATTACAACAATTCTCATACTATTCTAATTTAACACGTGGATCTAACCAACTATATAAAATATCTACTAAAATATTAATAAAAATAAACAAGCTTGCTATTACTAATACACTCCCCATTATTACAGGTAAATCTAAAGTGTTCAATGAATTTACTATTTCTTTACCTAATCCATTCCAATTAAAAATATATTCAACAAAAACAGCTCCTGCAAGCATGGATGCAAACCAACCCGAAATTGCTGTTATCACAGGATTTAATGAGTTTTTAAGTGCATGTTTTCTAATCACTTGGAACGTAGTTAACCCTTTAGCCTTTGCGGTTCTTATATAATCTTGATTTAAGGTTTCTAATAATGAATTCCTCATTAATTGAATTATTACAGCTAGTGGACGAATTCCTAAAACTAAAGCTGGTAACACTAAATTTTTCCACTGAATGTATATGTTTTCGCCAAAATCATCTACAACGTACAAGCTTCCAGTCATTTGAAGATTCGTATATTTATGCAAAACAAACCCAAACAACCATGCAAAAACTATTGCTGAAAAAAATGATGGCACACTCATACCAAAGGTACTAACAACAGCTATTAGCCTGTCAAACAATGTGTCTTTATAAATAGCTGATAACACTCCTAAAAATATACCTAAAAACATGGCTATTGTTATTGCAAATATTGCTAATACAGCAGTATTAGGTAATGTTTCTTTTATTACTTCTGAAACATTTTTACCATTCTTTTGAAATGATTGACGTAAATATGGATATTTTAAAACTATAGTTACTTTTCCTATTGATATTAATTTTTGATATTTATACTTTTTTTCTAACAAATATGTATAATCGTCTTTGTTATCACTATGAAAAGATAATGGTGAAACATCATTCAAATAATATAAATACTGGGTAAAAACTGGTTTATCAAAGCCATATTTTTTTCTAATATTTTGTAATTGTTCTGAATTCTCTCTCTGATCTAACATCATTCTAGCGGGATCTCCTGGTAAAATATTAAATAAAAAGAAAATGACAGTAACCACCCCAAAAAGTGTTAGGAAACCATAAAAAATTTTGTTTATAATATATCGGAACATTGATAACAAAGATAATAGAAACTCATAAAAATGTTTACTTTTGCCTAACTTTTATAACAACTCATGACAACACAACAACTTGTATCTGAAATTAAAAAGAAAAAATCTTTTCTATGTATTGGTTTAGATGTAGATCTTAACAAAATACCTCAATATTTATTAAAAGAAGAAGATCCTATTTTTGCTTTTAATAAAGCAATAATTGATGCTACTCATCATTTATGTGTTGCTTATAAACCAAATACTGCTTTTTATGAAGCGTATGGACTGAAAGGGTGGAGAGCTCTTGAAAAAACAATTAATTACATTAACGAAAAACACCCTGAAATTTTTACAATAGCTGATGCAAAACGTGGTGATATTGGTAATACTTCAACAATGTATGCTAAAGCTTTCTTTGATGATTTAGCTTTTGATAGTGTTACTGTTGCGCCATACATGGGAAAAGATTCTGTTGAACCTTTTTTAGCTTTTGAAAACAAACATACTATTTTATTAGCCTTAACATCTAATCAAGGTGCCTTTGACTTTCAAACTAAAGAAGTTGATGGAAAGGAACTTTATAAACAAGTTTTAGAAACTTCAAAAAACTGGACCAACTCTCATAACTTAATGTATGTAGTTGGTGCTACAAAAACTGAATTCTTATCTGAAATTCGTACTATCATTCCTAAAAGTTTTTTATTAGTTCCTGGTGTTGGTGCACAAGGTGGTAACTTAGAAGATGTTTGTGAGCACGGAATGAATGAAAATATCGGTTTACTAATTAATTCTTCACGTGGAATTATTTATGCAAGTAATGATACTAATTTTGCAAAGTCTGCTGCTGAGAAAGCTAAAGAGCTTCAAAAAAGTATGGAAATTATATTAAACAAAAAAAGTCAAGGTTAATGACTCCTTGACTTTATAGATTAATTCAAATAATGATACCAATGAAAACAAAGTTGGTATAACTATGGCAAAAATAAGGGGATTAATTCCTTAGTTTACTGTCTTTGATGTGAACTCACTGGTTTTTGAATTAAGAGAATAAAAAGGCTGTTTAAAAACAGCCTTTTCAAAATTTAGTTTTGATCAGCTTGTGATATTTTTGGGTTTTTATCGATCTCATCTTGAGGAATCTTAAAAGTCCATCTTGCATTTCCTGCTGGAAATTCAACTTCCCATCTGTAAGCATCTCCTTTTCTAGAAATCCCTTTGTTTCTTCTTTTTAAGTCAAACCAAGAAACACCAAGTTCTCCATATAATTCTTTTCTTCTTTCTATTAAAATCTCATTAACTAATGCATCTTTAGTAGTAGCTGTTGATAAAGTAGCAACTGCATCTCTAGCTTTCACTAATTCTAATAAAACTTGTTTAGCTCCATTTAAATCTCCAGCTTCTGCTTTTGCCTCAGCTTCAATTAAATACATTTCTGAAGCTCTCATGAATACTAAATCACCAGATCTATCAGTTAAATCTCTAAACTTCTCAGTTGTAAATAATTTAGTTTGATTAGTTGTAGCTTGCTTTTTGATTAAAGATTTTCTAACATCAGTATCACTTGTAAATAAAGCTTGAAAATCTTTACTTACATATATTTGATTGTACCCAGGACTTGTATGGTCAATAAAAGAATAAAATCTAGCAAAACCATCTTGCTGATCAGCATTAAATGGTAAAGCCCACATCCACTCATTATTACTTATCGTATTGAAACCTTCTTTATAAGTTGCTTGATTCATTAAAGCATATGGTGCCTTTGCTTTAGCAGCATATTCAGCAGCCTTAGTCCAATTTCCAATTTCTAAATAAACTCTTGCCAAAATACCTTCAGCAGTAGATTTATTAAATCTATATTTAGACACTGCGCTTCCCATATCAGGAATTGCTTCTTCTAACAACTTAATAATTCTGTCATAAGTTTCTTTAATAGTACCTCTTCCTGTTGGTTCTTGTCCAGAACTTAATGATGCTGAATATACAGGTATACCTGGTTTTCCTTCTCCTAGTAAATAAGAACCAGAAAAATATCTTACTAAATTAAAATAACTATATGCTTCTACAGCTTTTAATTCACTTACATACGTTTTTTTCTTAGCGTCAGGCAAAGCCGATTTATTAATTCCCTCAATATGAGTTCTTGCTATATTAGCCGTTGAATAAAAAATCTCCCAAGCCCAGTTGTTTCTTCTACCGTTAGAGTTTTCCGTTACATCCCATCTATGTTCAAAAATGTACCAGTTAAAATCTGGAACTGTTAAATCTGTTCCCATAACCTCAGCTCCTAAATAATAAGCTTTTGCTCCCCAAGTATCGTGTCTTGATCTATAATCTCTTATATTAGCATAAAGCCCTGTAAAAGCTGCATCTATTCCTGATTCAGTAGTATAAACAACAACGTCAGTTACAGATCCTGTTGGTTTTGGCTCATCTAGGAACTCATCACTACAAGATGCAAAACCTATGAATAAAGCTCCTATTAATGTATATTTAAATATATTTTTCATCGTAAAATTTTTATAGTGAAATATTAACTCCTAAAGACAATGTTTTTAATACGGTAGATCTATTATTAGTAATACCGTTAAAACTTTGTTCTGGATCATCTAAGTTGCTCTCTCTTTTCCATGTCCAATAGTTATCTGCAGAAAGGTAAACTCTTAACCTTCTAATATTTAACTTTTCTAACATCTCTTGATCAAGATTATAACCTATAGAAATATTCTTTAAACGAATAAAATCTCCTCTTTGTAACCATCTAGTTGATCTAGAATTGAAGTTATCACTTGCAGTAGTTAATTTAGGTACATCTGTAACGTCTCCATCTTTTTGCCAAGCATTTAAAACATTACTACTTAATTGCTCTCCTAAGTTCCTAGCTTTCATTAAAGAAGCATAATCTGTATTATAGATATAATTTCCAAATTTATAGTTGAAATTTAATGATAAATCAATTCCTTTGTACTCAAATTTAGTTCCTAATCTACCTTCAAAATCAGGTAATGCAGATTTTCCTGTGAAGTATCTAGTTGCTTCATCGTATTTAGATGTTTTTTCTCTTCCTGTTATTTTTCCAGAAGCATCTTTTACATCTTTATACCATTCAGGTGCTCCAGTTTTAGTGTTAACACCAGCCCACTCTCTCATATAAAACTCATAACGATCTCTTCCTGCTTCCCAACGGAAAGAACCATTATTTTCACTTTGTTTAAGATCTTCAATTCTATTTTTGTTTGTAGAAATTGTAAAAGAACTTGTCCATTTGAAGTTATCGTTTTCAATATTAATCGAGTTAACATTAAATTCAAAACCTTTGTTACTCATTTCACCAAAGTTTTTCCACTTACCTAATGCTCTTGAATTTCCATCGTCATCTGGTCCCGTACCTCCTGAACCTAATGATGGTGCTGGTGTATCAAAATATAATAAATCAGTTACTCTATTATCATAATATTCTACACTACCATAAATTCTACTATTAAATAAAGCAAAATCTAATCCTACATTTAACTTATTATGTGTTTCCCACTTTAAGTCTTTATTACCAATTGCTGTTGGAGCTAAACCTCCACTTGCTAATACGTTAAAACCTAGTCCATACTCATCTATGTATGTAAACTGTTGATTAATATTTTGGTTACCTACAGTACCATAACTACCTCTTAATTTTAAAGAACTAACAGTTTCGCTTCCTCTAAAGAACTCATCATAGATACTCCACCCTGCAGCAACAGACCAAAAAGTACCCCAACGATTATCTTTATGAAAAATTGAAGATGCATCTCTACGAACACCTGTTCCGAAATAATATTTTTCATTAAAATTATAATCTAACCTTCCAAAGAAACTATATAGCCTATTTTTGTTAGTTATTGAACCTACTGAAGTAGGTGTAGCTCCATTATCTAACTCAGTTAAATCACTAAAAACATACCCTGTTGCAGTAGCATTAAGTCTATTAAATGTTCTATCATACATTTCTTGACCTAATAAAGCTGTTACACTATGCTTTTCATTAAAAGTTTGGTTAAAAGATAATGTATTAATAATGTTCCAAGTTTTAGTAGTATTTCTACGTTTACTACTAGATCTATTATTAACTTGATCTTGAGGAGTCCCTACAAAATGATTATTAAATGTATTCTCTTCATACAAATAGTTTGTATAATTTAATTGAGATTTAAAGTTTAAATTATCAGAAAACTTAAAATTAACATATGGTGAAAAATTAAATGTATTTCTCTCGAATAAATTTGTACTTCCGTAAGTTTCAGCTAATGGGTTATAATTACCAAAAAAACCTCTGTTCTCAGCAAAATCATATTGCTTTTCGCCATTTGCTCCTAAAATAAAAGTTCCATCTCCATTTCTTTTATATAATGGATAAATAGAAGAAATAGATCTTGCATATTGAATATTATTTGCAAATAAAGATCCACTTTGAGTAGGAACATTAGATTCACTTATTGTTACAAAAGCATTTGCTCCAACACTTAACCAAGACTTTACATCTGAAGAAAGATTAATTCTTCCATTATATCTTCTAAAAGTAGAATTTAAACTAAAACCATCACTATCTAAAAAAGCTCCAGAAATAAAGTATTTAGTTTTTTCAGAACCTCCTCTTAATACTAAAGACACATCTTGTCTTGTTGCATTTTGAGTTAAGATATCGTAATAATTAGTATTGTAAAGCAATCTTGCATTACTTTTGATATTTCCATCTGTACCAACTGGTTGGCTAACACTATATGGATTTGCTTTTAAATCACTTATCAAATTTGTAGTTGCAAAATTACTTGCAACTGCTGGTGTATCACCTGCATCTAACCTTGCATTTCTAATAGATTGCCAAGAGGTAGTTAAAATTTGCTCAGAATTTAAATAACTATAATCATTCGTTGCTTTGTCAGAAAAACCATAACTAGTGCTAACTTCAATAATACCTTCTCCATTAGTATCAGCTCCAGATTTTGTTTTAATGATAATAACTCCGTTTGCTCCTCTATTACCATATAAAGAAACCGCATCAGCATCCTTTAAAACTGAATATGACTCTACATCATTAAAGTTAATTGAATTTAAGTTCCCAGCAAACTGAGCCCCATCAACAATAATTAATGGATCAACATTACCTTGTAAAGAACCTACACCTCTAATTCTAATTGTTGGACTCGCCCCCGGTTGCCCTGATGTATTAACTAATGATAATCCTGAAGTTCCCTGTAAAGCTTCAGTTACAGTAGTAACTTTTAAGTCACCTACTTCCTTTGCAGTAACTACACTTACAGCTCCAATAATATCTTTCTTTCTTTTAGCAGCATATGCTACAGACACAACAACTTCATCAAGAACGTTTGCATCTTCAGTCATCTTCACATTAATGATAGATGATTGACCAACTACTTTTTCTACGTTTTCGTATCCCAAAAACATATATACAAGAGTATCTCCTGTATTTGCTTTGACAGTATAATTACCATCGATATCAGTTTCTGTTCCTTTAACAGTACCTTTAATTACAACACTTACCCCCGGTAATTGTCCTGCTTCATCACTAACAGTTCCTGTTATTGTTCTTTGCTGCGCACTTACGCTAACAATAAAACAAAAAAACGCTAGAAATGTTAAAGCCTTTTTGAAACTTTGCTTCATAAATTATTAAATTTTTATTAATTAACATTTATAAAAGTACAGGCAATACCGTATCAATAATCTTTATTTGAAGCAAACAGATAGTAATTTGATGTAAAAAAACCTTTTTTAGATGTAAATGAAAAAACTCGTAAATCACAATGAAATGTTAATAATGTTAAAGTTTAAAATTACTTTCAAAGTACTGTCATTACTATGAATTTTCTTTATTAGTTTTGTTAAAAAAACAGCTTAAAATTCAAATTCTCCCTGTATATTATGTTTACACTAAATAAAAACATTGAGTTTTATTAGGCTTCTAAAAAAGCCACAAAAAACCAATTAATCTTCCTTCTAAAAAGTTTTTATTTTTTAACAAAAAGCATTTAGGGTTAATTATTATCGATTTGTTATAAGTATATAAAAAAAAATGTAAATGGAAATTTCTGCCTTAATAGTTGATGATGAAAATCTTGCTAGAATTAGAATAAAAAAACTTATTGAACAACATGGTTTATTAAATGTTATTGGAGATTGCTCTAACGGAAAAAACGCAATCGAAAAAATAAACAGTCTTAATCCTGATGTCGTTTTTCTTGACATTAAAATTAAGGACATGACAGGTTTTGATATTATTGAAAAAATAAACCTTCCTAAAAAACCTATTTTTATTTTCGTAACAGCCTATAATGAATTCGCTTTAAAAGCCTTTGACTATTTTGCTTTTGATTATTTATTAAAACCTTTTAAAGAAGATAGATTTATAACTACCATAAATAAAATAGTAGAACAAAAACAAAAAGAAGAAATTTCTGGTTTTCAACATAGTTTAGAAAACATCCTTGACATTGTTAAAGAAAAACAAATCATTGACCAACATACAAATAACAAAAAAATAAGTATTAAATCTGGTAATAAAATTTCATTTATAGATATTGATTCTATTAAATACATTTCAGCTTCTGGTTACTATGTAGAAATTTTCACCATTGATAATAAAAAATATCTACTTCGCGAATCATTATCTAGTATAATTAATAGGCTTAATTCTAATAATTTTATGCGAATTCACAGGTCTACAATTATAAATTCTAATTTTATAAACGAAATTATTACATCTAACTATGGTGAAACAGATGTAAAAATTAATGATAATAAAACTTTTAGAGTTAGTAAAGGATATAAAAAGGAGTTTCAAGAAATGATGGGAGTTAAATGAAAAAAAGTAGGCTAACATTATTTTTCTCAATACTCTATGCTTTTATTTCTATTCTTCATTTAATTAAAGTTTATTACTTTAAATCTATTGGTTACAGGTATACTCAAAAAAAATGGTCTATATTAATAATTGACTCTATTTTAGACTATTTTTTGGTTATACTTTTTTTCATTGTTGTGAATAAAACAACAAAAAAGTTACTTAACAAAAAGAAGTCATGGAAGCAAATTGCATTACTGCATATTATGCTCTCTTTTGTAATGAGTTTTATTATTGTTTTATGTATTTATTTATTTCATATTTCTAATGGAAATATCAAGTTAAATAACCTTATGTTAAAAGAGGTACTTAGATATATAATAGCCACAATAGATGTTAACGTATTAATTTATTTCTTCATCATCTCAGTTATTTACTCTTATCATTACTTAAAAAAAAATCAAAAAATAGAAAAAGAAAAATCTATTCTTGAAAGGCAACTAATGAAAACAAGGTTAAACCTAATACGATCAAACTTACAACCTCATTTTTTATTTAACACTTTAAATAGTGTTTCTTCATTGATAGATATATCTCCTAAAAAAGCGCAAGATACTATTGCTGATTTAAGCGATCTTTTTAGAGAACTGTTAGATACTAAAGAAAAGCTAACAACATGCATAGAACTTGAATTATCTACTCTAAAAAAATATATTAGTATTCTTGAAGTACGATTTGCAGATAATTTTTCTTTTAAAACCATCATACACGATACATCTATTTTAAATGCTAAAATACCTTACCTTTTACTACAACCAATTATTGAAAATTCAGTAAAACATGGTTATTCTTACGATCATGACGATTTAAATATTATTTTAATAATTCAAAAAATAAACGACTGTATTCTTATCACTATTGAAAATGATGGAAAATCACTTCCTGATGATTTTTGTCAAGTTAAAATGAATATTGGTTTGGAAAGTACTATTGAAAGATTAAAAAGTACTTTTAATGAAAACTATTCTTTTAAAATGAATAATAATAAAAACAAAGGCGTAATAACAAGTATCAGTTTTCCGTATATTGCCATAAAAACAGTTGATAGATCAAATTAATAGAACAGTTACATTAAATACTCCCCCTAAAAGAATTATCTCATTAGTTCCAAGTCAAACAGAACTTTTGGTTGATTTAGGGTTAGAAGATTTTATTGTTGGCATTACAAAATTTTGTATTCACCCTAAACACCTTAAAAAAAGCAAAACTATTATTGGAGGCACAAAGAATATTAAAATTGACACCATTAAAGAGCTCAAACCAGATATTATTCTATGCAATAAGGAAGAGAATACTAAAGAAATAGTTCAAGAATGTGAAAAAATAGCACCAACCCATGTTTCTGATATTTTCAGTTTAGAAGACAGTAAAGAGCTTATTAAACAATACGGCACTATTTTTAACAAAAAAAATGAAGCCCTTAGCCTTTTAGATAAACTAAATTTTGAAATCTGGAGCTTCAGTAGTTTTATAAAAGATAAAGATTATAAAAAAGTAGCATATTTTATTTGGAGAAAACCTTGGATGGTTTCTGGAAATAATAATTTCATTAATCATTTACTAACCCTTAATAAATTTAGTAATATTTACGTAAACAAAGATCGCTACCCTGAGGTTGATATCACTAAAATTCAAGAAGAAGGAAACCCTGATTTAATTTTATTATCCTCAGAACCTTACCCTTTTAAAGAACAGCATGCTTTTGAAATACAAGAACACATTCAACACGCAAAAATACTATTTGTAGATGGAGAAATGTTTTCTTGGTATGGCAGTAGACTTTTAAAAGCTTTTGATTACTTCAAACAATTACACAACAGAATTTGATATTTCTTTATTCAAATATTTCACTCTATTAAGTTTTTCTAAAACTTGCATTGCTTTAAATGCTGATCTATCACTTTTACATTCATCAACATATTTATAATCATTAGCTCTTTCAACCAATTTACGATACCTTTCTTCAAGATGCCTTTTATATTTATGTAATTGATTTATTTGTAGCATTATAGTTTTTATTAAACACCTTATAAATATACATAATTTTCGTTTACCAACACCACTTTTAACACTGAAAAACAAGTATTTAACATAAAACAAGGCTCACACTAAAAATAAATCAATTACATAACTATTATGACTTCTTTTTTTATCTATTAAGTCTTTAATTTTATAGACTTCTTCATATTTTCTTTTGTTAGTCTAACCTATTACTTTCCTTTTTATAAGTTACTACATAATTAAAGAATCATTTGTTCTAATAAAACAGTCAATAATTAACTTCTATCTTGTAATGCAAAAACTCTTCTAAGTAAATCAGTATTTCGCAATCCAACTTTTTCTCGAATCCCCTTTTCTTCAACAGCTATCATTTGAAAAACACCTTTTAATGCCTCTGTTGTTACATAATCAGTTAAATCTGGATTAACTCTTTTCACAAATGGAATACTATTGTACTTTGATATTAAATTTTTCCAAACTTTATCAGCTCCCACTTTTCCAAATGAACTCTTAATTACAGGGTTAAACTTACCATATAAGGTTGTTTTAGTTTTTCCTTCTAAATATGAAGTTGCAGCATTTTGCTCTCCTAATAAAATGTTTTTAGCATCATTAAAAGTAATTTCTTTAACTGCATTTACAAAAATAGGTGTTGCAGTTTTTACCGCATCTTCTGCAGCTCTATTTAAAACCTTAATTCCTTCGTCTGCAATATTACTTAGACCAATTTTACGCAAAGCTTTATCTACGCCTTGTAGCTCTTTTGGTAACAAAATTTTCACTAATTGATTTCTATAAAACCCATCTTTAGATGTTAATTTAGATACTTGGTGTTTAATTCCATTATCTAATGCTTGACGAAGTCCACTACCTATTTGACCTTGAGATAAAATTCCTTTATTAGGTATTTGATTTACTACTTTTTGTAACTCAGCACAACCAATAAACTGGATAGCTATGAATACTATTAATATTTTTTTCATTTTTTATATTTTTATTAAACTCTTTTTATTTTAGAAACAATTACTCAATTATCGTCACTTTTATTTAAAACTATCTGTTTTTTTATCATATCCATACGGACAATGTTTGCATCCACTTTTACAGCAATATCCTCTTTTTAAATGATATTTTTCTGTAAAAACTTTATATCCCTGTTCATTTAGATAAAAATCTTCTTTTTCTAACTCTACTCGTTGTCTATACATACTGCAAAAGTACCAATCAATTTTTAAAAGTAACAAAGTTTATACCAGAACTATAATAAGATATATAAATATCGCTCTTTAAAAATTGGTTTTATTATTTTTACACGATATGATTTTAACAAAGAAAATTGAAGGTAAAAGTATTGTTTGGTTATCGCATAACAATCAATATATTGTTGTTGAAAATATTGTTGCAGACACACTTAATCTATTAAATAAAAAAACTCCTATAAAAGAAATTTTCACTACTTTATATAAGTCAATAAACATACCTTATGATGAAGCTTCTGGTTTTATAACTGATATAAAAAAACTCTTAAAAGAAAAGATTGCAGAGGAAGAAACATTTTCTAGTCATAGCATTCCTAGTACTTTTCATATTAGAAAATACTATAAAATAAATTCTAGCATATTTTTTATTGAATTCTTAAGTGATTATAGCTTCTCGTTAATCCATCCTAAGTTTGCACATTTAGAAGTCGATTCTCAAAATAAAATAGACTACCATTATAAAGTTTTTACTTCCAACGATAATATTCATTTTTACATTGACAATATTCTAATTGGCTCATGGAAAACATCCGAGAGCCACTATTTTCAAGGAAAATTCTCAATGAAAATTATTGAGCATACTCATAAGGAAAGAGAAGACAATTGGATGGGTATTTTTCATGCTTCTGCTGTAAGTAACGGAGAAAAAGCAATTCTTTTTTTGGGTGATTCTGGCAATGGAAAAAGTACTTCTTTAGCATTGTTACAAGCTAATGGCTTTTCATGTTTAGCTGATGACTTTGTGCCAATACTTTCTGAAAATAAAGAAGTTTATAGTTTTTCTTCTGCTATTTCAATAAAAAAGAATAGTTTACCTGTTCTTTTACCAATTTACCCTGAGTTAGAAACTTCAGCTGAATACCATTTTAAAGCTTTAAACAAAATAGTACGGTATCTTCCTCCAAAAAACTCTGGATCTAAACAACATCAGCCTTGTAAAACATTAGTTTTTATTAAATATAAAGCTGAAAGTGATTTAAAAATTACTGAAATTTCAAAACTTGATGCTTTTCAGCAATTAGTACCAGATTCGTGGCTTTCTGCAAGAACTGAAAATGCGACTTCTTTTTTAGATTGGTTTGACAACTTATCCTGTTATAAACTTACGTATTCTGATAATGAAAAAATGATTACAACCGTAAAAAAACTATTTACTGATGACTTATAAAGAAACACTTTTTTTTGTTGGTAAATGTTTAACTATAACCCATGAAGAAGAAAATCGAAAAATAGTTGAACAAAAAATAATTGACAAGACTGTTGATTGGGATAGTGTAGTTAAATTAAGCACTGGTCATTATGTATTTCCTGCCTTATATTGTAATTTAAAACGTGCTGGCTTTTTACATCATCTTCCTAATGATTTGGTTGGATACATGGAGTACATAACCAATCTTAACCGTGAAAGAAATCAACAAATTATTGAACAAGCAAAAGAAATCAACGAATTACTTTTAACCAATAATATTACTCCGATTTTTTTAAAAGGAACTGGTAACTTATTAGAAGGACTCTATGAAGACATTTCAGAAAGAATGGTTGGAGATATTGATTTTATAATTTCTCCAAAAGAATATGAAAAAACCATAAGTATTCTACATCAAAACAATTACTCTCCCGTGGTAGAATTGAAATATGATTTCCCTTCATTTAAACATTACCCAAGAATACAACATCCAAATAAAATTGCTGGAGTAGAAATACATAAACAAATGGTTATTAAGGATTATTCAAATGAATTTAATTACAATTACATTAAAAATAAAATACAACAAATTGGTAATGTGAATGTATTAAGTTACTCTGATCAACTTTGTTTATCTATAATTGCTAAACAAATAAATGATGATGGTTTATTCTTTAATGATATAGCCTTAAGAAACGCTTATGATGTTTTCTTGTTATCTAAAAAAACAATAGCAAAAAACTCTTTTAATAAATTTAAAAAACTCAAAAGTCCTTTAAATACTTTTTTAGCTCTTTGCTATGTATCATTTGGGAATATCAACTCTTTAGATTTTCATACTAATAAACATACACAATATTGCATAAATTTATTCTTGAAAATATTAAACGACAATAACTACAGACAAAAACACTATGCCAAGCAAAAAAAATCTAGATACTTTAAATCTAGATTTAAAATATTTTATCAATCTATTTATGATAACAAAATAAGGTTTTGGCTATTTAAAAGACTTACAGATAAAGAGTTTAAAAAACAACTAAAAAATTTAGATTAATTGCCTAACCTCTTCAAAATCCAACCCTCCATAATTCCCCGAACTCATTAATAAAAGCGCTGTATCTTTTAAGTTTTCGGCAAATAAAAATTCTTTAAATTCTTGTGGGTTTGTATAAATTAGTAAATCATCTCGTTCAAAAGCTTTAGCTATTTGATTTTCAGTAACCTCTTCTAATTGCTTAATTTTAACAGCATCTGGAGAATAAAAAACTACTGCTTTATCTGCATTAGATAAAGCTCCTTTATACTCTGCTAAAAACTCAGCATTTAAACTACTATAGGTATGCAATTCTAAACAAGCTAATAAAGTTCTATTAGCATATTGGTTTTTAACAGCTGTGGTAGTAGCTTGAACTTTACTTGGACTATGGGCAAAATCTTTAAATATAACTGTACTATCACTTTCAGTAACTTTCTCTAATCTTTTATTTGCCCCTTTAAAACTGGCTATAGCCTCATAAAAATCATCTTCATCAATTCCCATGTGCTGACATATCCATTTAGCTCCAGCTAAATTTTGCAAATTATGTTCTCCAAATATTTCTAAAGGCATTAAACCATCAGGAGTGTCAATAAATGTAATTCCGTTTTCAATACTATGATTTGGAGTGTTATATGAGTATTTTTTTATAGCATGTTCAGATGCTTCAACAACATCTTTTACAGTAGTATCTTCTTCATTATATACCATAATCCCTCCATTTGTTAGAGAGTTTGTAAAAATCGAAAATTGCTCTACATAGTTTTCAAATGTTGGAAATACATTAATATGATCCCATGCAATACCACTTAATAAGGCTATGTTTGGTTTGTATAAATGAAATTTAGGACGCATATCTATTGGAGAACTTAAATATTCATCTCCTTCTAAAACAATAAATTCATTTTTCTCTGTTAAATGTACCATTGTTTCAAAGCCATCTAATTGAGCACCTACCATATAATCTACTTCTTTTTCATGATAATTTAAAACATGCAAAATCATTGAAGTTATAGTAGTTTTTCCATGTGAACCTCCAATAACTACACGTGTTTTATGTTTAGATTGTTCATATAAAAATTCAGGATATGAATATATCTTCACCCCAAGCTTTTGGGCTTTTAATAATTCAGGGTTATCTTTTTTAGCATGCATTCCTAAAATAACAACATCTAATGTTTCAGTTATTTTCTCAGTAAACCAACCAAACTCTTCTGGTAACAACCCATATTTGGCTAATCTAGATTTAGAAGGATCATGAATTGTATCATCACTTCCTGTTACTTGATATCCTTTTTTGCTTAAAGCAATTGCTAAATTATGCATTGCACTTCCTCCAATAGCTATAAAATGTACTCTCATTTAAAACTCCTAAATTTTCTGTAAAGATAATGAAGTATAACAGCTTACAAAAAACACTTTAATTGTTATTGAAAAGAATATTTTTTTCCTTAAAAACAAAGTCAAAAATTCAAATGGCTCGTTTTTTGTTTTATACAAAAAACCTGTATAGATTTCATTATCTTTAACCAATAACTAAATGAAAAGTAACGTTTACACCATAAAAATACCAATTCACATATTTTAGGTTGATTGAACAACAAAAAAATACGTGCTTTACTAAAATTTAAGTTATTAAAATTGATAATTAATACTATCAATTGACTAAAAATGAATTAAAATGAAAAAAACAATCCTTCTTTCACTAATGATATTTCTATTTTCTACAACAATTAAAGCTCAGCAAAACTATCAAAGTTTATGGGATAAGGTTCATAAATTTGAAATTGATAACCTTCCAAAATCTGCTTCAAAAATTGTTGATGAAATTTATGAAAAGGCAAAGAAAAATAATAATTCACCTCAACTAGTAAAAACACTTTTTTATAAAAGTAAATTTTCTTTAATACTAGAAGAAGATGCTCAATTAAAAATTATTGATCAATTTAAAGAACACATAGTAACTACTGATTTCCCAACGAAAAATGTATTAGAAAATATATTAGCAAACTTATACTGGCAATTTTTTAATCAAAATAGATGGAAGTTTTATAACAGAACACAAACTCAAAATAAAGTTGATTCAACTGATTTTAGAACATGGGATTTAAATACATTATTTAACGAAATACATAAATATTATAAAGCTTCATTAGCTGACAAAAACCAACTTCAAAAAATTAACATTCAGAGTTTTTCTGATATTTTACGTACTACCAAAGACACAAAAAAATACCATCCAACTTTATTCGACTTCTTGGCACAAAACTCTTTAGATTTTTATAAAACTACTGAAACAAATATTACAAAACCTTCTTATCAATTTAAGCTAAACAATCCTAATTTATTAAGTGATTTTAATAGCTTTATTTCAATTAACCTAACAACTAAAGACACGACATCCTTACAGTTTAATGCCTTAAAGATATATCAAGATTTACTTCAATTTCATGCACAAAATAAAAATTTAGAAGCCTTAGTAACTACAGATTTACAACGTTTAACTTTTGTAAAGCAACATGGTATTTTTAAAAACAAAGAAAAATTATATTTACAGGCTTTAGAAGCTTCAAAAAACCGTTATAAAACAGATGAAATTTCGGGATTATATTCGTTTGAAATTGCAAAAGTTTATACAGAATTAGCAAACACCTACCAACCAAACAAGGTTGAAAATAAACATCGTTTTAAAAACAAAGAAGCGTTGGATATTTGTAATAAAATAATACTTCAATTTCCTGAAAGTGATGGCGCAAAAAAATGTGAAGGATTAAAACAACAAATTCTTACTAAATCATTAAGTATTATTACTGAAAAAAATATTCCAATAAATCATTTTTCAAAAGTATTAGTTACTTATAAAAATAGTGCTGAATTATATTTTTCTATTTATAAAATTACTGCCGCTCAAATTTTGGAACTAGAAAAAATTTATAATGAAAAAAAACAAATTGAATTTATCAAAAAACTTGATAAAACAACTTCTTGGTACTCGGAATTAAAAGATGAACAAGACTATCAACAACACTCTACTGAAGTTAGTATTCCAAAACTTTCTGGTGGAAATCATTTAATTCTTGCGACTACTAAAAAAGAATTATCTAATAAAACAACAGTAGCTTTTTCTTTTGTACAAGCAACAAATATTGCTTTTATAAACAATAATGAACAAAGTAACAATTACCAGGTTGTTAATAGAAACACTGGAAAACCAATAGTAAATGCCAAAGTTCATTTTACTAATACTACAAGAAATCACTACGACAAAAAACTAGATAACCATTTTGTAACAAACGAAAATGGAGAGTTTACCTTTATTCCAAATAAACAATATTACCCTAATGTAAATGCCAATATTACCTATAAAGATGAAAATGTAAATTTTGGTAAATTTTATATAAATCCGAGATATAAAAATAATAATTCAACATCTAGAGTTCATACAGAAACATTCCTTTTTACTGATAGAAGTATATACAGACCAGGACAAACAGTTCACTTCAAAGGTATTGCTATGGAAACTTTTAAAAAGAAAGCTACCGTAAAAATTAATGAAACAGTTGCAATTACTCTTAAAGACGTAAACCATCAAGTATTAAAAGAAATTGAACTACAAACCAATGAATTTGGATCTTTTTCATCAAAATTTGTGTTACCAAACCAAGGTCTAACTGGTCAATTTCTTATTGAAACATCTATTGGTCGTTATAAAAACTACACGTATTTTTCTGTAGAAGAATATAAACGTCCAAAATTTGAAACTGTCTTTAAACCTATTTCTAGCACTATTAAAATAAACGATTCAGTAACTGTAAACGGATTTGCTAAAGCTTTTTCCGGAGTTAATATTACAGATGCAAAAGTTATATATCGCGTTCATAGAAAAGTACAATATCCTAGGTGGTGGTATTGGTATAGACCATATTTCACTTCACAACCTCAAGAAATTACTCAAGGTGAAGGCATCACAGATTCATCTGGTAATTTTTCTATACAGTTCAAAGCGCTGCCTGATGAAAGTATTGCTAAAAAAGATTTACCTATTTTTATTTACGAAGTTTCAGCTGACGTAACTGATATTAACGGTGAAACTCGAAGTGCAACTACTGAAGTAAAAGTTGGTTATCATGCCTTAGTAGCTGATATTGAAAGCCCTGAAAACCTAGATAAAACAAAGAGCAGTCACTTACTAAAAATTAGCACTAAAAATTTAAATGACGAATTTGTAGCTAGCACAGGAACCTTAAAAATTTATAAATTACAAGCTCCTAATCGTATTTTACGCAAACGCCCTTGGACAGCTCCTGATTACCAAACGATACCTAAAAAAGAGTTTGAAAATAAGTTTCCAAATGATGCTTACACAAATGAAGATAATTCTATTAATTGGAAAAAAGGAACTCTAGTTTTTAATACAAAGTTTAATACCGAAAATCAAAAAGAAATAGCTTTAAACAGTATACGAAACTGGGAATCTGGCAAATATGTAATTATTTTAGATACCCAAGATAAATTTGGACAAAAGGTAACTGCTAAAGAGTTTGTTTCTGTTTTCTCTAAATTAGACAAACTACCTGCCGATACTAAATTAGTGCAAGTAACAACGAATAAGGCTTCATACAATGTAGGAGATAAAGCTGAAATAACGATAAGCTCTAATTCAAAAGATATCACATTAATGCTCTTTATAGAAAAACAACATAAAACAGTAGAAAGAAAATATATTCATTTAACTAAAAATCATACTAAAATATCTATTCCAGTAACTAAAGATGATATAGGTGGATTTGGGGTAAAATGGTATTTTGTTAATTATAATGCTTTTGAAAAAGGAAATTTGTTAGTTAGTGTTCCTTATCCTAAAACTGATTTAGAAATTAGTACAAAAACATTTAGAGACAAACTACAACCTGGACAAAAACAAACATGGAGTTTCACCATCAAAGGGACTAAAAAAGATGTAGTAGCTGCTGAACTTTTAGCAGGAATGTATGACGCTTCTTTAGATGCTTTTAAACCACACAAATGGAACTTCTCTCCTATTAAAAAACCAATATATTCTATATACAACAACTCTGAAGCAACTATAAGTTTTGGTAACAATTATTTTAGAGTTCAGAATTTAAACGACAATACGAATAGGTATTACAACAACTACCAAAGAAGAAATGTTCAATACAATTGGTTTGGTTTTAGTTTTATTAATGATAACTGGGTTAACACTCAATATTTAAAAAGACTAACTTTTCAAAGAACCAAATTTGATGGAACTATATCTGGTGTAGTAATTGATGAAAACGGAGAACCTTTCCCTCTAACTAATGTTATTATTAAAGGAACTAAATTTGGGACTACCACTAATTTTGAAGGTGAATTTTCTATAAAAGCAAATAAAGACGATATCGTTGTTATTAGCTTCTTAGGTTATAAAACAATTGAACTAAAGATTAAAAATTACAATGACCTACTTTTCACATTACTACCCGATAAAAATAGTTTAGATGAAGTTGTTATTGCTGCTGGTTATACAAATGGAGATGTTGCTCCAAGAAGAAAAATGACCAGAATAGCTGGAGGCGTTCCTGGAGTTAGTGCAAATCTTGCAGAAGTTGAAGAAAGTGCTGCTTTAGATGATGGATGGTCTCCTAAAAACTCAACTAAAAAATATAAAGTTGGTAGTCAAACTAAAAATACAAAAACCTCTTTAAAAGGGATTCAAATACGTAAAAACTTACAAGAAACAGCATTTTTCTATCCACATTTAACAACAGATAAAAACGGAAATATTTCTTTTAATTTTACAGCACCTGAAGCATTAACTAAATGGAAGTTACAATTATTAGCTCATACGAAAGAATTACATGCTGCTACCAAAACATTAGAAACTGTTACTCAAAAAGAGCTGATGGTTACACCAAACGCTCCTCGTTTTTTACGCCATGGAGATAAAATAACATTAAGCTCAAAAATATCAAATCTTACTAGTAAAAAAGTAACAGGAATTGCACAACTTATACTAACCAACCCTGTAACTGGAAAAGAGATTGATTTATTAAATAATACTACAAAAACTCAATCTTTTTCGGTTGATAAAAAAGGGAACACCACTGTTTCTTGGAATTTAACAATTCCTGAAACTATTGATGCTGTTCAATATAAAGTTGTTGCAAAAGCAGGTGATTTTTCTGATGGAGAGCAAAATGCTTTACCTGTATTATCAAATAGAATGTTAGTTACTGAAACCCTACCTATGTGGGTACGAAGTAATCAATCAAAAACATTTACCCTCGATAAACTTAAAAACAATACCTCAACAACTTTAAAAAACCATAAATTAACGGTAGAAGTTACCTCTAATCCTGCTTGGTATGCCGTACAAGCTTTACCATATTTAATGGAATACCCTCACGAATGTAGTGAACAAACTTTTGCTCGTTATTATGCAAATACACTTGCTTGTCATATCGTAAACTCAAATCCAAGAATACAAGAAGTTTTTAATCAATGGAAATCATCAGAAGCTTTAATTAGTAACTTAGAGAAAAATCAAGAGTTAAAATCATTAATAATTCAGGAAACTCCTTGGTTACGTGATGCACAATCAGAAACCGAACAAAAAAAGAGAATTGCGCTTTTATTTGACTTAAATAAATTGAGTAATGAAGAACAATCATCCATAAACAAGTTGAAGAATATGCAACTACCTAATGGAGGTTTTCCTTGGTTTAAAGGTAGTATGTATCCAAACAGATATATTACACAACATATTGCTAGTGGTTTTGGTCATTTAAAAAAATTAGGCGTTACAAGTTTTAATAAAGATGTAAATACTATACTTCATAAAGCCATTAAATTTTTAGATCTTGAAATTGCTGATGATTATAAAAAATTACTTAGAGAAGCAGATAAAATAAAACAAAAAAGTGGCGCTGAAAAAGCAGAAAAATTTCTAGCAAAGCAACATATAGGTTATTTTGAATTACAGTATTTATACATGCGTAGTTTTTATTCTGATATACCAGTCATTGATAAAGCTAGTCAAGTAATTGAATATTATAGAAATCAATCTGCCACTTACTGGAATGAATTCAATTTATATAGTAAAGGATTAATTGCTTTAATTCAACATAGAAATGGAGACAAAAAGATTGCCTCTAAAGTTTTAAATTCATTAAAAGAAAATAGTATCACCTCAGAAGAACTAGGTATGTATTGGAAAACCAACAAGCCTAGCTGGTATTGGTACGAAGCTCCTATTGAAACACAAGCTTTATTAATTGAAGCTTTTGCTGAAATTGAAAACGATACAAAAACAGTAGATAACTTAAAAATATGGTTGTTAAAAAACAAGCAAGTTAGCCAATGGAAAACAACTAAAGCAACTACTGAAGCTGTTTATGCACTATTATTACAAGGTAGTGATTGGATTTCTGTAACCGATTTAGTAGATCTTAAAATTGGTGATAAAAAAATTGATCCAACTAAAATACCTACTGTAAAAGTTGAAGCTGGTACTGGGTACTTTAAAACCTCTTGGAACGGCAATGAAATTACTCCTAATATGGGAGAAGTTTCTATTAGCACAAAAGGAAAATCAATTGCTTGGGGTGGTTTGTATTGGCAATATTTTGAAGATTTAGATAAAATAACCTCTGCAAAAACACCTTTACAATTAAAGAAAAAACTATTTAAGAAGGTAAATTCTGATACTGGTAAAAAGTTAATTGAAGTTACTGACAATTCGTTGTTAAAAGTAGGAGATTTACTAACGGTACGTATAGAATTACGTTCAGATAGAAATATGGAGTTCATTCATATGAAAGATATGAGAGCTAGTGGCGTAGAACCAATAAACGTTCTTTCTAAATACAAATGGCAAGATGGCTTAGGTTATTATGAAAGTACAAAAGACGCTTCAACAAATTTCTTTTTTGATCGTTTACCCAAAGGCGTATATGTGTTTGAATATGATGTAAGAATTAATAATGCAGGAGATTTTAGTAATGGAATTACAACCATACAAAATATGTACGCTCCTGAATTTAGCAGTCATTCTAAAGGAATACGAATTCGTGTAGAATAATATTTTTACCTTTATAAAACAATACTCAATATAACTGAAACACCTCTTGACAATTTAAAGTCAAGAGGTGTTTTTATATAGTTATTTATACTTTATTTAACGTAAAAACAGCAACCGAAATATTTAATCTTTCTTCTTATAAAATTAAAAACTTAGCTGTTCTTTAAAAATATAAGATTGCCTTCTTGATATTTCAATCTCTTCTCCTGAAAGCATTACTATTTTTAATTTACCATTAAACCACGATACAACCTTCTTTACATGATTAATATTTATAATTTGTTGTCTATTGGCTCTAAAAAAAACAGTTTCAGGTAATTTTTCTTCTATTTGAATAAGTGATTTATAAACTAGCGCTTTATTACTTTCAAAAAACACGCGGGTATAATTGCCTACTATTTCAAAGAATACAATATCTTTAATTTTCACGAGCCAACATTTTTCACCATCTTTTATAAAAATCTGCTTATCTAAATTAAATGTATTCTTATCCTTGTCTTCAATAATTGGATTGCTATTTATTTGTTCAATAACCTTCTGTATTGTTTTAGAAAAACGTTTTTCATTTATTGGTTTTAACAAATAATCAAAAGCATTATACTCGAACGATTTTATAGCATATTCATCAAAAGCAGTTGTAAAAATAGTTATAGGAACCTCATCTAACATTTCTAAAAGCTCAAACCCATTTTTTTCAGGCATATTGATATCTAAGAATAATAAATCAGGCTTCGTATTATTTATTAACTCAAAACCTTCATCTACATTTTCAGCTTCCCCTATAATTTTTATTTCTTTATGTTGTTTAATCAGTTCTTTTAATTCATTTCTGGCTAAACGTGAATCTTCTACAATAACTGCATTTAATGGTATCATTATAATGGAATTTGAATAGTTGCAACTACATTTTTTTCTTCTTGGAGTAAGCTAAAAGTAGCTTTTTTATCGTACAATAAATCTAATCGCTTTTTTATATTTTGAATACCTACCTGTGTACCTCTTTTATTACTTTGTAAATTTCCTGAATTTACAACTTTTATCAATAATAAATTATTTACCACTTTTGCAATAACTGATATTTTTCCTCCATGTTTTATATTAGAAATTCCATGTTTTATGGCATTTTCTACTAACATTTGAATGAGCATTGGTGGAATTTGAATACTCAATGAAGATTCATCAACAGCTAATTCAAACTGTAATCTGTTTTCAAATTGTATTTTTGAAATATCAACATATTTTTCAACCATTTCAAGTTCATCCTCTAAAGCTATTGCATTTATATTGTTTTGTGTAAGAGAATACCTAAGCGTTTCAGACAAAGATGTAAGCATATTTCTTGCTTTATTTACATCTTCCAACATTAACCCTCTTATATTGTTTAAACTATTAAACATAAAATGAGGGTTGATTTGTCCTTTTAACGTATTTAATTGTGATTCTTTTAATGTAGCATCTAATTCAGCATTCTTTAATTTAGTTTCCTTTACCTCATGATATAAATTAAATGCGGTATAACACACAAACCAAATAATCCAGTTAAGCCAATTAAAAATACGAGTTGCAAACTTACCATGGTAGCTCACTTTATTCATAAAGTATTCAAACAAAGCATCAACTATTGGCCAAAATATAAAATTGAATAGTACTGACGCAATAATCATAAATGGTATTAAGTATACTACCTTATCTTTTACCGATTTATTCTTCGTAAATTTCTCTAAACCAATTTGAATACCCGCCGTTAATATAATTCCTACAAAAAACCAGGTAAAACTCTCAAGAAGAAGATAGTTAACCAGTTCCTTATTTTTCTCTAAATCAATAATTTTCATTACATAATCTGGCAACAATGTTAGTAGCCAAACCATATAATTAGGTACTGCTCTTTTTGAAAAAAAATAACTCATTTTAGTTTTTTAAATTATACAAATCTATACATTTAATAGTATACTAAAAGCACATAACTTTTCGGTTTTTCACTATCAAAATATCTAAAAAATTATGTGCACTAAATATATTATTTTGTTGTTTTAAAATCTATTAAATATTTTTTTAAAGGAACACCTTTCAAATTTCTAAAGCCCCAACCTACTGTTAACTGATATCTTTTATTAGGTTGTAGCGGTTCTATTTCAAAAGTTAATGACCTCCCGTCTATAGAATACCCTATCATTTTTTTAAACTTTACTACAGCTTCTTCTCCTAAAGGCCCATAATCAAAATTCATATACTTTTGGTGCATTGGTTCTGAAAACTCGATTGTTAACTTATTTAAAGAAGCTCTTACATCTTCACTTTTATTTTTAAATTGTTTTACAGCAACAACATAGGGTCTTTTATTCTGAAACTTTTCATACAAACTCTCAAGCGTTTCTGAAAAATACCCAGTACTATTTACAAAATTTTCAATTTCTACTTCATTCGTATAATCTAACTCAATTAGTTTTTTAATAGCATCACTTTTATTCTTTGCTTGCTGATAATACCTTTCACTTAACTCATAACCTATATGATACCCTAAATCACGAACGTCAAAATCATTAGGAGCATCACTCCATAACCATCTATGTGTGTTGTTACCATAAAACATAACCTCTTCAAACTTTTGTCTAACTTTTTCATTAAGCTTTCCATAAGATACAGCAGGTGTTACTGAGGGAATCCCCATAGCTTTCACTGAAACAAATTCAGCCACTCCCTCACTTATTACTTTTGATAACAGATTATTTACTGGCATGTTTTGTTGAGTATGTACATATTCATGAATATTTAAAAGAACCAAATTATCTATGGGGTTAGAATCAAAAAATATTCTCCTGTTTTTTTTCATCCTTCCTAAAAACTCTGAAGAAACTGTATTCTTATCTGCCATTGCTAGTTCACTTCCTATAAGCACCAAACCATCTAAAGTAGTTCCATTTGACATTAATCCACTTATTGTAAAATACAACTTTGCGGGTTTTAAACTTGGATATATCTTTCGTAATTTTTCTATCCCTTCTTCTAACTTTATACTAAACTCATTGGTTCTTAATGTGTTTTTTCTAACTGATTTCCAAAATTTCGGATATTCATTTATTACTTTCAAATATTCTTGTGGAGTAACATTTTTTGCTTTCATCATTGCTTTTAAACCTATAGTTCCCTTATCAAAAAACAACTCTTTCAAATGTTTCATTTGTAGAATAGTGTCTGAAGTTTTTTGAATTTTATCGTATGCCTTCCAAAAGTTCGTTATATCACTCGTTATAACATTAGCGGATTTTGATTTTTCAAAGCTGCACCCAACTATAATAAGTGCAATAATTAAAAAAAATAGCGTTTTATTCATAATCGTTTTTATTAGTTTATTTTTATAACACCTCAAAACTAGTTTGAAACGCGTAGAACAAAAACACAATTATGATGAGTGGTAAAATGAGGTTATTAAACGGAAATATTAACTTTTGAAATGCTATTTCTTTTTAAATTTATACGTTATTTAAAAGAAAAAGATTGGCTACAAATAAAAAAAGAAGTTTATTTGGCATATAATTTGTCAAGTAACAAACAAAACAATTAAGATTTTTATTATGAGAAAATTATTTTTATTTATTGGTTTTTTAACAATTACTGCTTTAACTGCTAATGCACAACAAATTTCTGAAAATGCAATTGGTATTCGTTTTGGAGATAATAACGGATTTGGTGGTGAGATATCATACCAACGTAAATTAAGTAATACAAATCGTTTAGAGGTTGACTTAGGTATTAGAGGAAATAAAAACTATAGTGCTTTTAAAGCTACTGGTTTATACCAATGGGTATGGCAATTAGAAGATCGTTTTAATTGGTATGCTGGTGTTGGTGGTGGTTTTGGAAGTTGGAAAACAAAGTCGCAAACTATTAATGGCGTAACAGTTAATAGTAGTTCTAGTACTTCTTTATTTGGTGCTGGAGTTATTGGTGTTGAATATAACTTTGATATTCCTTTAATGGTTTCTTTAGATTTTAGACCAGAGTTTGGTTTTAGTGATGCCTATGATGGTTTTAACTCTGATTTTGGATTAAGTGTTCGTTATCAGTTTTAATATAAAAACTTAACAACAACAAAAGAGGCTGTCTTCATCAACAGCCTCTTTTTTATTTATTTCGTTGTTAACTCAACTACACTCTTTCCTCCATTAGTAACAGTACCATCATTATATTCAGCATAAGGTCTGAAATAATACGTTGTTTTAGCTGTTAGCCCTTTAATTACTAAAGTAGCATATTTAGTTACTCTAATATTTCCTTTAATATCTTTTGCTAATGCTTTTTTACTATTTGAAAAATCTTTGTTCACACTATATTCAAAACCAATTTCTTTAGGAGATTCTTTTTCTAATTCAGTTACATCTAATTGAGGAGTCATTTCTGTTGATGAAACCCAGTGTGGTTTTGCCAACATTTCCATGCTTAATTTTCTCGTTTTGCTGGCATCAATGTTTGTATTAAATACAATTTCTTTACCATAAAAGTAACTTCCATTTTTTAATCTAAAGTATCCTCTTACATAATAAACTTTTCCTTTTGCTATATTTCTAAAAACACCAAAAACATTTTCTTGAATAGGACCAGCTGCTACAATTGTATTATTTAAATTTACTAATGGGTTAGAGCTTTCTCCATAAACAAAACCTCTTTCTTCTCCTTCTCCTCTAGGATCTTGAAAACCTCCATTAACTGTTACATTCACACTACCATCTCTATTCACAAAAAAATCTGTTGCCTTCTTAGTTACAAAACTTTTCTTAGCAAATTGATTTGCATTTAAGTTATCTTCTTTTGAACAACTCACCGCCATTAATGTAATCACACAGATTAACAATCCCTTCATTAAATTTCTCATTTTATTATCTATTTTTATTTATGCAGAGGTTAAACAGACAAGGATTGAAACCCCCTAAAAAAAAAATGTTAAATTGTGTTAAAAGAAAATAGCAAAGGGAAAACTCCTTTAAAAAAGTTTAAAAAACTGCTAATAATTAACTGTTTATACGTCTTGCAAAAAGCAATTAATTTTCTTAGGTTTGGTATTGAAAAAAATTGTTCGAATATTCAATTGCTATATCTACATTTTTTTAGGCTATATACTTACCAAAAATAAAGAACTGCGGATATCCGTAAAGTAACCTTAGTACCTATTTATACATTTATCTACAGTTCCTTTTATCTGGAACTATAACCCAATAAATGAGAACTTTGTTAGCTATATAACGAGTTACCAGCAATTAGACCAAACAACAATGATTCTAACTAAAATTAAAATACATCAATTTAAAGGAATTTCCGAAGAAAAGGAAATATCAATAGACGATTTCAATTTGATTGTGGGTCAAAATGATGCTGGAAAATCAACAATTCTAAAATCATTAGATTGTTTTTTAAATTCAAACAATCCTTCGTCTGATGACCTAAACAATAAAGCAGAGAATAACTTAATTACTATTACGCTTCATTTTAATCCTTCAAATCAAAATATTATAATTGACCAAAATATTGAGACAACTTTTGAAGAAGAAGAGTTGATTAATAATGCCAATGAATTAGTAATAAAAAAAGTTTGGGATGTTTCCAAGTCTAGAATAACAGCAGATACGTTCATAGAGAGAAAACAATACCTTGAAAATGATTTCATTTCATTAACAGAGGCTCAATTAATTACAGCCTGTGGGAATTTAGGCATAGATACTCAAAAGGCTAATGGTGAGGATTTTAACAACAAAGAAAAAAGGCAAAAAATACGACAACATAATATAAATTCTGGAACTGATTTTACTTACGTAATGGAAAAACTTCCAACTTCTGGAAGTAATCGTTTCAAAATAATACACGACAGAATAAAAGGAATTCTGCCAAGATTTGAGTATTTCAAAGCAGATACTTCTCTATCAGAAACAGATACAGCAATTCAAAAATTCTTTAAAACTTTAGCAATAAAAACGCTAGAAGAAGAAATCGACACTTCCGATGTTGAAGATACGATACAAGCTAAACTTGGAGAAGTTTTAAAAAAAATTACAACTAAAATAAATGATGTTGTCCCAAGTGAAGAAAATGTCGAACCAGTAATAGACTTTGACTGGACAAAATTAGTATCTACAAAATTTAAAAGTACAGATGATGGAACGGAAGTTCCGTTAAGCTCAAGAGGTGATGGATTCAGAAGAATTACAATAATGGCTTATTTCGAATATCTTGCTGAACAACAAAAATCTGAACACCAAAAAATAATTTTTGGTTTAGAAGAACCTGAAACTTTTCTTCATCCATCTGCACAGGAAAGTCTATTCCATAAATTAATTGCTTTATGTGAAAATGACTACCAAGTTATTGTATCAACTCATTCACCTATAATTGTTTCAAATAGCAAAAAAGAAAAAATAACACATATACATAAAACAGGAGGAACATATAACGTTGAACAACAAATTGA
Organism: Tenacibaculum sp. E3R01; assembly: GCF_003318185.1. Taxonomy (NCBI): domain Bacteria; kingdom Pseudomonadati; phylum Bacteroidota; class Flavobacteriia; order Flavobacteriales; family Flavobacteriaceae; genus Tenacibaculum; species Tenacibaculum sp. E3R01. Next base: position 104,336 of record NZ_QOCC01000020.1, on the reverse strand, counting down.
CGATATAACATCTATTGCAACCGATTTAGGGATAAAAGTTGATAATCAATTTATTTCTTTATTTGATAAAGCAAAGGTATTATTGCTAGTAGAAGGAATTGATGATGCAAATGCATTAAATCATCTTTGTAAAGAGTATAAAGCTAATGGACTTATTAATCACGATTTTACTGAACTTGAAATTGCTATTATACCTATTGGTGGTTGTGACAGTATTAAACATTGGGTTTCATTAAACCTTTTATCAACTTTAGACAAACCTTTTTTAATATTTCAAGATAGCGACAAAACAAATGCAGGTGAACAATCACCAACAAAGACTGCTTTAGAAAGTTTAGGTTTCGTTGACGGTAAAGATTTTATCATTTCAAAGAAAAGAAATTTAGAAAATTATATTTCATCGACAGCATTGAATAGATTAGTGCCTAATTCAAATATAAATCACGATGATTGGAGTAACGTAAAACAATTGTGTGGAAAACACCAATTAGCTGGCAGACTTGGAGGTCGTGGTGTTGCAGATAGACATTTCAAAAATTTGACTTTTGCAGAATTACGAACGACCTTTTTTGATGGAAATGAAGATGAATTTATTAATATACACACATTAGCTAGTTCAAAATTATAAGAAATAACTGCTGGTAACACCGTATATAATTTATTGCTAGTTTTACTTTATATACAAAAGTCCGCGAACACTTTTTATCTCTAATTTATTTACTAAATTTAGTACTTAAACACTTAATTAATCTTATACAAACTGGTAAAACATTTGTAAATCAATAAACACCCTGAATTGAAAATTTGATAATGATAAAGATTTCCGTTTTGAAAGATAAATTTAAAAGCATAACATTTAAATACGGTATTATATTCCTTATTACTGGACTATTAATAGCAATTTACACTGCAATAATTTTTAATCATGTTACAGATGCGAACCTAGGTATAAGGTTCAAATTAGATGACTTTTATGAATCTGATCTTTTTAAATTTATAGCGATTTTTCAGATTATTATAGGCATCATCTATTTAATAATAGAATTTAGAGCCAGTTTCTTTTTAAATGACAAAAAAACTTGGAAAAGTTTTTGGTTTACAAACTCTTTTATTTTACTAATTTTAATGATACCTATTCTTGACAAATACTATCCTACAGACAAATATGGAGATACGATTTTAAGTCAAATTATTATGATTTATATATTTGCTTCATTGATTCTTTTTTTAGTGGGAATATATCTTTTTTATGCAAACTTGATAAGCTCTATTTACTCTTATTTTGTGGTAAAAAAAGGTTGGAAAAATTAAAGCGTTTTACAATACGGAATACAAAAAACAAATAAAAAAAACCTTAAACTGTTCTAAAAAAACAGGTTAAGAGTTTATAAAATAGAGAGCCTAAAATTGAATAAAGTTTTTATTCTATTATAATGAAAAGTATGATTTTTAATAGTTTATGATTTATTTTAATTTTTTAATTTTTTAATTTTTTAATTTTTGTACCTTTGCTTTACAAGATGAAAAATGTAGTAAATAAAATAACATCAATTTTAATGACTTTTGTAGTTGTCTTTTCTACAATGTCATTTACCATAAGTAGTCATTTTTGTGGTGAAGAATTAGTTGATATAAGTTTTTTTAAAAAAGCTGCCTCTTGTGGGATGGAAAAAGGTGAAAAAAGTGTTCCCGATGTGTGTACAATGTCTACAAAAAATTGTTGTAGCGATGTTATTCAATTAATTGACGGACAAGATGATTTAAAATTATCATCGTTTGATACATTGTCATTAGAGCAACATTTTTTTATAGCATCTTTTTACTATTCTTATATTAATTTATTTGAAGAATTACATGATAAAGTAATTCCTTTTAAAAATTATTCTCCTCCACTAGTCGTCAAGGATATTCACGTTCTCGACGAAGTATATTTAATCTGATTTTAGAGTATTAGACCAATTATATCCATTGTTATTTCAACGGATATATTGCTGTACAAGGTATTTAACATATCAAAGTCTAATTATTTAAAATCATTTTTTATGCTCAATAAAAGCATCAAATTTTTAATAGAAAACAAACTTATAGCCGTTTTACTACTCGTCTTGTTTATAGGTTGGGGAGTTATAAACGCACCTTTTAACTGGAATACAGGCTTTTTACCAAATGCACCCGTGGCGGTAGATGCTATCCCAGATATTGGCGAAAACCAACAAATTGTATTTACAAAATGGGACGGACGTTCACCACAAAACATAGAAGACCAAATAACCTATCCGTTAACCACGTCGTTGTTAGGCATACCAGGCGTAAAAACCATTCGTAGTTCCTCGATGTTTGGGTTTTCGAGCATCTATATAATTTTTGAAGAAGACGTCGAATTTTACTGGAGTCGTTCACGTATTCTCGAAAAACTCAACTCGTTACCAAGTGGCTTATTACCAGAGGGCATTAATCCAACTTTAGGACCCGACGCCACAGGTTTAGGACAAGTTTATTGGTACACATTAGAGGGCAGAGATAAAGACGGAAACGTAACTGGCGGTTGGGATTTACACGAACTACGAAGCATACAAGATTACTATGTAAAATACGCCTTATCGTCGGCAGGTGGTGTTTCTGAAGTAGCATCAATTGGTGGATATGTTCAAGAGTATCAAATTGACGTAAACCCTGAGTTAATGCGTCAATATAATATCAATCTGCAACAGGTTGTAAAAGCTGTAAAACAAAGCAACCAAGACATCGGAGCGCAAACCATAGAAATTAATCAAGTAGAATATTTGGTGCGTGGTTTAGGTTATATCACATCTATAAAAGATATCGAAAATGCGGTAGTTTCATCAGCAAATTACACACCAATTAAAATACAAGACATCGCCAAAGTATCGCTCGGCGCAAAAACTCGTAGAGGAATTTTAGACAAAGAGGGCGCAGAAGTTGTAGGCGGTGTTGTGGTGGCACGTTATGGTGCAAATCCGTTAGAGGTTATCAATAATACCAAAGAAAAAATTAAAGAATTAAGCGCAGGATTACCCTCAAAAGTGTTGACAGACGGCACAATATCACAGTTAACCATTGTACCGTTTTACGACCGTTCAGAACTTATTCAAGAAACATTAGGTACGCTTAACGAAGCGCTTACATTAGAAATACTCATTACCATTTTAGTAATTATTGTAATGGTATATAATTTACGAGCATCCATTTTAATTTCGAGCTTGTTACCTGTGGCGGTTTTAATGGTATTTATCGCAATGAAAACCTTTGGTATTGATGCCAATATCGTAGCCTTATCAGGAATTGCAATCGCAATCGGAACAATGGTAGATGTAGGCGTAATTCTATCAGAAAACATCTTAAATCATTTAGAAAAAAATGAAAATAATTTACCAATCAATACCGTAGTTTACAATGCTACTGCCGAAGTTTCAGGCGCTATTGTTACCGCAGTAATGACCACTATAATTAGCTTTTTACCAGTATTTACAATGGTTGGCGCAGAAGGTAAATTATTTAGTCCGTTGGCTTTTACCAAAACCTTTGCACTTATTATGGCATTGGTGGTGGCGTTGTTTTTAATTCCGCCATTTGCAACTATCATTTTTAAACGAAGAAGTATTACCAAAAACCTATCGTACATCATCAATGCTGTATTAATTGGTTTGGGTATTATTTCTATTGTTTTCGGAAACTGGTTAGGAATACTCTTAATCGCTTTCGGCAGTACAGGCATTTTAAAACTACAACAAAAAGTTTCCAACAAACAAGTAAACCTTATTAATATAGTTATTGCATCATTAGCTATTGTGTTTTTATTGGCTGAATATTGGCGACCTTTAGGTGTAGGCAAGAGCTTATTGTTAAACCTGTTGTTTGTGGCTATAATCTGTTTCGGGTTGTTAGGCGCATTCTCACTATTACGCAAATATTATACTCAAATTTTACAATGGGCATTAGCAAACAAAATGCTCTTTTTGGCAATTCCAACCACCATTAGCATTCTCGGATTTTTAATTTTCAAAAACACAGGCAAAGAGTTTATGCCCTCTTTAAACGAAGGCTCGTTTTTACTAATGCCAACCTCAATGCCACATTCGGGCGTTGAAGAAAATAAACGTGTTTTACAACAGTTGGATATGGGTGTTGCCAATATTCCTGAAATAAAAACGGTAGTTGGTAAAGCAGGACGAACCGAATCAGCTTTAGACCCTGCGCCACTTTCAATGTATGAAAATGTAATTATTTACAAACCCGAATATGCACTTAATAACCACGGCGAACGTCAACGTTATCAAGTAAATAAAGACGGATTATTTGTATTGAAGAATGGCAAAACAGTAGCCAATCCAAATTCGACCTATGCGGTTTCTAAAATTATTTTTTCTGATGTTTCTACAGATGAATTAATTGAAGATAACGACGGCGAGTTTTACCGAAATTGGCGGCCTAACATAAAATCTACCGACGATATTTGGAACGAAATAATTAAGGCAACCAAAATACCAGGCGTTACATCTGCACCAAAATTGCAACCTATCGAAACCCGACTGGTAATGCTACAAACGGGGATGCGTGCGCCAATGGGTATCAAAGTAAAAGGACAAAATTTAAAAGAAATTGAAGCCTTTGGTGTGCAATTAGAAAGCATTTTAAAAACAGTAACAGGTGTTAAAAAAGAAGCTGTTTTTGCTGATCGAATTGTAGGAAAACCATATCTGTTAATCGACATCGACAGAGAGAAAATTGCACGTTATGGTGTTTCTATTCAAGAGGTACAAGATGTTTTAAAAGTTGCCGTTGGTGGTATGTCATTAACCCAAACCGTCGAGGGACGAGAGCGTTACGGCGTGCGTGTTCGTTACCCAAGAGAACTACGAACCACACCAACCGATTTAGAACAAATTTATGTACCTATAAACAAAGGAAATTCTGTACCATTAAGTGAGTTAGCAACTATTCGTTACGAACAAGGCGCACAAGTAATTAAAAGTGAAGACACCTTTCTAATTGGCTACGTATTGTTTGATAAACTTAACGATTTTGCCGAAGTAACCGTGGTTGAAAATGCGCAAAAAGTCATTCAGCAAAAAATAGAAAGTGGCAAATTAATTGTACCAAAAGGTATTAATTTTCAATTTACAGGAACATACGAAAATCAGATACGAGCCGAAAAAACCTTATCCGTAGTTGTACCATTGGCATTGCTTATCATTTTCATCATTTTATATTTTCAGTTCCGTTCAGCAACTACTTCTTTAATGGTGTTTACGGCAATTATTGTAGCCTTTGCAGGCGGATTTATAATGATGTGGCTTTACGGACAATCGTGGTTTTTAAACTTTAGCGTTTTTGGGCAAAATATTCGAGAGCTGTTCCAAATGCACCCAATTAATTTAAGTGTAGCCGTTTGGGTAGGTTTTATTGCCTTATTTGGTATTGCCACCGACGACGGTGTAGTAATGGCAACCTATTTAAAACAAACCTTTTCCAAAAATGAACCAAAAACAAAAACCGATATACGAAAATCGGTTGTAGAAGCAGGCGAAAAACGTATCAGACCGTGTTTAATGACAACGGCAACAACCGTATTGGCATTACTGCCTGTACTAACATCGATAGGACGAGGAAGCGATATTATGATACCAATGGCAATTCCTGCCTTTGGAGGTATGATTATCGACGTTACATCCTATTTTTTACTGCCTGTGTTGTATAGTTTACGAGAAGAATTTTTATTAAAAAGAAAGACAACAAATGAAAACTAAAAACATATTATCCTTATTATTCATTCTTGTGTTTAGTGGATTTTCTTATGCACAAGAACTACAATCGCTTATTGATGAAGCCTTGGCAAATAATCCAAAAATTAAACAGTTTGAATTGCAATACAAACGTGTTTCAGAAAAGGTAAACGAAGTAAATACCTTACCCAATACCAACATTGCCGTAGGTTATTTTGTAAGCGAACCCGAAACGCGAACAGGCGCACAACGATTTAAAGTTTCAATAAACCAAATGTTGCCTTGGTTTGGTACAATTAGTTCAAGAGAAGATTATGTAAGTTCCTTAGCCGATGCCAAGTTTGAAGATATTACCATTGCTAAACGACAATTAATCGCGTCGATATCAACTTCGTATTACAATTTGTACGCAATTAAGGCTAAACAGCAGGTTTTAACCGAAAACATTAACTTGCTAAAAACCTACGAAACTATGGCGTTAACGTCGGTTGAAGTTGGTAAAGCATCTGCCGTAGATGTGTTGCGTTTACAAATGCGACAAAACGATTTAAACCAATCCAAAGCCATTTTACAACAACAATTTTTAGCTGAACAAACAGCCTTTAACAAGCTATTAAACAGAGATAAAAACACAGCGATAAATGTGGTTTCAGAATTAGAAATCCCGTTGAACGACAGCACAATAAATACAGATAGTTTACAATTTCATCCTGAATTAATAAAGTACGACAAGTTGTATCAATCAGTTGAAAAATCTGAACTATTAAACCAAAAGGAAAGTAGCCCAATGATAGGTTTCGGGTTAGATTATGTTAACGTTACCCAACGTCCTGATATGAATTTTAACGATAACGGAAAAGATATTGTAATGCCAATGGTATCGTTTTCTATTCCAATTTTCAATAAAAAATATAAGTCGAAAACCAAACAAAACGAAATTCAGCAAGAAGAATTTAACAGTCAAAAACAAGAGCGATTTAACAGGTTAGAAACCTTGTTAGATAAAGCAATTAAAGAGCGTACATCGGCAAGAATACGCAAAAACACACAAAGCAAAAACTTGAAACAAGCAAAAAATGCCGAAACCATTCTTGTTAAAAGCTACGAAACAGGCACGATTGATTTTAACGATGTTCTCGATATTCAAGAATTGCAGTTAAAGTTTCAGTTAAACCAAATTAAGGCGGTGCAAAATTATTATGTACAAAGCACCATTATTAACTATTTAATTCAGTAAAAATGAAACACACATATAAAATTGACGGAATGACTTGCGGAAGCTGTAAAGCTAACGTAGAAAAAAGTTTAGATAGTTTAGATAACGTTACCGATGTAAAGGTAAATCTTGAAAATAAAGAAGCTGAAATAACTATGAGTAAGCATATTGGTTTATCAGATTTGCAAAATGTATTGAAAGAAAAATACACCATTTCTGAAAAACTACCTGTTAAAAAGGTAGCTACAAACACCTTTTCGGACTTTGAAATGGCACGAGAAAAAAGCAAATTCGAGCAATTAAAACCCTTGTTTTTAATCTTATTATACATTACAGTAGCAAGTATATTGTTACACTATAAAAATTGGAGTTGGCGTGAGTTTATGCTCGATTTTATGGGCTTATTTTATATCATATTCAGTTTTTTTAAAATGTTAGATTTAAAAGGTTTTCCAGATAGTTTTAGAATGTACGACCCGTTAGCAAAACGAGTGCCTGTATATGCCAAAATTTATCCATTTATAGAAACTATTTTAGGGTTGATGTTTTTAATGCGATTTGAAATTAACATAGCACTAATTATAACCATTTTCGTATTGGGAATAACTACCGTGGGTGTAACCAAAACATTACTTGATAAGAAGGCAATTCGTTGTGCGTGTTTAGGTACAGCTTTAAAACTACCAATGACCGAAGCAACTTTTATAGAAAACGCTATTATGTTAGTAATGGCTGTATTAATGTTAATCTTTTAAAAAATGAAAAAATACATCATATACATTATAATTTTAATGGTAGGATTAATTTTTGGAAAACTATTCTTTGGTAATTCATCAGATAACGAAACAAACCACAATCATCAAGCCGAAAGTAACTTATCGCAAAAATGGACATGTTCAATGCACCCACAAATTATGCAACCCGAAGAAGGCGATTGTCCAATTTGTGGTATGGATTTAATTCCTGCCGAAGCTGATGCAGACGGTTTATCGCCTAATCAATTTAAACTTACAAAAAACGCAATGGCGTTGGCAAACGTACAAACTACCATTATTGGTAATGCTACTGCTAATTCGGATAATGGAATAACCTTATCAGGAAAAATTGCCGAAAACGAAAAAGCCAAAGCAGTACAAGTAAGTTATTTTACAGGACGAATAGAACGTTTAAATATCAGTTTTACAGGCGAAAGTATTAGAAAAGGGCAACTTTTAGCCACCATTTATTCGCCCGAATTGGTTAAAGCACAACAAGAACTACTAACAGCATCTACCTTAAAAGAGACACAACCTGCATTGTATAAAGCAGTGCGTAATAAGTTAAAATTATGGAAGCTGTCTGACAATCAAATCAATCAAATTGAAAGTTCTAAAAAGGTAAAAGAAAATTTTCCTGTGTACGCTACTGTATCAGGAACAGTTTCAGAAAAATTAGTAGAACAAGGAGATTATACAAAACAAGGGCAACCGTTATTAAAAATTGCCAATTTGAATACGGTTTGGGCAAACTTTGATGTGTACGAAAATCAAGTTAGTAATTTCAAAGTTGGACAAGCTATTGCTATTTCTACAAATGCGTATCCTAACGAAGTTTTTAATGCTAAAATTTCGTTTATCAATCCTGTTCTAAATCCACAAACACGTACCGTAACTGTTCGATCGGTTTTAAACAATCAAAAAGAACTCTTTAAACCCGAAATGTTTGTAACAGGAAAAGTAGATGCCAAAATAAAAGAAACCAAAGCACAATTATTGATACCTGCATCGGCTGTTTTATGGACAGGAAAACGCTCAATAGTATATGTAAAACCAGATACCAACAATCCTATTTTTGAAATGAGAGAAATAGTATTAGGTAACAAATTAGGCGATAATTATGAAGTAAAAAATGGCTTACAATCAGGCGACGAAGTGGTAACCAATGGTGTATTTACTATTGATGCATCGGCACAATTACAAGGAAAAAAGTCGATGATGAACCATAAAAAAGAAATGAGTGAACAGTTTGAAGTGAGCAAAAAATTCACATCGCAATTACAAACTGCCTACGATGCGTACATCAAACTAAAAGATAACCTTATAAAATCGGATGCTGAATTATCAAAAAATAGTGCATCAACTTTACATAAGGCATTACAAAATATCAATATGAAATTGCTAACCACTAACGAAGCTCACAAGCAATGGATGCCGTTAATTAAAACACTAAAATCAAGTAGTAATGCCATTACCAATTCCGACGATATTAAAGTGCAACGAAATCAATTTAAAATACTTTCAGAGCATTTTATTTTGGCTGTACAGTCGTTCGGAATTAACGAGGTTAGCTACAAGCAATATTGCCCAATGGCAGATAGCGACAAAGGTGCATATTGGTTAAGTAAAGAAAAACAAGTATTAAATCCGTATTTCGGCGATATGATGCTGAAATGTGGCGAAGTAAAACAAGTAATAAATAACAAGTAAATTTTTAAACAATGAAAAAAGTAATGTTAAGCGTAGCAATTATAACTACAATGAGTTTAGTAAGTTGTAAAAACGAAACAAAAAAAGAAACAACTATAACAGAGCAAACAATAACCAACCAAGTAGCCTCTACCCAAACAACATTTGGTGTTCGTGGTAACTGCGGAATGTGTAAAAATACCATTGAAAAAGCGGTTAATAGTATTGATGGAGTAACATCAGCTGAATGGGATAAATTAAAGAAGCAAATAAATGTTTCGTATGATGAATCTAAAACAAATTTGAATGCAATCCATAAAGCAATTGCTAATTCAGGTTATGATACAGATAAAGTGATGGGAAGTGAATCTGCTTATAAAAATTTACCTGCATGTTGTAAATATGATCATGAAATGGAGATGAGTTTAAAAGGAGAAGTAAAAGAAGATGAAAATTCAAATCATTAAGTTGTAATGTCATCTAAACTGACACCTATAAACAACAAACCCTGTAAACATAATACTTACAGGGTTTATTTGTGGAGACGCCGAGAATCGAACTCGGGTCCAAACAAGCAGCTCAAAGGCTTTCTACATACTTAGTTTTTGTTTAGTTTTCATCCTAAAGCTGACCAAAAACTGCCTACTTTAAGCCTATCTTCTTTAGTTTCAAAAACCTATCGAAGTGCTAAGTTTTCTATGTCTATTTTTACGATGCCCAAAAGTGAAACGCCATAAACCAAGGCTTTCCGTGGACATAAAGCTTGCGCACCTTGTGCGCCGAGGCTAATCTTACTATTAATTCAGATTATGCAGCTAAAGCGTAGTTATCTTCGCCGTTTAAAAAGTTGAAATAAGTTTTACGAGTTATCATTTCACTCCTCGGTATGCTTACATTATCACTGACCTTGCTGTCAAAACCAGTCGTCCCCAATATGTCAAAGAATTACTTATTTATGTCAAAAAACATACCATCTAACAAAATATTAAATGAAATCTTATTCTATTTAAATAAGCGAAGGCAAATATAAAAAAATACTACTTGTAAATTACTTTTAAAAAAAGTATTTTCGCAGAAGTTGTTGTAAACTACAACATTTATAGATAAATTGTTTAATTTTAATACAAATAGAATAGATATGAAATTCGGAATTATAAGAGAACGCAAAAATCCACCAGATCGAAGAGTTGTGTTTTCACCTCAAAAATTGCAAGAATTTCAACAACAGTTTCCTCAAGCTGAAATTGTAATAGAAAGTTCTGATATTAGAGTTTTTAATGATGATGCTTATAAAAATGCAGGATTTAAAGTTACTAATGATATTAGTGATTGTGATGTTTTATTAGGAGTAAAAGAAGTTCCTATTGAAAATTTAATTCCAAATAAAAAATACTTTTTCTTTTCACACACTATTAAAAAGCAACCTTATAATAGGAAATTGTTAAAAGCAATGTTAGAAAAAAACATTGAGCTATTTGACCATGAAACTATTATAAAAGAAAATGGTGCTCGTTTAATTGGTTTCGGGCGTTATGCTGGTTTAGTAGGTGCTTATAATGGACTTAGAGCTATTGGTTTAAAGGATGGTTCTTTTACTTTACCTAAAGTTGAAAGTTTATCCGATTTAGATGCTGTAAAGGCCGAATTAGATAAAATTACATTACCAAATATCAAAATTTTACTTTCTGGTACAGGTAAAGTTGCCTATGGAGCCAAAGAAATTTTAGATCATTTAAAAATAAAAGAAATAAGTGATGCTTTATATTTAACGGCTAAATTTACTGAACCTACGTATTGTATGGTAGATGTTATGGAATATAGCAAGCGTACAGATGGTAAAGTAGGAGATAAATTTGAGTTTTATAAAGATCCTAGTGGTTATGAAAGTAACTTTATGCCATACGCTAAAGAAACTGACTTTTTTATTGCTGGTCATTTTTATGGTGATGGAGCTCCTTACTTATTTACTAGAGATGATGCTAAAAAAGAAGATTTTAACATCAAATTTGTAGCAGATATTTCATGTGATGTTGACGGACCAGTTGCAACAACAATAAGACCTTCAACAATAGCAGATCCAATATACGGTTATAACCCTGTAACTGAATCTGAAATTGATTTTAAAGATGATGATGCTATAGTAGTGATGGCTGTTGACAATTTACCTTGTGAACTACCTAAAGATGCTAGTGAAGGGTTTGGTGATATGTTTTTAGAACATGTTATTCCTTCTTTTTACAATAATGATAAAGATGGTATATTAGCCCGCGCTAAAATGACAGAAACCGGAAAATTAACCAATCGTTATTCCTACCTTCAAGATTTTGTAGAAGGAAAAGAATAATAACAATACTATTCCCGCTGCAAAGCGGGATTTTTTTATGCTACCTGACAAACAATTTTTAATTGATACTGCAAACATGAAAATGCCTTTTGGTAAATATAAAGGCACTTTTTTAATTGATATACCTGAGTATTATTTAGTATGGTATAAGAACAAAGGTTTTCCAGCAGGAAAATTAGGAAAAATGATGGCGCTTGTTTATGAGTTACAACTTAATGGATTAGAAGATATTTTAAGAAAGATCAGAACCTTCTAATTTTTTCGGTTTTTCTAAATAAAGAACAGTAGCTATACCTAGTGTATACGCTATCAGATCACCAATACTAAATGTTGCTCCAAATATTATAGTTGCTAACTTATTGTTTTGCATTCCTATATATTCTAAAAAAAAGGTTAACTGTAAAAACTCAACTAAAAAAGAAAAAAGTAATACTCCTATTCCTATTGTTATATTTGAGAAATTGGAAAAAGCTTTCATCAAATAAAAAAGTAAAATCACTACCAAAAAGTCGCCCAATGTGTGCCTTATAAAACCAGAAGTTTGAGCTATTAATAGCTCTACTATAAAAACTAAAACAGCTTTCTTAAAATAATTTAAACTAATATTCATTTATAAAGTTTTAAAAGTAAAGTACCATACCCAGTATGGTACTTTATTATATTCATTAATACCTATAGCTTGTTAATCGTTTTGCCAATCAATTTTTCTTGATGCATACATTACGGAAGCTAAGATTATAAATAACCCTACACTACCAACCAATAATGCGTAGTTTTCTAATTGGATAATGATGTAAATGAAGGTATATAAAATAACAAGGGAAGCACCTATAAATAATGGGAACTTAATATTTTTTAAAATAGACTTAGAATAGGCTGTTATTAAAGATACTACTGAAATTCCTGCTATTAAATATGCCTTAAAAAAACTACTATGCTCAGATATTGATATTAACAATGTGTAAAACATAATTAATGCGATACCAATCATTAAATATTGAAATGTATGTATAGATATTTTACTCATGGTTTGAATTAAGAAAAATACCAAAAAGGTTAACCCAATTACCAAAAAACCATATTTAGCTGAACGTTCACTTTGTTGATATTCATCTACAGGAATCATGAAATTAACTCCAAATGCATATTCTTTTAAATTAGGCAACCCTTTAAAAAATTGTTGTGGGTATGGTCTATTTATTTCAAGCACTTTCCATTTAGCATTAAACCCAGTATCAGATATTTTATCAGAATTATAAGGTAAATATTCTCCTAAGAAATTAGCGGTTTTCCAATCGGATTTTATTTCAATAGTAGTTTCTTTACCAACAGGTATAAAACGAATTTGTTTACTCCCATTTATGTTCATATCTAAACTAAAATTTACTTCTTTTTTTAAAGGTACATCCTCTAATTTTAGATACTTGCTTTCTAACTTATGCAATTTAACATGTTTAGTATATGATTTAGCAGAATTATAAGTATCTCTTTTTGAACTGAACGCATAAGTACTATTATTCAGTTTTAATTCTACAAGGCTATTTACACCTTTTAAATTTGAAGTTTTAATTATTAATTTTGATTTTTCCCAAATTATATTTTCAGGTTTTATATCTAATTCACTAAAGTCTGGTTTTACAAAACTTCCTGAAATTGCTATTGAGCTTTTATATACTGCTGTTTTATAAATTCCTCGTTTTTTTTCTTCAGGATTAATCGTAGATGCTACATTTAGTTTTTTAGGAAAAAAATAAGCGTATTTTATATTCTCTATGCTTTCTTCACTGTTTTGTTGGGTTGCCGTGTTGAATATATTTTTAACTTTATACGTTTTGTAGGGCACTTTTAATATTGGACCATACAACAATACTTCTTTACCCCATTTTTTATTGATTTCATTAACTACTTCCTGTTGCCTTCCCATACGTTCATAAATCAAGCTTTTAATAAAGGATAAAGGAATTAATAGAATTACTATTAATAAGCCAATCATTAACATTCTTGCCGTAATTGAGTTTTTTAGCCATTTGCCAAATTTCCCATTTTGTTGATTTGATATTTCCATTTTCATCTTTTATTTAAAATATTTGTTATTATATTCTCCAATTTATCTAAGTAACTAGTCATCTTTTTTTTATAATAACCTGAGTTTAATTAATAGCTGTTTATTACAGCACAGTTCTCTTTTTCAATTCACTATACATTTTACGAACTCTTTTATTAAACTCAGGATATCCATAGCAATCTCCCCCTATTATTCAAGACATTTACAACAAAAAAACACAAAGTGCTTTGAAAAACAAAGTAATTATTCAAAAAAAATACTACTTATTTTTTATTAATTTTTCTAATGCACTTATATGCTTTTTAAATTCTAATTTTCCTTTTTCAGTAGCATAATACCTAGTATTAGGCTTTCTTCCTATAAATTGTTTTTCAATTCTTATAAATTCAACTTTTTCTAATGCTTTAGAATGACTTGCTAAATTTCCGTCTGTAGCTCCTAATAACTCTTTTAAAGTTTTAAAATCTGCATACTCATTCACCATTAGAACTGACATTATACCTAGTCTGATTCTATGATCAAAAGCTTTATTTATATTTAAAATAATATTTTTCAAAAAAAACTATTTTTTATCATATTTATAATACATTAAAGTACCGTAAATAATGTGCATTACTCCAAAACCTAGTACCCAAAACCAAAATCCGTATCCAGGAAAAATAGCACTAATTAAACCTAAAACGATTTCAGTTAAACCTAAATATTTAACGTAACCCAATGTATATTTTGATGCATTGAATAATGAAATACCATAGAAAAGTAACATTAAAGCTCCAGATTGTCCATAACGCCCCTGACTCAAAACTATTATTACATATATACCACCCGCAACTAAAGGCACTAAAAAGTTAAATAATAATCTTCTTGTAGTTGGATCCCATATTTTCTCTTGATTTTTCTTTGCCTTTTTTGTTGTTAAAAAAATGGCAGTTCCTACACTCAAAATCCCAATCAATAAAAGTACAATACTTAATAACTGAAATACTTTTCCATCTAAAGTTAAATAGCCCCTTCCATTAATATTCACTACCCAATAGGCATATCCTGCACCTAATAAAGCATATATACCAGCTAAAATACCAGAAAGACCACTTAATGAAATAAAACGTGATGATTTATTCATTAAATTTTTAATTTCAGATATATCTTTTAAATATTCTTCTCTACTCATTTTTTAAAGTACTTTGAACTACAAAGTAAATATTTTTATTTCATTATAACAAATATTTTTTTTCAAAAAATAAAGAATTGAAATGAGTTATTCTACTAATACTTTGTATTGCATAACCAACTCATTATTTACATAAATATTTAAGTTGGTATTTTCTTTAGGCTTTTTAAAATAAATTCGGCTTGTAGAATTAGTATTCTTAACATGAGGAACTCTTAGATATTTATCATTAGAATACGTGTATAGTATTGAAGCCTTTTTATCTATTCCTTTAAGTTTTAAATATAGTTTTTCTCTTTTTTTAACTTTAATCTCTCCTAATTTTGGAGTGATGATTTCAATATTTGATGTTAAAAAAGAGTCATGAAAAAAAGGATCGTTACAAAACTCTTTTAAAGGCTTTTGTTTTAAATACTTTCTCCAAAAAACTTTAGAAGGAAAGTGAGTTAATCTAAGTTTATCTTTATTCACATCAAAAAAACTTACATCTAAATATTTTTGCCAAACACCTCTATAATTATACCCTGCTCCATATGTTAAATCAATAAGTTTCCATTCATTTTCTACATACACCGCATTCCAAACATGGTTTTTATTAGAAACTATCTTACCAATTTGTTCTACGGATGATCTAGTATATCCATAAATTAATTCATTTTTAATTTTAAGGGCATTACAAACCTTATTAAACAATAATGCATATCCTAAGCATACTGCTTTTTTCGTTTCAAATGCTTCTACTATGGTTTGCCTATTTTTATAATCCTTTAGTCTTTTAAGGCTTTCTTTATTCTGATAAATTAAAAATTCAGGAGAAAATAATACATTTGAATTTTCATAGGCTATATTTAAGGCTATCCATGTATATACTGCTCTTGCCTTCTCTATATTAGTTTCAAAATCGTAATCTATTTTTTCAACTAAATGATTTATAGATTTTATATTGTTATATGAGTGAATAATTTTATCAACCTTAGTAAGTTTTACGTCAAATACCCCCTCTTGCGAAAAGATAAATGTTGATACGGTGAAAAGTAAAAAAGTAATTAGTGATTTTTTCATAACATCATTTTCAAATAAATATACAAATTAATATTCAACTGAAGTAAAACCTAATACAGTACCTTTCTTATTAAATTTATGCAAAGTAAAATCTATTAGAAAACATCTAATGTTTAATCTTATATAGCAGTTCTATTTAAGCTTATATTCTAAATTAATTTGTACTCTATATAAATTTTACCGTCAACAACTAAAAATAACTTGTTACAATTTTTTGTAGGTGTAATTTTAATATAACCAACATCATTTTTATAAATAAGACTTGGTTTTTTTGCAAATCTGTAACTACTTAATCCACACAAAACAGTTTGAAAAGACGAAAGGTTTTTTACTTTTAAAAGTACAGTGTTTTTCGTTTTAATAATCCCTTTTAAAGGCCCTAATAACTCTAAATTAGTTTTTAAAAAGTCAGAGGAATAAATTGGCTGATCATAAAATTCTTTTTTTGAAAGCTTCATTCCAAACAACCATTTTTTATCTTTTGGGTAATGCGTTTTCAAATAATGCTTTTTAGGAAAGTTAAAAAAGTATTCATTAAAATTTGGTTGCCATCTTCCATTTATCACTGCTCCTGATGCCCAAGTAGCATCCATAAGAATCCATTTATTATTTATTTTAACAACATTCCATGCATGGTTTGGTACATTTAATTTTTCTCCTATATCATAAATAGAATTTCTTACATACCCCTTTATTACTTCATTTTCAAAACCTAGATAACTAAAAACCTTGGCTAAAGTTTGTGCATATCCTTCACAAACTCCTTTGTTTGTTTTTAATGTTTTTGCAACAATACTATCTTTAATGGCTTGTATTTTCTGTAATCTGTCTTCTTCATTTTTATAACTAAAACCAATTCTTTTTTGAGACTGATTTTGATAAGCAGACAGGTTATATTTTATATTGTTAGATACCCAATAAAACACAGCCTTAGCTTGACCTTCTTTAGAAGAAAAATCTTTTGCTACTTTTTTAGCAAGACGTTTAGCAGTTATTTGTTTAGGGTATTTTTTTAGCTTCTCATTAATTTCTTTAAAGTTTTGAGATGTAACATTAAAAGAAATCAATAAAATTAAATATAAAAAAAGTTTGCGCATATTATATTAAGGGATTATAATTTTAACTAACTAACCAAAAACTATGCCTACAATTTAATAATTGTTTTTCTAATAGCAATTAAATTAGTTAATAATGCCTCTAAATATTTTAAATCTAACATATTTGCACCATCACTTTTAGCATTTGAAGGGTCAAAATGAGTTTCAATAAAAAGCCCATCTACATTATTTACAACACCTGCTCTTGCTATTGTTTCAATCATATCAGGTCTACCACCAGTTACTCCACTTGATTGATTTGGTTGTTGCAAAGAATGTGTAACATCTAATACGGTAGGTGCATATTCTCTCATTGTAGGTATCCCTCTAAAATCAACTATCATATCTTGATAACCGAACATAGTACCTCTATCAGTTATCCAAGCGTTCTTATTTCCAGAATCGTGAACTTTTTTTACTGCATGTTGCATTGCTTCTGGGCTCATAAATTGCCCCTTTTTAAGATTTACAACTTTACCAGTTTTTGCAGCAGCTACCACTAAATCTGTTTGTCGCACTAAAAATGCAGGTATTTGTAAAACATCAACAAACTCTGCTGCTTTTTCGGCATCAGATACTTCGTGAATATCGGTAACAGTAGGTACATTAAATGTTTCAGAAACTTTACGTAAAATTTTTAATGCTTTCTCATCTCCTATTCCAGTAAAACTATCAACTCTACTCCTATTCGCCTTTTTAAAACTCCCTTTAAATATATAAGGTATCTCTAACTTGTCAGTTATGGAAATTACTTTTTCAGCAATTCTTAAAGCCATATCTTCACCTTCTATAGCACAAGGTCCAGCTAAAAGAAAAAAATTATTTGAATTACTATGTTTTATATTAGGAATATCTGATAAATGCATATTAGTTATTTATTTAAAAACAAAAATAAGAAATTAAATTAGCTATATTTAGACTTTAAAATCAATTTAACATGAATAAAAAACCAATATTCCTTTTAGCATTAATTTTCTCGTTTATTTCTTGTAAACAAACAAAAAATATTAAACGAAATAACACAAAAGTTACTCAAAAAAAGAATATTTCAATAGATTCTTCATTAGTACGTAAACATTTATATACATTATCCTCTGATGAAATGGAAGGGAGAAAGCCTGGAACAGAAGGGATGGAAAAAACTACTGTATATATTGAAAACGAATATAAAAAAATAGGCTTAAAAACTTTTGGTGACCTTAAAAGTTATCGTCAAAACTTTACTCATAAAGGAATTAAAATGAGTAATATTATTGGTGTATTGGAAGGAAAAACTAAGAAAAATGAATTTGTTATTGTATCGGCTCATCATGATCATTTAGGTGTTAAAAAAAGTGGAGATGGTGATCGCATATTTAACGGTGCTAATGATGATGCTTCTGGTGTAGTTGGTGTTTTAACTTTAGCTGAATATTTTGCAAAAAGCGGTACTAACGAACGTAGTATTTTATTTGTTTGTTTTACAGCTGAAGAAATGGGGTTAATAGGGTCTACATACTTTGGTAAAGGAATTGATCCAACTAAATTTGTTGCTGGAATTAACTTAGAATTAATAGGAAAAGAACCAAAAACTGGTCCAAAAACTGCTTGGTTAACTGGTTTTGATCGCTCTAACTTTGGTAAGATCATTCAAAAAAACCTTGAAGGAACTGACTATAAATTATTTCCTGACCCGTATCTAAAGTTTAACCTGTTTTTTAGATCAGATAATGCGTCCTTAGCTCGCTTAGGAGTTCCATCACATACCTTTTCAACAACTCCTATTGATATAGATCCAGATTATCATAAGGTTTCAGATGAAGCAGAAACTTTAAATGTTGGGGTTCTAACAGAAACTGTTAAAGCAGTAGCAAAAGGTACTGAAAGCATTATTAATGGTAAAGATACACCTACAAGAGTTGTTATAAAAGAATAGTCCTATGCAACTACATAAAACACTGAAATAATGAATGTTATTCAAGAATTAGCAGAAAAATATAATGGGAAATATTCAGAAGAATCAACTATAAATGTAAACAGTCCGATTGGAAAATACGTTTATAAACCAAAAAGTGGCATTATAGAACTTGATGGAACTAAAATAAGTATTAATTTAAATGAAGTTGCTGGAGCAATGCCAGTAACTGAACCGTTTCGGATTACTTTACATTTGGATAAAACTTACGCAACTGAATTAACAATATTCCCAATTGATTCGTGGAATAAATTTCTGAATTTCATTATACCGCAACGAGGAAAGTTTGTTCATAAGTCGCTTGTAAAACAATTTTTGTTTCGAGGAAATATAGACTTGATAAAACAACTCGCAATTGATAAATTCTTTTGTAACGAAATTTTAAATGACAAAATTTATATAAAAACCGGAGTTAAGACAACCACCCAAATTACTTTAACACCTGAATATGGAATTAAAGACATTAAACAACTTGAAAAATATGTTTCTGTACTAAAACGAATTGAAAATAAAATAAAAGCGTCACACAACAATTTATATTCGTAAATACTGTGGACTCAACTATCTTCTTATCAAATTCACTCGGAATAACTAAAAATTAATACTAAACCGAAAAAAGCATTAACCCTTACTGAAAATCAAAACTTTACAAAACCTATATAATTTCTAAACAATTATTAAAAAGCAAGAATGATTTTCTTGCTTTTTTTGTTTCCTTAACATTAAACTAATGATAATTTAATAATTCAAACAACACTATATTGATAATTACTCTTAAATTTTATTAATTTTTTACTACATTCGCTAAAATCTAATAACAAACCCTTCAAATTATGAAAAAAAATCTTTTAAGTATTGGGATAATCTTTATGATGTTCTCTTGCTCTACAAACGATTCATTAGAAATTCAAAATCAAGAACAAAAAGAGTTATTATCAAAAACAGAAATTAATAGTGTTATCAAAAAATCTTTAGAAACTAAAGGAGATTTTAAATGGTCAGACCAAGATGTTCATACTATATGGAGTGCTATTAAACATGGAAATAACCTTTTAACTATAGGTTATGGAAACTCAAAAAACAACTATCAAAGAAGTTCAACTTCTCAAAATATAAAAAATCAAATCTTAGCTTTAGTTAATAGTATAGAAAAAACTGCTTCTAAAGGGAAGAATGAGATTTTTGCTGATGAAAACATTAATGTTATTGATCTTAAAGTAACAAACAAAGAAACTATTAAAGTTTTACTAAACGATAAACGAGTTCGATATATAGAACCTGCTGATTATAGTTTTTTTAGTACTTCTAGCCAACAAAGGTCTAGTTCTTCTGGAGGTTCTGGTTGTGGTTATAACCAATTAACCTTAAACTCTAATGATTACCGAACTGTTACGCCAGGAGCAAGAGTACCTTGGGCTTTTGATGCTCATAAAATACCTCAAGCTTGGAATTACAGTACAGGTTCAGGAGTTACCGTAGCCATTATAGATTCAGGGTTATCACCAGAACAAAAATGGATGAATCAATATTTTAATGATGGATATTCTTCAGGTAGATCGGTACAGAAATACGGAACTTTTGTAGATTCATGGTGGGCATGGTCAAACAACTATGATGGTGTTAACGACAAATGTGGACACGGAACTAAAATGGCCGCTGTTGCTACTGCTCCAAGAAACAATGACAACCTTCCTGTTGGTGTTGCTTACAATGCTAATTTAGTTAGCTATAGAGCTGTTGAAAATGTTTTAATAAATGATTATCATGAAAAAAGAGGTATTGCTGAAGCTTTAACTGCTCTAGGAAACAGAAGTGATGTAAAAGTAATTTCAATGTCTATTGGTTCTCCTTTTAGTATTGGTAGAGTTGAAGATGCTGTAAAATATGCATACAATAGAGGTAAAATGATTTTAGCTGCTGGTGGTACATCTACTTCATTTACTACTTGGTATGGAGTAATTTTCCCTGCTAGCATGAATGAAACTGTTGCGGTTACTGGTGTTAAAGAAGGTCAATATAGTAAATGTGATGTATGTCATTCTGGTTCTAAAATAGACTTTACTGTACAAATGCAAAGAAGAAATGGAACTGATAATAAAATACCAGTTTTAAGTTATTATAACGGTAAAGAAAACTATGTTGGGGGATCATCAGTAGCAACTGCTACAACTGCTGGTATTGCTGCTTTAGTGTGGGCAAAACATCCAGGTTGGTCGCGTGCTCAGGTTTTACAAAAAATGAAAGAATCTGCTGATTTTTACCCTAATAAACATTCTGAATATGGATACGGAAATATTGATGCTTTAAAAGCTGTTCAATAAATAGATTAATCAACTAACTAATTTTTGCAAAAGCTTCGTTTATTCGAAGCTTTTTGTATTTTTATAAGGTATAGTTTTTGCTATTCTTTTATTAAAAATAACATCATGAATAAATTAAAATATCTCTTTCTATTTCTTTTTATAAGTTGTTCTACTAGTAGAGTAGTATATGACTACGATAGCAAAACAAACTTTAAAAAGTACAAAACATTCAATTTTTTTGAAGACGCTGGTAAAGGACTGAATGAATTAGATATAAAAAGAGTTACACAAATAATTACAGAAAACTTAAACATTAAAGGAATGAAAATTTCTGAAACTCCTGATTTTTACGTTAATTTCTTTTCAAAAGAAAGAGAATCTGCTAATAGAAATACTATTGGAGTAGGAATTGGTGGTGGAGGAAATATCGGCTTTGGTATTTCTGGTGGAATACCTATAGGTAGAAAAAAAATGAACCAAATACTTACCATTGATTTTGTTGAGGCAACATCAAATGAGCTAATATGGCAAAGTGAAATAAACAGTGAAATAAATGAAAGAGCTTCACCTAACGAAAAGAAAACACACTATTCTCAAATAGTTAAAAAATCTTTTACAAAATACCCTCCAAAAAAATAGCATGGCTTACGATACGTTTTTATCTGACAGAATTTCTCATTTTTTTCAAAACGAAAATGTTTTTTTTATAGAAAAGAAAATGTTTGGGGGACTCTGTTTTATGATTAACGATAAAATGTGTGTTGGAGTTATTAAAAATGAAGTCATGGCTCGGATTGATCCAGGTATTTATGAAGAATCCTTAACAAAAACAGGATGTAATACCATGAATTTTACAGGAAAACCAATGAAAGGCTTTGTTTTTTTGTCTAATGAAGCCATTGATTTAGACGAAAACTTATATTACTGGTTACAGTTAGCACTAGAATATAATCCGAAAGCAAAATCGAGTAAGAAAAAACTTTAAAATAAAAAAAACGGTAGAAATTTATTTCCACCGTTTTTTTTTAAATATATACAACTAATTAATAGTTTAACTTCTTAAGGTAATCTAACTTTAATTGCCAAATGTCTAACTCATCTTTGAATTTCTGAATTCCATTTCGAACATTTTTCACTAAAGGATTATCTTCAGTTGCATTAGAAATAAAACTCAAATTGTTTTCTAACTGCTGCATTTCACGAACATTCTCATCTATTTTTCTTCTAATAAATAATTGTTCGCTATCTAATTTTCTATAATCTTTTTGAGTTAAATATCCTTCAATAACATTTTTAAACTTCATTATTTCTATATCTGCTCTCCCCATATTTAAATTATTAAGGTGAGTATCTATAGCTTTGTTAAATTTTTCGTTTAAATGTCGTGCATTTCTAGGTAAAACCCCTAATTCTTTCCATTTAGAAATAGATTCTTTTACCTCATCAAGCGTTAAATTTTCTTTAGCCTTTATTTCTTCGATAAATTCTTTTTTACCTTCAACAACAACTAATTGTTCTTTATTTAATTCATTTTTACGCTCGTGAAGTCTATCAAAATAATGATTACAAGCCCCTTTAAAACGCTTCCATATTTCATCCGAAAATTTTCTAGGAACGTGACCTATTTTTTTCCAATCAGATTGTATACGTTTCATTGTATTTGTAGCAGTATCCCAATCATCACTATCTTTCAAACTCTCAGCTAACTCTACTAATTCTATTTTAAGCTTTAAGTTATTACTTTGCGCTCCTTTTTCTTCTTTATAAAAAACATTTTTTGAAGCATTAAACTTCTTTGTTGCTGCTTTAAATTGTTGCCATACCGCTTCACTTTTACTATATGGAAGCTTTCCTATATCGAAATACTTCTTTCTTAAAGCTTCAATTTCAACAATGCTCTTTTGCCAATCATTGTGCGTTTTATTATTAGAAGTATCGTAAGCATTAATTTCCGCTACAACTTCTAATTTCGCATCAATCATTTCTTGATGTTTTGTTCTTAAAACTTTAAAATGCTGGTGGCGCTTGTCATGTATTTTTTTTGTAGCCTCACTAAATTTACCCCAAACATCTTCTCTATGTTCTTTTCCTACAGGTCCAATTTCTTCTTTCCATAAACGATGTAAATCTTGTAACTCTTTAAAAGCTTCGTTTATATCATCCTTTTCATTTAATGCCTCAGCTCGTGCAATTAATTTTAACTTCTCTTCTAAGTTATGTTTAAAATCAAGCTCTCTAAAATCTTTATTTAAGTGTAGTAAATCATAGAATCGCTCAACATGATGATGATACGTTTTCCATGTATCATTATACTTTGTTTTAGACACGGGTCCTATTTCTCTCCATTGCTTTTGAATTGCTTGAAAATCATTGTACATTGTTTTTACATCACCACTTTCAATTAATGTTTTTAATCCTTCAATTAAAACATTTCTTTTTTCAAGATTCTCTTTAAGCTTCTTCTCTAATTGTGAATAGTAAGCATCACGTTTCGTTTTATACTCACCTAATAATTTATTATAAGCTGTTTTTACTGGGCTAGAAAATTGAAAATCTATTGAGTTTCCTCCTTCAGCCAAAAAAGCTTCTTTCTTTTCAGCTAATAATTTACCAAATTTAGCATTGAACGAATTTTTAATTGCATCAACGTTATTTTTTAATTGTTGAACAGGATATGCTTTTAATAATTTCTCTAGTTCATCAACCAATTTATCTAGCTCCATAGTTGCATAATCAAGCATTGGAATTTCATGCCTTTCTTCTGCCTTTTCTGATTCTTGAGCTACTTCATTTTCAACTTCATTAACAGCCTTATCTGTTTCATTTACGGTTGTACTTTCTTCATTTATTGGTTGTTCAACCTGTTCTTCGTTGTTTTCTAACATATCTACAATGTTTAAGTTCCTTTTTATTAGTTGTTAAAGATAAGCATTCTTATAAAATAGCAAACTTTATTTTTAACGAACATTCAATGATTATTTATTCCAAATTTTCCATGCTTTCTCAGCTTGCTGCTCTAGCATTTCTAATCCATTTTTTATAGTTGCACCTTTTTCTTTTCCTTTTTGTAAAAAGGTTGTTTCTGAAGGGTTGTATATTAAATCATACAACATATGTTTCTCACTAACAAACTCATATGGTATACTGGGGCAGTTTTCTATATTTGGGTGAGTACCAAGTGGTGTACAATTTATTAACAATAAATGTGACATCATTACTTTTTCAGAAACATCCGCATAGGTTATGGTATCTTTTCCTTTTGGTGTTCTTGACACAAATTTATACTCAATATTTAATTTATCAAGTACATAAGCTACAGCTTTTGAAGCTCCACCAGTACCCAATATTAAAGCTTTTTCATGATGCTTTTTCAACAACGGAGTTAATGATTTTTTAAAACCATATACATCCGTATTATATCCTATAAGTTTTCCTTTTTTTGTAATTCTTACAGTATTTACAGCTCCTATTTTTTTAGCTTTTTTATCAATTTTATCTAGAAAATCAAAAATCTCTAATTTATAAGGAATGGTTACATTCATTCCTTTTATTTCATTTTTATGCTCTTTTATTTTTTTAGTAAACTCTTCTATATTTTGAATATCAAAGTTTACATACTCGTGTTTTGCTAATCCTAGTTTTGAAAACTTCTCTGTAAAATATCCTCTAGAAAAAGAATAAGAGATGTTTTTTCCTACTAATGCAAATAGGTGTTTATTTTCGTTTTCTTCCATAAAAATCTATTACTAAAATTATAATTATTCCTATAATTACAAAACCTATTGAAATCCACGTTTCTTTATCCTGTATATCTGGAATGTAACGTTGATAATTTTCTACTATTTTATTTCCTTTTTTATCAAGTATAAATGTTGCTTCTGTAGTTTTATAAATTGTTTTTTTCCATGGCCAAACGATTCCTAATGAACCAGTAATGAATCCTATAATAACTGCAGTAACAATTTGATGCCATCGCTTTAATACATACCCTAATATATGTGATATGGAAACTAACCCGAAAGCAGAACCAGCTGTAAAAACGGCTATAATTTTAAGATATCTAACTTTAACAGCATCTTTAAGCACCTCAAAATTTCCTGAAAATAAATTTGCAACTACATTTCCAAACACGTTTACACTATCAACTAAAAGCAATACATAATTACCTAGTAATATTAAAATAAAAGAACCTGAAAGTCCAGGTAAGGTCATTCCAGAAACACCAATTATTCCACATAAAAAAACAAACCAAAGGTTATCATTTTCTTTTGCAGGCGTCATAAAACTTATACCTATTCCTATTGAGGCACCTATTAATAAACCTACAATGTTTTTAAGTTCCCACTTACCAAAATCTTTAGAGATGTAATAAATTGATCCTAAAATCATTCCAAAAAACCAAGCCCAAACATACTGCTCATAGTTTTTCAAAAAATAATCTAGTAGTAAAGAAATACTAAAATAGCTAAACATACTACCTAGCATTACTAATACCAAGAATTGTAAATTGGTATAACGTGCAAAACTTTTTAAACGGCCTGTTAATAATAGCTTAATTGCCTTTCCGTTTATTCGCTGAAACGTAAAAATGAGTTCTTCATAAAAACCCATAACAAAAGCAACCATACCACCAGAAACGCCAGGAACCTTATTTGCTCCTCCCATTGCCAATCCTTTTAAAAACAAATTGACTTTTTGAATAAATGTTCGTTCTTTTTGCATGTAGCTTAATTAGAAAAAACTAAAGTACAGTTTTTCTACTACTTTTTTACGGCTAATTTTTCTAATAATAAGATTAAACCAAAACCAACAATTGCTAAGATTAATGCATTGATTAATTGAGGTTCACCATTAAAATTTTGTGGCAAAATACTTTTCTCTAGAAGAGGCTTTACCACCCCATGCCTATCAGTATATGTTGAAATTATACTTTTCCATGGCCATACCTTATTCAATGACCCCAACATAAGTCCAGTTAAAGCTATCAACATTTCGTTTTTATAATTAGCAAATAACCATTTTAATAGTTTAGAGAAAGTAGTTAATCCTACAATAACTCCAATTATTATTGCTGAAATAATTTTCAAATCTTTGTTCGTTAAAGCTGTCATTACTAATGGGTAAACACCTATTAATAATAATATATAAGAACCTGATATCCCTGGAAGTATCATTGCACATGAGGCTATTGCACCAGAGAATATTAAAAATAAATAACTAGCTTCCTGGCCACTAGTAGAGGGAACTACAGTAATAAAATAACCAAATCCAATCATTAATAGGCCAATAATTATACTTACAACATTCCACTTCTCTACTTGTTTAGCTATGTATAATATGCTTGCTAACACTAAGCCAAAAAAGAAAGACCATAACAAAATTGGTTTGTGTTCCAACAACCATTTAATTGCTTTTGCTAAAGAAACAATACTAGTAAGAATACCAATAAAAAGTGCAGCTAAAAAACTACCATTCAACTGATTCCAAGCTTTTTTTAGCCCTTCTTTTTTTAGTGTTTGAAATAAACTTAGATTTATATTACTTATAGAACTTAGTAACTCTTCATAAATACCCGAAATAAAAGCTATAGTTCCTCCAGAAACTCCAGGAACTACATCTGCTGCTCCCATTCCCATTCCTTTTAACCCAATGATTAAATAATCTTTTATTGTTCTACTCATGTATAGTTAGTTAGTTATTTATCTTTCTTTTTAGTTGATTTAAAATGTATTAATTTTTTCTTCTTTTTAGCAATGGTATCTTTTTTCTCTTCTTTCTTTTTCTTCTTCTTTTTTAGCCCTAACTTTTCTCCTAACTCTGACAAGTTATTAAAATTAACTTGGTAAGATAATCCAACCCCTTGAGTATACCCTTCTTCGTCAGTAGAATATTGCACATCATTTTGTCTATTAAAAACAGTTCCTCTAAAATTACCTTCTTCATTAAGTAATACTTCTACTTTTACTTCTCCAACAACACTTGTTTGAGTATTTGCTCCTACAGGAACACCTACTTTCCCATTTACAATTACCCTATTGCTCAACTGAGTACTTACTGATACATCAACTTGATCATCACTATTTAAATTATCAACATTACTTCTATCTCCTTGGGTGTACCCAACCCCAACCTGAAATTTATTGTCTTTACTATTTAGCATATTAGACAAAATACTTGAAGCTATTTCTGATGCAGTTCCTGTTAAACCTGATGTTGCACTATTCCCTATAGCTTCATCATTATAAAATGTTCCAAAAGCTAATAAAAATGAAAAGTGTTGCATCTTCGTATTTAAATCATTTTCATTTAAAATAAACTCTAACTCAGAACTCACTGTTGAATTAGCATTGGGTATTTTAATATCAAACTCTTGCTTTGAATTAAATAAACCTCCTGTAATTTTTGTGTATAAATCTATAGGTATCTTTCGAGTAGAATTTACATTATCTAATACTTGTGCAGGATTCGCTTTTGTTCTATACACAGCAGTTATATCAAGTTCAGCATCGTATGGATTACCACTCCAAGATATAGTACCTCCTTTTTGCACTACAAACGGCTTATTGATACCAGCATATTTAAAATTATACAATCCGTTATCAACTGTAAAATCACCAAACATATTAAACTTACCACGAGTATCAATATCTATAAATAAATTACCTTGTCCGCTACCCCTTAGCTCACTACCTGATACCTTATCAATTACCACTTGTGCTATTGCATCTTTTGTTACATCAAGCCTTATTTTTAAATCTAATCCTTTAATATCATCTATTAACTTACTCTTTTCATCTTTAACAACTCCTCTTTTTTCAAAATGAATTAACTTATAATTATCTATCATTTTAATATCACTCAAAGGAATAACAAACTTAGTTCCTGGTTGCGTACTTCCGTTTACATCAATATCTAAGTTACTTGTAACTCCTCTTATTTCAGCCCTTCCCTTTAAAAATCCAGTTCCATAATATTGTACTTCCTCGCTTTCTTCTGTATCTAAAATCAATAAATTATCAGTGTTAATATTTAGATTCATAAACCACAAATCAAAATTTTGATGTGCAATATACCCAGATAAAGTACCTTGTGTTTTATGCTTAATATCTTCTAAAATTACATCATCTAATTTAAATTGTTGTCCCTCTAAATCAATTCTAGTATTTCCTTTAAGATCAAAATCCACGTTCAAATAAGGAAAAGCCAATCCTGCATTTTTTAAATCTAAATACCCATCAAAATCTGGATTTCTTAAAAAACCAGTAGCCGTAAAATTCCCCGTAACCTCTCCTCTTAATTTTGAAAGCACCTCACCTCCTAACGGACTAAATGCAGCTATTTTATACTCTTCTAAAGCTATATTTAAATCTACAGTTGGTCGTTTTTTACTAAAATCTAATCCTCCCGTTGCTGAAATACTCTTAGCCTTATCGGTAGAAAGTAACATATTTACCTTGTACTTTTCATACGAATTATCCCCAGTAATATCCAATGTTAGATCTCCTTGTTCAAAATCATTAATTTTAAAATCTTTAATTAATAAATTTGCTTTAGGACTTAACTTATCTTCGTTCTGTTTAAAATCTACAAGTCCATTAACCTCTCCATTTAACTTT
This sequence comes from Tenacibaculum sp. E3R01, assembly GCF_003318185.1. Taxonomy (NCBI): domain Bacteria; kingdom Pseudomonadati; phylum Bacteroidota; class Flavobacteriia; order Flavobacteriales; family Flavobacteriaceae; genus Tenacibaculum; species Tenacibaculum sp. E3R01. The sequence continues at coordinate 75,320 of NZ_QOCC01000020.1, read as the reverse complement.
AAACTATCAATAGAAGGTAAAAAACTTTCTAACTTTACTTTTGTGAAATTCGCTTGTAAATCTTTATAATTAGATCCCTTTATAGCTCCTTTCAATGCTATTTTTTGATCATTAGATTGAAAAACAAAAGGGCTGATTATAAAATCGTTCTCTTTTAAATTAAAGGTTACCTTATTTTCTTTATTACTTTTTGGATTTATTACCCAATCAAAGCCTTTATAGTTTAACATTGATTTTTGTACACCAACAACCCACTTTTGATCTTTATCAATTGTATAATAAAAATCTAAATTGAAATCTTCTTCATAATTTTTCCCTCCTTTAAATTCTGATTTAAAAAATAGTGTATCATTTTGCGTTCTATTAATTAAATTCAATTTTTCAATATCATAATATTTAGAATCTATTTTACCTGCAGTTAAGTGAGTATTATAAAGTGGATTTTTATTATTTAATCGTAATAAAACATTATCTATTAAATTTCCATAGGCATTAATTTCTGGAGATGAAAAAGTAAGCTTTAACGAGTTTTCATTTGATTTTATTTTTCCTTTCAAGCGTGTATTTTTACCTATTGATATTTCAGGTAAAAAGACATCAATTATTTGATTATAAATGGTAAAATCGAAATCTAAAAATTGATTTGGGGTGACTTTAAAAGGCTCATAATTTGTGTACACGCTTCCCAATGCGTTTTGTGTAACTAAAGACAACTCATTAAATAAAAATTTACCTTTTAATTTACCTTTTACAATATCTTCTGAATTTACTTCTATTGTTTTAATACTGTCTTTTACAGCAGAACTTATATCAAACTTTTTAAAGGTATACGACTGTTTCTGATTTTTATAAACAAAGTTTTTAAATGTTGCTTTTCCTACAATATCATCAAAAGTATTTCCTGAAACATTAAGTTTCACTTTTCCTTTTAATTCTGCTATGTTATCTCTAGTAAATAAATTTGTTTTTTTAAGATCAATTTTATCAATATCAGCCTCAAAATCAAACTTATTGATTGCTGAAGAGAAGTCAGCTAACCCTTCAAATTTCATTTTAAAGTTATCATCTTCAGAGCTTAAAAACCCATCAAATTTCTTATTTTGAAATTGACCGTTTACACTTAAGTTTTTATACTGGTATTTATTAAAATCAAGAGTGCTAATATTTCCTATAATGGTTGTATTAATATTATCTACGTTGAAACCACTTCCATTCACATCTGCTTTTAATGATATTTTACCCAATAATGGGTCATTAGCAAAAACACCTAAATCAAAATCTATGAATTCTACCTCACCTACATAAGCAGCTTCGTCAATGTTATCTATATTGGTAAGTTGTAAGTCAGAAATAGTTGACCCTATCTCAGAATCTACTGACAACGTAGCTTCCATTTGCTCAGGGGTAACTTTAACTAATCCAGACATTGTAAAGTTTCCTAATCGTTGAAACTCGGTTGGTAATGTTTTTCCTAATAAATTAGGAAGTACACTTTTTAATTGAAAATAATTGGCTGTAACATTTTCTAGATCCCCATCAAAAATAAAACCTCTATCTGTATTTAATGCATTCACAAAACCAAGATCTCCAATAATTCTCATTCCTCGTTTAGATCTTAACTTTACATTACTTGCACTAAAATTATTTAAAACTCCATCAATAGTACCTGTAAAATACATTACATCACTACCTCTTAGCTCTTTATATAATTTATTTAAATCTTTAGCAGCAAGTGCACTTTTATCAAAAACAGCTTTAATCTGGACTTTATCAGAGAAATCAACTAAATCCTTTCTATTATATGTGAATTTTATGTTAGCTTTTAATACAGACTCATTATCTGTTTCTATAACCGTATCATCAAACAACATATGTGTTTTCGTATACTTAAAATCAGTAGTTAAGTTAGTTATGTTTACACCTCTATTATCAGTAAGGTACATTTTTTTGATATCCATAGAAACATCTGGACCAACTACAGAGAAGTCTTGTAAATTACCTCCTCCATTAAATGCTGCAAATTGTAGAGCATCTTTTTTATTATAATCAAACAACTTAAATGTTAAGTCTTTTAATTGAATATTATTACTTCTTAAAATAAATGGTGTTGATAAACTATCTTTAGGTTTGCCATCTTCAAAACTGTCAATAAAAATGGACATATTATCATTATTCTCATCTTTATAAGTTTTCATGTAAAAATGAATTCCACTAAGAGAAGCTGCCCCTAAATCTACTTTATTATCTAAAACCTTTTTAGCGTTTTGTATAGATGTACTTAAGTTTTTAACAAAAATAAGAGTATCTTGATGATGATCTCTAATTTCAATTCCTTTTAATTGTACACTACCTAACCAAGATAAATCTATTTTTTTTACTACTATATTGGTACCATAACTTTCATTTATACTTTTTGTAGCATAGCTTCCTAGTTTACTTTGCACCGCTGGTATCGACAAGAAAAACATAAGCAACAACAAAAAAAGCACAACGTACTTTACTGTTCTAAATATTATTTTTCTTACTTTTTTTATAATAAAATTTTTAGTGAAAACAATTTAACAAAAGTAACTAGCAAACCCCAAAAATCTTGCCTTATTGCAAAGAAAATTCGATTTTAACGAATTTCTAACGCATTATGAATATTTTTGCTCTTTAATTCTTTTTAATTTGAGCACTAAAAACATTTATATTTTAGGTATTGAAAGCTCTTGTGACGACACAAGTGCTGCTGTTATTTGTAATGGTAAAGTTTTAAGCAATGTAGTTGCCAACCAAGAAATACATGCCAAATACGGCGGTGTTGTTCCTGAATTAGCTTCAAGAGCTCACCAACAAAACATTGTTCCAGTTGTACAGCAAGCTATAGAACAAGCTGGTATTACTAAAGAAGACTTAAATTCAATTGCTTTTACAAGAGGTCCTGGATTAATGGGGTCTTTACTTGTAGGTACTTCTTTTGCAAAATCATTAGCTTTAGGTTTAAACATTCCTTTGATAGATGTTAATCATATGCAGGCACATATTTTAGCTCACTTTATAGAAGAAGAAGGTTGTAAAATACCGCCATTTCCTTTTGTTTGTTTAACCATTAGTGGAGGCCATACTCAAATTGTTAAAATCACTAATCATTTTGAAATGGAAATTCTTGGTGAAACTATAGATGATGCAGTTGGAGAAGCCTTTGATAAATCGGCAAAAATATTAGGACTCCCTTATCCAGGTGGTCCATTAATTGATAAATATGCTCAACTTGGAGACCCAAAAGTGTTTAAATTTACAAAACCTAAAGTAGGTGAGTTAGATTTTAGTTTTAGTGGTTTAAAAACTGGGATTTTATATTTCATTCAACGAAATGTAAAAGAAAATCCTAATTTTATTAAAGAAAATTTACATGATATTTGTGCTTCAATCCAATATACAATTATTGAAATTTTAATGGAGAAGCTTAAAAATGCAGTAAAACATACTAATATTAAGCATATAGCAATAGCTGGAGGAGTTTCCGCAAATTCTGAAATTAGAAAACGCCTACAGTTAGCAGAGAAGCATTGGGGCTGGACTACTTATATTCCTAATTTTGAATACACAACTGATAATGCTGCAATGATTGCTATTACTGGTTATTTAAAATATCTAAACAAAAACTACGCTGATGTTTTTGTTACAGCGAAAGCTAGACTAAAAGTTACTGAATAAACTATGAAATCACTAAAAAACAGACTTTCACTTAGCTTTAATTATTTTGTATTATGGCTGCTCTATTTTTCTTTTTCTCGTTTTTTATTTTTAGCTTTTTATTACGATAAAACTTTTGATCTTGATTTTATTACCATCTTAAAAACATTTTTACATGGATTAAAATTAGATGCTTCTTTTTCAGGTTATCTATCTTTAATTCCTTTTTTGATTTTTTTATTCTCAATTTGGATTCCTAAAAAAATAGTTGCTTTATTAATTAAAAGCTATACCTACCCTGTTCTATTTATAATTAACTTATTTATGTTAATTGATATAGTTTTGTATAAATCGTGGGGAGTTCGTATTGATTCTACTTTACTAACTTACATCAATACTCCAAAAATAATGCTTGCTTCAGTAACTGTAACCATGTTAATTGGTGGAATTATTAGTTGGCTTGTTATTTCTGGTTTCACAACTTATCTTTTCAATAAAAAACTAACGATTCTTTTTAATAATTTAGAAAAAGGAAAAATATGGGAAGCTCCTATTTTTTTAGTTTTATTTGCTGCTCTTATACTACCAATCAGAGGCGGTGTTCAAACTATACCTATAAACCAAAGTAATGTTTATTTTTCTAAACATATGTTTGCTAATCACGCAGCAGTAAATTTTATATGGAATTTCTCTAACACATTAACTCACAAAACAGAAGACACAAATCCATATCAAAATTTCAGTCCTAATAATGCTACAGAAATAATTGATAAAACAAGGAATCAACTATTAACTAGTAATGATACGATATTAAAAACATCGAAACCAAATGTTATTTTAATTATTTGGGAAAGTTTATCTGCTAAAGCTGTAGGTGCATTAGGAGGAGAACCTAATGTTACAGAAAACCTAAATCAATTAGCAAAAGAAGGGATTTTATTTACTAATTTTTATGGAAATGGAGATAGAACAGATAAAGGTTTAGTTGCTGTTTTAAGCGGTTATTATCCTCAACCAACTTTAAGTATTATTAAAATGCCACACAAAACAAGAAAACTTCCAATGTTAACTAAGGAAATGAAAAACTTAGGTTACAATACAGCTTTTTACTATGGTGGTGATACTAATTTTGGTAATATGAATACCTATTTAAGAAATGGGGATATTGATTTCATGCTTGATGGTAGTGCTTTTGATAAAGAAAATTGGAATTCAAAATGGGGAGCACATGATCATATTTTCTTAGATCGCGTTATGAAAGATTTATCTAAACCTCAACTAGAAAAACCTTTTTTCAAAGTAGCTTTAACATTAACCAGTCATGAACCTTATGAATTTCCTGACACCTATAAATTTGGAAAAAATTCAGAAGAAAATCTTTATAAAAGTGCACAAGCATATACTGACAAAGCAATTGGAAAATTTATTTCTGATGCCAAAAAACAACCTTGGTGGGACAATACATTAGTTGTTATTATGTCTGACCACGGACATCCACTACCTAAACATAAAGGATATTTTAACTCTCCTAAAAAATTCCAAATTCCAATGGTTTGGTTAGGTGGTGCACTTGCTAAAAAAGGAATTACTGTTGATAATTTCGGTTCACAAATTGATTTCTCATACACGTTAACTCATTTATTAAAAGGGAATGCTAGCCAGTTTAAATTCAGCAAGCATCTTTTTAATAATTCTGAGGAACAATACATTCATTATATTTTTAATAAAGGTTTTGGTACAGTAGGGAAAAATGGAAGTTTTGTTTATGATTATGTAAGTAATAAACCTGTAATACAAGAAGGGAATTATAAAACATTAGACTCTTTGGGTAAAGCCATAACTCAAGAAGCTTATCAAGATTTCCTAAACAAATAAGCTCCTATTGATTTTTAATTAATTTCAATTATCTTAGCTATAGCTAGACTAATATAACTTAATCTAAAAACTTTATGGAAAACGCAATTGAACCTTCTATATCAAAAACACATAATGATCGTGTATTGCTCCCTTTTCAGTTTGATGTAAGCAAAATGCTGAAAGAATTTGAAGATTTAAAACAGCAGCATTTAATTAAGTATGAATATTATGATACAATTCCTTTAAGAGCCCCAGCGCATATTGTAGACAAATCATTACCATTCCCCCCTCCAGCCGATGATTACGCTGATGGTTCTTGGACAGATTGGCTCGACACTACTGAGCTTAAAGAATCTCCTTATTTAACTAGTATTGTAAATACTTTTAAGGAACACACAAAAGTAACACTCGTTAGGTTACTTCGCTTAGCTCCTGGTGCTGTAGTTAAAGAACATAACGATCCAACATTAGCTCTTGAAATAGAAAAATCTGTAGTACGCCTTACCATACCTATTTTTGGTAATGATGATGTTACCTTTTATTTAAATAATACTCCTGTAGCAATGCAACCGGGTGAATGTTGGTATTTAAAACTAAATGATCCTCATAAAATAACCAACTACGGAAAAACGGAACGTGTAAATTTAACTATTGATATGATTCCTAATAACTGGTTAAGGAACATCATAAAAAAAGCAAATTAAACCAACATAAAACCCCGAACTTTTAAGTTCAGGGTTTTATATTTTTATGCTATAAATAAGATATTAACTTCTCTTATATTTAATAGAACACCCTATTGCACGTGTATCCGTTTTGGTAGGTTTATTACCTTTTAATAAAGCATCAACTGCATTCTCTACAAAACGTTCAGAAACATTACTTTCGCTACGAGAACTATCATCAATAGCTCCAATATACTCAACAATTAGTTTGCTTTTGTTTTTACTTAAAATATAAACATGAGGTGTTTTAGTTGCTCCATACATTGGATATACTTTTTGGCCTTCATCAAATAAATACGGAAACGTAAACCCTTTTTCTTTAGCTCTAACTTTCATAGATTCAAAATCATCTCCTGAAGAAACAGCTGGATCATTTGGATTTATTGCGATTACTGGATATCCTTTCTCTTTATATTTTTTATCTAAAGCTATAAGACGGTCTTCATTTGCTACAGAATATGGACATTTGTTACACGTAAAAACAACAATAAAACCTTTAGCCTTTTTATAGTTCGCTAAAGAAACCATGGTGTCATCGATATTTTTCAATTTAAAATCAGAAGCTACATCTCCTACTTTATAACCTCCGTTATCATTAATTGTAAATGCAGAAACTACAGCAGCAACAGTTAACACTAGTATTGTTTTAAAAGTTTTCATAATTATATTAGTTTAAAAAAGTTTGTAATTCACTTTGTAACTCTTCATAGTCAAATGACTTTTCATAGAACTTCCTTTTCTTTCCATTATAAATTAAAGTAGCTGGTATAGAACCTGTCCAGTTTTCAGCAATATCTTTAATCCAAAATTGTTCATTACTATCTTCAAAATGAACTACTTTAGATTTTAACTTTTTCTCTTTTATAAATGGAATTAAATTACTTTCTATTTGTTTTGAAAAATCTAAACTTACCAAAACAACTTCTACATTTTTATCTTTATAATTAGCACTTAATTTTTCAAAAGCTGGTAATTCTTTTACACAAGGTACACACCAAGTAGCCCAAAAATTTATTACATAAATTTTTCCATCATTTTTATGTAATAAAGGTGTCAGCTGGTCATAATTTAGTGTTGAAACCTTGATTATAACTTCTTTTTCTTTTTTATCTTCATTACTTTTTTTGCACGAAACTCCTGCTAATACCATAAGTAACAACAAACAAACTCTATTCATCAATCAAAATTTATATAAGGCTCTAATTTAATTAATTACTATTATAATAGCTATTAATTAACTTAAACTTAACAAGAGAAAAGCTCAGAAAAATCAAGCCTAATAATAAATAGCGCCATACTCCTGACTCATTTCATCTTTGTATTGTGGTAATTTCGCTAATACAGCCTTTCTAATTGTTAAACTACTCAACAAGTATTCAAACCTATTTTCAAAATTCCCAGACATATATGCTCCTGGAGTACTTTGGGTTGAACCTGGTGTATTTGGGCCACCCCATTCATTAAGATTCCTACTTCTAAAATAAGAAGTTATACAATCTCTTATATCTACTCGATTCCACAATTTAACTTTTGCTCCCCCTATAGAACTACTACCTTCTTGCTTTATAATCTTTACCTCTAAACTACCCTGAGTAATAGACCTATCTAATGTAACTTTAAAACCATATTGCCCGTCTTGTGGAACAATTAAATTAGCATTAAAAATATTAGGAGTCGGATCTTTATCTATAAATTTAAGTCCTGGTATAGGGTTTACAGGAGAAACCAACATTTGTGTATTAAACGGAGCATTAATTAAAAACATATAGCTCCCTGAATTTAAATAATTATCAAAAAAATAAATAGAATTTCCATTCAAAAGAATGCTTTGCGAATTTGACATAATATAGTTTGTTTGGTTAATTTGTAGCTGTATTTTCTTTTAAAGATACCATTAAAACCTCACAAACAAACCTAAACAGATAAAAAACAACCAATTAACACTAAAAAAAACTCTTCTATAACAAAAATGACAACCTGAAAATATCAGATTGTCATTTTATAAATTTCTTTTTTTGTTAAAAAACTTACGTTTATTAACAAAAAATATCGTTTAAAAGTTTTGCCAAACGCAAACCTCCTTTTTGTAATTGTTCTCTTACAATAGGAAAATAAACATACGAGTATCTATAACGCAAATTCTCTCCTACTTTAGCAGAGGCATACACTTCTTTTGTTAACTTATGAGTATCATACATCCAATCAACTACATTTCCTTTTTGAATTACCTTAACTTGTTGTTTAGACAATCTTTTTGCATTATCAGCTAATTCAACATAGCTCATATTCCATTTGCTAAGTATACTTTCATCCCAAACCCTATGTAAGTTTGATCCTCTCCCATGCCATTGAACCTGAATAGTATTTCCTCCCTTATCTTCTTTTTGACCTATATGCATAGGCTGATGTAAATCTCCCATCAAGTGCACTAACATTTTTAAATGAAAACGCTTATCTTTTACTGTACTATTTTTATCTTTTAAAACCTTCACACAACGATTAATCCCAGTAATTAAATCTCCTTTCGGGTTTTTTTCAGAAGTTTCATATTTTCCATCTAAAGGCATATTCACATAATGCCAAGAATAAAATTCTCTATAATTTCTATCAGATTTTATTTCATCAGCATAAGTTGATACAAAGGCTAAGCTTTCCCCCTCTAATAATTTATCTATCTTTCTTTTTGCTCTATTTGTTAAATGATTTTCAGCAATTTTTCCAGTAGCTCTATGTCCGGTTGGCCCCCAAATATCATCATTCGAAAACCCCGTAAAAGACATTAAAAAACTGAATACTAGTAATAAGAAACGTTTAGTCATTTTAAATACTTTTTTTGCGAAGTTAAAAAATAGTACGCATAGTTTTTTGGATTTATAAAAAAATATTTCATATCTTTACGATATCAAAATGATATCAAATTAAATCAAACAACAATATGAACTCAGAAAAAATCATTAAACCAGCAAATGGCTATCTATTATTTTTTATTGTACTAACACTTTTTATTGGTGGAATAATTATGTCAATCAAAAATGAAACCCCTATTTATTTAATTTCAACACTAGTAGGTTTTATTTTATCATTCGGTTTTATTTTAGTAAACCCTAATTCATCAAAAGTAATTTTGCTTTTTGGAAAATATGTAGGTACAGTTAAGCAAAATGGATTGTATTGGGCAAACCCGCTTTATAAGAAGAAAGCAATTTCTTTAAGAGCTAGTAATTTTGATAGTGAGCGTTTAAAAGTTAACGACAAGTTAGGAAATCCTGTAATGATTAGTACTATTTTAGTTTGGAGAGTTACTGAAACTTATAAAGCTGCTTTTGATGTAGACAACTATGAGAATTTTGTTCGTGTACAAACAGATGCCGCTGTAAGAAAGCTAGCAAGCATGTATCCTTACGATAACTTTGCAGATGAAGGTCATGATGAAGATATTACATTACGTTCAAGTGTAAATGAAGTAAGTGATGCTTTAGAAAAAGAAATAGACGAACGTTTATCTATTGCAGGAATTGAAGTACTTGAAGCTAGAATTGGTTATTTAGCTTATGCACAAGAAATTGCAAGTGCAATGTTAAAACGCCAACAAGCAACTGCAATTGTTGCAGCAAGGCATAAAATTGTTGAAGGAGCTGTAAGCATGGTAGAAATGGCTTTAGAGGAGTTAAACAAAAAGCAAATTGTTGAATTAGACGAAGAGCGTAAAGCTGCAATGGTAAGTAACTTAATGGTTATTTTGTGTGGTGATAAAGAAGCCTCTCCTGTTTTGAATACTGGTACACTAAATCATTAAAAAATGAAGAACAAGAATGCTTTTATGGGAATGATTTTCGGTGCTGGAATAGGTATTATTTTTTCTTCTACCGGATTAGGATTGCCTATTGGGGCTGGAGTTGGACTCGTTTTTGGTTTACTATTTAACCAACAGAAAATTAAAAAAAAGAATGGAAATTCTAAAAACAAATTTTAACCTATGAATAAAAAACAGATCCTTTATTTAGCAATTGGTATCTCATTAGGGGCTGGTATGGGTACAACAATTGGTGTTGCTTTATCTTTAGCTAATAAAAAAAAGTGTAAAACAGGTAAAAATGAAAGAATATAAAATTATAAATAGAAAGTTTAGTTGGAGTAATGGACGACAAAAATTTGAAGAAGAAATTAACAATTATGCAAAACAAGGGTGGAGAGTTATTAACGTGTATCCGTTAAATAACGGTGGTAATATAGAAGCTCTATTAGAAAAAGATAAAAACAGATAAAAATGAAAGAATATAAAGTAGTTAATTGGAAAATGGGTTTTTCTGGTAATAATCAAAAACTAGAGGACACTTTAAATCAATATGCCAGAGAAGGATGGGTTTTAAAGCATATTGCTGAAAACTCAGTAAGAATTATTTTAGAACGAGATAAAAACAGGTAAAATGAAAGTCTTTAAAGAAGAGCAACGATTTACTCAAACATGGCTCCATATCCTTTTAGTTTTAGGATCAATTATCCCTATATACTCTATAGTTACAGGATGGATGAGTGCTATAGATAAAAGTTTAACTGCAAATAGCTCCTCTTTAATTTCATTAACCGCTATACTATTAGTTCATGTTTTAATTTATAGTTGCGTACTAAAAACTAAAATAGATGAGCATGGCATCCATTATCAACTATTTCCTTTTCATTCTAAATTAAAAACAAAAAAATGGAAAGAAATTAAAAACATATATGTTAGGCAATACAATCCAATAGCTGAATATGGTGGTTGGGGAATTAGATACACTCTTTCTAAAAAAGGAATAGCAGTTAATATTAAAGGAAATATAGGCATCCAATTAGAATTAGTAAACGGTGAAAAGTTATTAATAGGAACTCAAAAAAAAGATGATGTAGAACTTGTTTTACACACCTATGAAAACAAAATAAAAATATTATGATACGCTTTATCTTTTACATTACATTTTACTTAATTACTATTGTATTTTCTTTTGCTCAAGTAAAATCAGAAAATATCATCATAAAAAATGATTCTATTGAACTACCTGGTACTTTAACCTATACATCAAAAAAAACACCTTTAATCATATGGGTTCATGGCTCAGGAAATATAGACAGAAATGGAAATCAAGGAAAGATTATAAAAGCTAATTATATTCAAAAGTTTAGAAAAGCAATTAACGTAAATGACATTGCCTTCTTTAGTTATGACAAAAGAACCGCTACCCCAAAAAACTACAAGTTTTTAAAGAAAGTAGTTTTTGAAGATTTAGTAACAGATACTAAAAAAGTAATTGATCATTTTAAAAATGACCAAAGATTTTCAGAAATTATTCTAATTGGACATAGCCAAGGCTCACTGATTGGAATGTTGGCCTCAAAAAACATAGACAAATATATTTCAATAGCAGGAAGTGCACATACAATTGATAAAACTATTATTAAACAAGTAAATAAACAAAACAAACAATTAGGAAAAATCACAAAAAATCATTTTGAAGAATTATTGAATACAGGAGACATTAAACAAGTAAATCCTTTATTAATTTCTATTTTTGCAAAACAAAATTTACCTTTTATTTCAAGTTGGACTACATACAATCCAGTAGAAGAAATTAAAAAATTAACGATTCCCACTTTAATCATTAATGGAAACAAAGATTTACAAGTGCAAATTGAAGAGGCTGAACTTTTGCATAAAGCCAATTCAAAAACAACTATAGATATTATTGATAAAATGAATCATGTTTTAATAGAACTAGAAAAAGATTCTGATAACTTAAAATCGTATTATACTTCTGAATATATGATTTCCGACGAGTTAATAGTCTCTATTTTAAATTTTATAAAGAAATAGTATGGCAAAAAAGAAAGCATTTGCATTACGCATAAATGAAGATATGCTAAAGGCAGTTGAAAAATGGGCTGCTGATGAATTTCGATCTACCAACGGGCAGATTGAATGGATGCTTATGCAAGTTTTAAAAGAAGCGAAACGGGAACCAAAGAAAAAAGAAGAGTAAATATACTCTTCTTTGTATTGCCATAATTATTGTATAGGAACACCTCTTATTATCATACAATTTTATATATGACTTTTAAACGTCCTTTTTAAAAGAAAAACTAACCTAACTAAGCTAATATCCAGCTTTTAATAAACCGTTTCCAAAAGAGCTTAACATTTTTTTAAGAAGTTTAATTAATATCTTTACCTCTCAACATACTAATTAAACTTATCTAATGAAAAAAATACTTTCAATACTATTTATATCCATTAGTTCTATGCTATTTGCACAAGAATTTTCTATGGACTTGGTAAAAAACATGAAACCAAGAAATATTGGCCCAGGTGGTATGAGTGGACGTGTAACAGCTATCGATGTTGTTCAAAAAAACACTGATATCATGTATGTCGGTACTGCTTCTGGTGGTGTTTGGAAATCTACCTCAGGAGGAATTAAATGGAAGCCTATTTTTGAAAAACAAGTAACTGCTTCAATAGGAGCATTAGCTATTCAACAATCAAATCCTAGTGTTATTTGGGCTGGTACTGGAGAAGGAAACCCTAGAAATAGTTTAAATGGTGGATATGGAATTTTTAAATCATTAGATGCTGGTAAAACATGGAAATCCATGGGACTAGAAAAAACACGTCATATACATAGAATCATTATTGATCCAACAAACCCAAATATTGTTTATGTTGGAGCTATTGGATCACCTTGGGGAGAACATAAAGAACGAGGTGTTTATAAAACAATCGATGGTGGTAAAACTTGGAAACAAATTTTATTCAATAATAATAAAACTGGAGCGGCAGATTTAGTAATGGACCCCTCAAATCCTAATAAATTAATCGCTTCTATGTGGGAACATAAACGTGATCCTTGGTTTTTTAAATCTGGAGGAAAAGGAAGTGCCATTTATATTACTCATGATGGTGGTGAAAATTGGAAAAAAATCACTGAGAAAGAAGGTTTTCCGAAAGGAGATTTAGGAAGAATTGGAGTTGCAATATCTCGCTCTAACCCTGATGTAATTTACGCACTCGTTGAAGCTAAGAAAAATGCACTTTACAAAAGTATAGATGGTGGTTTTAAGTGGAAAAAAATTAACGACAAACGTGGTATTGGAAATCGCCCTTTCTATTATTCAGAAATTTATGTTGATCCTCAAAATGAAAACAGACTATATACTGTTTTTACATACATCAATGTTTCTGAAGACGGAGGTAAAAACTTCAAACAATTAATGCCTGCCTATGGAGTATCTAATGGAGTTCACCCAGATCATCATGCTTGGTGGATACATCCAGAAGACGCATCTTTTATGATTGATGGAAATGATGGAGGTTTAAATATTACACATGATAGAGGTAAATCATGGCGTTTTGTTGGTAATTTACCTATTGCACAGTTTTATCATATCAATGTAGATAATGAATATCCATACAATATATATGGTGGAATGCAAGATAACGGATCTTGGAAAGGACCTGCTTATGTATGGAAATCGCAAGGAATTAGAAACTCTTATTGGCAAGAAATTAGTTTTGGAGATGGATTTGATGTAGTACCCGATAAAGATGATGCTCGTTATGGATGGTCTATGAGTCAACAAGGATATGTTGTTCGTTATGATTCTAAAACAGGAAATAACTTTCCTGTTCGCCCTACACATCCTGATTCAAAAATGCATCTTCGATTTAACTGGAATTCTGCCATTAATATTGATCCTTTTAATAATTCTACACTATACTTTGGAAGTCAATTTGTACACAAATCAACCGATAAAGGACTTACTTGGGAAATTATTTCTCCAGATTTAACTACTAATGACAAAAGCAAATTAAAACAATCTGAAAGTGGGGGATTAACAATGGATGCAACTGGTGCTGAAAACCATTGTACTATTTTAGTGGTAGAACCATCTCCTTTAGAAAAGGATATGCTATGGGCAGCTACTGATGATGGACAAGTACAAATTACTCGTAATGGAGGTCAAAACTGGACTAATGTTTCAACAAATATAAAAGGGTTACCAGCAAATAGCTGGGTAACACAAATTAAAGCCTCAAACAAAAATAAAGGAGAAGCTTTATTAGTTGCTAATGATTATCGTAGATTTAATTACAAACCGTATGCATATCGTACTAAAAACTATGGTAAAACATGGGAACGTATAGTAAATGAAAATGATGTTCAAAGCTATGCTTTATGTATTATTGAAGATATTATAAACCCTAACTTATTGTTCTTAGGTACAGATGACGGATTATATATATCAATAAACGCAGGTAAAAAATGGATAAAATGGACTAACGGATTTCCTACTGTACCTGTAAAAGATTTAGTTATTCATCCAAGAGAACATGATTTAGTTATTGGTACTTTTGGTAGAGCTGCATGGGTGTTAGACGATATTCGTCCGTTAAGAGCTATAGCAGCTAACAAAAATATTTTGGTAAATAAATTTGAACTATTCTCTCCCCCTACCGGATATCATGCTGCTTATCAACAACCTACTGGCTCTCGTTTTGGAGCTGACGCCATGTTTAATGGAAAAAACAGGTCTAGTGGAGCTCTAATAAAATATTATTTAAACAAACCTAAAAAAGATTCTAAAAACAAAAAGGGAAAATCAAATACTAAAACTGTTAAAAAAGAGAAAAATAAAATAAAATGGGATTCAATAAAGTTTGAATTTTATAATAATAAAAACGAATTAATTAGAACTCTAAAAAGAAAAGCACCTAAAAAAAATGGAATTCACACATTACGTTGGGGGATGGATGAAAAAGGTGTACTAAGAGCTTCAAGAAAGATTCGTAAACAAAAATCTGAACCTAGTGGAATTGGAGCTAGACCTGGTATTTATAAAATTAAAGCGACCTATGGAAATGTTGTTTCTGAACAAAACATCTCTATTGAATTTGATCCTAGGTTAGAATTAACAGAACAAAATCTTGATCAATTATATGGAAGCTTAAAAAAGCTATCTAATAAAGAAAAAGTTATAGGAAAAGTAGTAAAACAATTAGTAGAGAGTAAGCAAATTGCCGACAACTACAGTAAAAAATTAAAAAAAGAAGATAAAGAAAAATATAAATCTGAGATAAAATCTTCAGAAAAAATTTCTAAAGAAATAACTAAATTGATAGACCTTTATTTAGGAAAAAAAGATAAACGTCAAGGTATAGTTAGAAGCCCGGTTCCAAATGTAAGTACTCGTTTATGGACAGCTTATAGTTATGTTGGTAGTAAATTTAAAAATCAAACCAAAACTGAAGAAAGATTAGTAGCACAATTTGAAAATACTTTAAAGGAAGCAATTGATAAAACTAATGCATTCTTTAATAAAGAGTGGTCTGATTATAAACAAAAAGTTGAAAAAATTACAATTACACCTTTTAAAGAAGTACGTATATTTAAAACAAATTAACAACTTAATAAACTTACTATATTCATTAAAAAATCACCCTTTTCGGGTGATTTTTTAATGAAAGCTATTATTTACTTTTACTACAACTCTTAATACCCTTTTAATTATGTTGAAATAACTACTATTTCAAACTCCCTTAACATATAAGCTCTAGCAAAAAAATATACTTTTTAGTATTACATAAATATATTTTTCGCGAAAATTAGACACAAACCTTGAGTGTCTTTAAACGTTCAGGGCTTATTAAATTTTTAATTATTTATTATGAAAAAATCAATTTTAAACTTAGGGAAAGTTTTAAAAAAAGAAGAACTTAAAAAAATCAATGGAAAAGAAGGAGGCTGTGGCTGGGGCTTTTGCTTAAATAAATTTGGTAGATGTTCAATACTTGCCTGTTCTGGGCATATGGTATAAAAACAAAAACTGTCTACTCAATAGATAGCCTTTTTGTATAATACACTATATGTATTTTATAATCAAGTAACACTTTACCTATAATTAAATAGAAGCTACCAATTAATGGTAGCTTCTATACATTGATGCTAATCATCTAAATAATAAACTTAATAAGTACTACCCAATCAGGCTCTGTCCTTTAGACTTACCAAATCAAGTTTTAACATAAAAATACTTATTTCCAAATTTCTTCTTTATAAAAATATAAAGTAATAAGGAGTGTTAGCAACAAAACTTATGAGAGTAAATAACTAAAATTAATAATTTTTAATAAGAACCTGTTTAAAAAGTATTTTAAACAGGTTCTTTTTTTAGAATTTAATGAAATTACT
Source organism: Tenacibaculum sp. E3R01 (assembly GCF_003318185.1). NCBI lineage: Bacteria > Pseudomonadati > Bacteroidota > Flavobacteriia > Flavobacteriales > Flavobacteriaceae > Tenacibaculum > Tenacibaculum sp. E3R01. The sequence goes on along the minus strand of NZ_QOCC01000020.1, from coordinate 58,840 downwards.
ATTTTTACATTTAATAAAAAAAGGAAAATCAACATAATGAAGAAAATTTATTTAACCCTTATAGTAGCTATCGTTTCATTAAAAATAGTAGCTCAAAAAAATCCTGCAAAAGAACTAGGTGCATGGTACATGTATAATGGATCTCATAAATTATCTGAAAAATTCAGTTTAAAAACAATGGCTCATTTTCGTTTCTTTGAAATTGGAGATGATATGCAACAGTTTATTAGTCGTTTTGGGGTTAATTATAAAATCAACAAAAACTTAAGCGCAACACTTGGTCATTCTTATTTAAATACAGATAACACATTTGGTATTGATGGTGGCTCTTTTAATGAACACAGAATTTATGAGGACTTTAATGTAAAACATAAAGTTTCTAAACTAGGTTTTGCTCACCGATTGAGGTTTGAGCAACGCTTTTTCAATTCAATTACAGGACATTTTGTACGTTATCAATTAGGTTTAGACTACCCTATATCTAAAAAATGGTCAACATATTTATTTAATGAAATTTTCTTTGATTTTGATGGGCAAGCATATAATCAAAACTGGCTAGGAACTGGTTTTTCTTATAAACTATCAAGTTCTATTAAATTGAAAGCTGGATATATGAATATTATGGTTAATGATACACATCTTGATAGAATTCAATTAGGTATTATCATTAACACAAATCACCAAAAAAAGAAATAAACATATTTTATATACCTTAGCCCAAACTAATTACTATTTATGGAAGCACCTCTTTTTACTAATGATGCAATTGTATTCGGAATTTTAATGGTTTCATTAGGGTTTGTCTTTTATACAGAATCTAAAAAATCAGGATTTTGGTCTAAATTTTATAAAATAGTACCAGGCGTTTTAATGTGTTATTTAATCCCTTCTATTTTTAATTCTATGGGGTGGATTTCAGCAGAAAAAACGCAAACTTATTTTATTGCTAGTAGGTATTTACTTCCAGCTTCATTAGTTTTAATGACTTTAAGTATCGATTTAAAAGCTATTTTTAACTTAGGTCCTAAAGCTTTAATTATGTTTTTTACAGGAACCATTGGAATTATAATCGGTGGGCCTATAGCTATTTTATTAGTTTCCATTGTTTCTCCAGAAACTGTTGGAGGTGTTGGCTTTGATGCTGTTTGGAGAGGCCTTTCTACACTTGCTGGTAGTTGGATTGGTGGTGGAGCAAACCAAGCTGCTATGTTAGAAATATACCAATATAATCAAGCTAGTTATGGAAAAATGGTATTGGTTGATATTGTTGTTGGAAATATTTGGATGGCTATTTTATTAATTGGAATTGGTAAAAACAATAAAATAAATAAATGGTTAAAAGCAGATACCACAGCTATTGAAGAGTTAAAAGATAAAGTATCATCTTTTACTTCAAATATAACTAGAGTTCCTTCTTTAGCTGATTTAGTTATTATTTTAGCTTTAGCATTTGGTGCAGTTGGTCTTGCTCATTTTGGTGCAGATAATATATCTAGTTATTTAGTCAATAATTTTGAATCAGTAGCTGATAAAACTTCCTCTTTATCCTCTTTTTCTTCTAAATTCTTTTGGATGGTTACAATTGCTACTATCATTGGTATTCTTTTATCTTTTACCAAAGCTAAAAATTATGAAGGAGCTGGTGCTAGTAAAATAGGAAGCATTTTTATTTATATTTTAGTTGCTACTATTGGTATGAAAATGGATTTAACCAGTATTTTAGATAATCCAGGATTACTTGTGGTAGGTGTCGTTTGGATGTCTATCCATGCAGGTTTATTGATATTAGTAGCTAAATTAATAAAAGCGCCTTATTTCTTTTTAGCTGTAGGAAGTCAAGCCAACGTTGGTGCTGCAGCCAGCGCTCCTGTAGTTGCTGCTGCTTTTCATCCATCATTAGCAACAGTTGGAGTTTTACTTGCTGTTTTTGGGTATGTAGTTGGAACCTACGGAGCCATGTTATGTACAATTTTAATGGAAATAGCCTCGAAAGCTTAGTAGATTTCCTCATATTTGCAACTCAAAATTTTTAATTCAATGAAAAAACTTTTAATCGTTTTAGTATTTACATTTATTGCTATAGCATGTTCTTCTAAAAAACAAGGAAACATGATTGTTAAAGGGCAAATTAAAGGTCTTAAAAAAGGAACTTTATATCTTCAAAAAATGAAGGATACAGTATTAATCACTGTTGATTCTGTTGCCTTATTAGGTAATGATGCATTTATTTTAACAGATAATGTAGAGTCTCCTGTAATGTATTACCTTACTTTTAATGGAAACACAAATGATAAACGTTTATTATTTTTTGGAGAAAAAGGAGAAATTACAATTAACGATAACGTTGAAGAATTTGGATTTAAACCTGTAATAAAAGGATCAAAGAACCAAGAAGTATTAGATAATTACAATAAGGTTGATAAACGCTTTACTGACCAACGTTTAGATTTTATTAAACAAGATTTTGAGGCTAAACAAGCACAAGATGAAGAATTGATTAAAAAACTTGAAGCTGATTATAAAAAAATGGTTCGTCGTAGGTTTTTATTCACTACAAATTTTGCGATTGCTAACCCTGATAGTGAAGCTGCTCCATATATAGCGCTAACTCAACTATTTGACGCTAATATTAAGTTACTTGACACTATAAATAATAGCTTAACTGATAAAGTAAAGAATTCACCATATGGTAAACGTTTACAAAAGTTTATTACTGATATAAAAATCAAAGAACAGAAATAATTTTACGCTACTAAAAAGTAAAAAAGACCAGTGATTAAATAATCACTGGTCTTTTTTATAGAATAACTATTTTTATTTAAAATAGTCTATTTAAATTATTAATAAATTTTAAAATCCTTCAGAAATATCCTTTAATCCTCTTGGATTTAAAATAGTAATGTTTTTACCTTTCAAACTAATTAATTTGTTCTTTTTAAATTCAGAAAGTAATCGAATGGCTGATTCAGTAGCTGTTCCAATAATATTGGCTATATCTTCCCTTGAAAAATTAACATCAATAGCTCCTTCACTATTTTTTAAAAACCTTTCGTCTAAATATAATAAAGTTGCTGCTAAACGTTGCTTCACCGTTTTTTGTGCCATGTCTACAATAACATTATCCGCATTTTTTAATGATAAAGCCATGTTCTTTAAAATCTCCATGGTAAAGTTTTGATTTTTCTCTAAATCTTTTATGATTTCTTCTTTAGGAATAAAACAAACCTCCATATCATTAACTGCTATTGCCTTTAAATTTGAGGTTTCATTATTTATCAAACTTCGTTCCCCAAGTAAATCTCCTTTTTTAATCAAATGAACTATTTGATCACGTCCATTATCACTCATTTTAGAAACCTTACAAACACCATCTTTTATACAAAACACACCATTTATATGTTCACCTTCTTCAAATAAAACTTCTCCTTTTTTTACTAATTTTGAAGTTTTACATCCAGAAATCCTTACTAATTCATCTTTTGTTAATGCCTTTAAAGAATTAAATTGACGAACAATACATTGCTCACATTTACTCATAATGTGCCCTTTTTGAGATTAATCAAAGGTACTAAAAAGCTGACAAATATCATATTTTATACTAACATAATAATAGACCTTTGCTCTAGGCAAAAGAGTAAATATGGAAAGTAAAAAATGTTTTCACTGTGGTAACAAGTGTGAGGCAGATACTATTACTATTAATGAAAAATCATTTTGTTGTAATGGTTGTAAAACTGTTTATGAAATTTTTTCAGACAATGATTTAACCTGCTACTACGACTTTCAAAATAGTCCTGGTGCTATCCCCGAAGAAATTAAAGGGAAATATGACTTTTTAACTAATAATGATATTGTTGAAAAGTTAATAGAGTTTAATGATGGCAATATTCAAGTTGTAAATATGTACATCCCTCATATACATTGTAGTTCATGTATATGGATTTTAGAAAACTTACACAAACTTCAAAAATACATAACTACATCTCAAGTTAATTTCCCTAAAAAAACGGTTAGAATTACCTACAACGCAACTAACACAAATTTAAAAGAAGTTGTTTTATTATTAAGTTCAATAGGGTACGAACCCTATATTAGTTTAGAAGACTATGAAGTAGGTAAAAAACAAGTAAATAGAAGTTTATTATATAAACTTGGAATTGCTGGTTTTGCTTATGGAAATGTAATGTTTTTATCTTTTCCTGAGTATTTCGAAGTTTCTGAATTTTGGTTAGAACAATACAAAAGTGTTTTTAGGTGGTTAATGTTTGCTTTTTCATTACCCGTTATATTGTATGCCAGTCAGGACTATTTTGTTTCGGCTTATAAAGGAATACGTACAAAAATATTAAATATTGATGTTCCTATTGCTTTAGGTTTATTGGTATTATTTATAAGAAGTACTGTAGAAATTGTTTTCAATATAGGTACTGGTTTTTTCGACAGTTTAACCGGACTTGTATTTTTCCTTTTACTTGGTAAGTTTTTTCAGCAAAAAACATATAACTTTTTATCCTTTGAGCGAGATTACAAATCTTATTTCCCTATTGCTGTAACACAAATAACTAAAGATGGTAAAGAAGAAAATACTCAAATTTATAACATAAAAAAAGGAGACCGATTACTAATAAGAAATCAAGAATTAATTCCTGTAGATGGTATTTTAATCAATGGAAATGCGCAAATAGATTATAGCTTTGTTACTGGTGAAGCTAATCCAGTTTCAAAAAAATCGGGAGATAAAATATTTGCAGGAGGAAAACAACTTTACGGAAGTATAGAGATGGAAGTTTTAAATTCTGTTTCTCAAAGTTACTTAACTCAATTATGGAGTAATGATGTATTTCAAAAAGATAAAAACTCTACTTTTAAAACTTTAACCGATAGTATTGGTAAAAACTTTACCATTGCAGTACTATCCATTGCTTTTGTAACTACACTATTTTGGTTTTTTTACGACCCAAGTAAAGCTTTAAATGTATTTACCGCTGTTTTAATAATTGCTTGCCCTTGTGCAATTGCTTTGGCAGCTCCATTCACCTTAGGTAATCTATTACGTATTTTTGGCAAACGAAAATTCTATCTTAAAAACGCTACAGTTATTGAGCAACTGGCAACTATTAATAGCATAATTTTTGATAAAACCGGGACTTTAACAACTAACAAAGAAAATAACATTACTTATGATGGAATAGTATTAAACAGTGAACAAAAATCAATATTAAAAAGCTCTTTAAGATCATCAAATCATCCATTAAGTAGAATGCTTTATACTTCTTTTAAGAACGAAGAAAATATATCTATTGATAATTATCATGAATACATAGGAAAAGGTATTGAAACTTCTTACCAACAAACAACATTAAAAATTGGATCATCCTCTTTTGTTCAAGATAAATCAGAATCTACGAATCTAGATACTTCTGTTCACATTAGTATAAACGATGTATATAAAGGTAAATTTCTTTTTAAAAATGCTTATAGGAAAGATGTTGAACCAGTATTTTCTTCTTTAAAAAATAATTATGAACTAGCTGTAGTGTCTGGTGATAATGAAGGGGAAAAAAAATATTTACAAAACTTTTTACCCTCAATTACAACATTACTATTCAATCAAAAGCCTGAAGATAAATTAAATTATATTAATGGTCTTCAGCAACAAAATAAAAAAGTAATGATGGTTGGTGATGGATTAAATGATGCTGGAGCCTTGGCCCAAAGTAATGTTGGGATTGCTCTTTCTGAAAACATTAATGTATTTTCTCCTGCCTGTGATGCTATTTTAGATGCTTCAAAATTTCATCAGATAACTAATTACATTAAAGCCTCAAAAACTGCTATTAAAATTATAAAGCACTGTTTTTTGTTATCTTTATCTTATAACGTAGTAGGTCTTTACTTTGCTGTAACTGGGCAACTAAAACCAGTAATAGCTGCTATTTTAATGCCTTTGAGCTCAATAAGTATAGTACTATTTACAACTATTGCAACAAATATATTAGGACGAAAAATAAAATAAAAATTATGAAAGTAGCCTCATTTTTAAAAAATATAAAGTTTAATAAAATGAAACCAGCTGTTTCATTACTGTTAGATACTGACTTTTCAAAAGAAATACGAGTTGTGTTCGAAAAAGGTCAAACCATGGAAGATCATCAAGCCCCATTTGCAATCATAGTTCAAGTAGTAAAAGGATGTATAGCTTTTGGAGTTAATGAAGAAGAGAAACTACTAAATACTGGTGATATCATTTCATTGAAACCACACGTAGTTCATAACCTTACTGCAATAGAGGAAAGTATTGTTCGATTATCTTTATCAAAATCAGACACAGTAAATAGAGTAAAAAACGTTTAGGAACATGCAAATAAACAAATATATAGATCATACATTATTAAAGCCAACAGCTACAGAAAAAGAAATTATCAAGCTATGTAATGAAGCTAAAAAACACAATTTCAGCGCAGTATGTGTTAACGGATCTTACGTACAATTAGCTAAACAAGAATTAGAAAATTCAACTATTAAAATTGCTGCAGTAGTTGGTTTTCCTCTAGGTGCTATGAGTACAGAAACAAAAGTATTTGAAGCTAAAAATGCTATTAAAAATGGCGCTTCAGAAATTGATATGGTTATTAATATTGGAAAATTAATAGACGGAGAATATGAGTATGTAGAAAATGAAATAAGTCAAATAAAAAAAATCATTGAAAAACATACCTTAAAAGTAATTTTTGAAAACTGTTATTTAAATACTGAACAAATAAAAATTGTTACCCAATTAGCTGTTAACGCTAAGGCTGATTTCATTAAAACCTCAACAGGTTTTGGTACTGACGGTGCTAAGTTTGAAGATGTTTCTTTAATGAAAAATATAGCTAAAGGTAAAATAGAAATTAAAGCAGCTGGTGGTATAAGAAATATAGAAATCGCTAAAAAATATATTAACCTTGGAGTTACTCGCTTAGGTACTTCATCTGGAGTTTCTTTAGTTACCGATGGTATAACAAATAAAAACCAGTACTAAAAATCATAAACCATACTTATGAGCATACATATAGAAGCTAAAAAAGGAGAAATAGCAGAAACTGTTTTGCTACCAGGTGACCCTATGAGAGCCAAATGGATTGCTGAAACGTTTTTTGATAATTCTATTTGTTATAATACCGTACGCGGTATGTTAGGTTTCACAGGATATTATAAAGGTAAAAAAATATCTGTACAAGGAACAGGTATGGGAATTCCTTCTACTTTAATTTATTGTTCAGAATTAATTACTAAATATGATGTTAAAAATCTTATACGAGTTGGTTCAGCTGGATCTTATCAAAAAGATGTGAAAATTAGAGATATTGTAATTGCAATGGCTGCTTCTACAAATTCTGGATTAAATAAAATGCGCTTTAATGGTGCTGATTATGCCCCTACTGCAAATTTTGAATTGTTTCAAAAAGCTGTACTGGAAGCAACAAAAAGAAACATTTCATTAAAAGCTGGAAACGTGTTAAGTTCTGATGAGTTTTACGCAGATAAGTTTGAGAGTTATAAAAAATGGGCTGACTATGGTGTGCTTTGTGTTGAAATGGAAACTGCTGGTTTATATACAATAGCAGCTAAATATAATGTTAAAGCATTATCTATTTTAACAATTTCTGATAGTTTGGTTACGAAAGAAAAAACTACAGCTGATGAACGAGAACAAACATTTAAAGAAATGATAGAGATAGCCTTAAATGTGGTATAAACTATACTAAGCTACTTCCTTTATTAATAAACAATACTAAACATGAGCTCATTAATACAAAAATATAACATTCCAGGACCTAGATATACTAGTTACCCTACTGTACCTTATTGGGATAATGAAACATTTTCAAAAAAGAAATGGATCGCTACATTTAAACAATCATTTATTGAAAGTAATACTTCAGAAGGTATCAGTTTATATATACACCTTCCTTATTGTGAAAGTCTATGTACCTTTTGTGCATGTCATAAGCACATAACCAAACGTCATGAGGTAGAACAACCGTATATTGACACCGTATTAAAAGAATGGCAACTCTATGTTAATTTAATAAATGAAACCCCTATTATAAAAGAAATCCATTTGGGTGGAGGAACTCCAACTTTTTTTTCCAAAGAAGAATTAAAACGTTTAATTAATGGTCTCTTTAAAAATGCAAAAAAACACCCAAATCATGAATTTAGTTTTGAAGGACATCCTAACAATACAACAAAAGAACACTTACAAACTCTTTACGATTTAGGATTTACTAGAGTTAGTTATGGTGTACAAGATTATAATTTAAAAGTACAAGAAGCCATTCATAGGGTTCAGCCTTTTGAAAATGTAGAAAAAGCTACTCGATTAGCTCGTGAAATTGGTTATACATCTATTAGTCATGATTTAGTGTTTGGTTTACCTTTCCAAACTAAAGAAAATGTAATTCATACAATTAACAAAACCAAAGAATTAGAACCTGATCGAATTTCTTTTTACAGTTATGCTCATGTTCCTTGGGTAAAAGGTGTTGGTCAACGTGGTTTTAATGAACAAGATCTTCCAAAAAATGAAGAAAAGCGAGAACTTTATGAGCTAGGGAAGCAGTTATTCGCAAATATGGGTTATGCAGAGATTGGTATGGATCACTTTGCTTTACCTAGTGATAGTTTATATAAAGCTACAGAAGAAAAAACTTTACATCGTAATTTTATGGGGTACACCGCTAACAAAACCCAATTAATGATTGGTTTAGGCATGTCTTCAATTTCAGATTCTTGGTATGGATTCTCTCAAAATGTAAAAACAGTAAAGGAATATCAACAATTGGTCAATAATGGTGAAATTCCTGTTTTTAGAGGCCATCTTTTATCAAAAGAAGATTTAATTATTCGCCAACATATATTAAACATTATGTGTCATTTTGAAACTTCTTGGAAAGAAGAATCCCTTCACATAAAAAATATTTCAAAACATATAGAAAAACTTGAAGAGATGATAACAGATGGTTTAGTAAGTATTAAAAATAACACATTATCTGTTCCTGAAAAAGCACGTCCTTTTGTTCGCAATATCTGTATGGCTTTTGATAAAAAACTACATAAAAAACAGCCAGATACTAAACTATTTTCAATGACTATCTAAATGAAAAAAACTCATTAGGTGTCTAATGAGTTTTAATGTAATATTTAAGGGGAGTCAATTTATCTTTAGGGGAAAATAATTTTGATACTGTAAAGATAACCTCTTATTCACAACGTCTAGTTATTGTTAGTTGTTTCAACTATAAGAACGGGTGAATATCATTAAAGTATCGACGAATGGTAAAGTTGATATCATTTCTTTAATTAAAGAAAAAAGTAATCTTAAAAACATCCATTATAATTTCCTAAAATAAAAGCTCATTAGATATCTAATGAGCTTTCTTGCTATATTCAAGGGAATCAATTTATTTAAAAGGGGAAAATAATTTTGATACTGTAAATATATCTTATTATTAAAAAAATATAACAACTATTAGTTGCTTCTACTGTAACAACTGATTAATAAACTGTATGTATCGATAATTGGTTAAATAGCTAGTGCTTTTTCTTTCTTTTATCTAAAAGTTGTTTTATGGTAATAAAAAAACTCATTAGACATCTAATGAGTTTTAATGTAATATTCAAGGGAATCAATTTATCTAAAAGGGGAAAATAATTTTGATACTGTAAATATATCTTCTTATTAAAAAAAATGGAACATTTATTAGTTGCTTCTACTGCAACAACTGATTAATAAACTAAAAGTATCGATGAATGGTAAAATAGCTAGTGCTTTTTCCTTTTTTTATCTAAAAGTTGTTTTATGGTAATAAAAAAACTCATTAGATGTCTAATGAGTTTTAATATAATATTCAAGGGGAATCAATTTATCTAAAAGGGGAAAATAATTTTGATACTGTAAATATATCTTCTTATTAAAAAAATGTAACATTTATTAGTTGCTTCTACTGCAACAACTGATTAATAAACTAAAAGTATCGATGAATGGTAAAATAGATATTCTTAATTTTCTAAAAAAATGAATACTTAACTTTTAAAAAACCTATGAGAAGAGTAGATAAAAACAAAGTGAAAAAAAATAAAAAAACAGAAATAATAGATAAGGTAACTATCTCAACTTTATTATTTTTCCCTACAAAAACCCTATATAATAAAATTATTATAAAAAAATACACTATTGGATCAAGTAATAAAGGGCTTTTAAAAACCATATAACTTAACAATCCAAACAAAGTGGCTTGACCAACAACAAATGAACTAATTGCTAGATGCTCAGAATAATTATATTTTCTAAAAACCAATTTTGTAAAAAAACTTAAAGGAATTATTGAAAATATCCAGAAAAATTTAAGATATTCTCTTATAAACCTTCCTCCTGCATTACCTATTTTTCGAAATACTAGATCATTTACACCAACTTCATTAATTGTTTTCGGTACTCTAAATATCCCCTCAACAATTAAATAAATCGAAATTGTAATAATTAAAAATGATATTGGATTTAAAACTCCTTTCCTCTTCCCCTCAATATATTCTAAAATAACTTTTTTAGGATTTATAATTAATGTTTTTACATTAAACAAAAAACCTTTATCCATATTAGCTACTGATAAAAATGCGTAATTAAACATTGATGTAAATGTTATTTTTTCTACATTCTTTTTCTCTCCACAATTAGGACAAAATTTCTCATCATGTTCATGATTACATGAAATACAATTCATTTAAAATTTACTTAAAATGCTAATGTTAGTTTGTAAAAGTATATAAAAAATGTTTAAAACTTAAAAAAGCTCATTGTTTTACTAATGAGCTTTTTAATAATAAACTTAAGGGAATCAATTTATCTTTAGGGGAAAATAATTTTGATACTGTAAAAGTAAATACTTAACTAAAATTAAAACTGCTTATTAGTTGTTTAGTTTATCTCAGCCGTTTAATCGACAAAAAGTATCGACGAATGGTATAAATGTGTAGATTAAATAATCAAAACTCAAAAAATCTTTCTTTTTTCTGTATTTAAAAACCAACTAAATTAGTAAACATGACAAATATCATATTTTAAGAAAGCCTTCAAAACTACCTTTGATGTATTATTATCAGGCAAGATATGAGCGTTATTTACTTACTACTTTCACTAAGTATTTTAGTGGCTATTGTTTTCTTTATAGCATTTATTGTTTCCGTAAAAAAAGGACAGTACGATGATTCGTACACACCTTCTGTTCGTATGTTATTTGATGATGAATTAGTTAACGAAGAAAAAATTAACAACTAACAATAGATATTAAATTCAAATAGATTATGGAAATGCAACAATTTTATTACGATAATAAAATCGTAAAAAAATTCATCTATGCAACGTTACTCTGGGGGATTGTAGGGTTCTCAGTAGGTTTGCTATTGGCTTTTATGTTTTTATTCCCAAATATTACTGACGGAATTTCATGGTTAAGTTTTGGTCGTTTACGCCCTTTACATACCAACGCAGTAATTTTTGCCTTTGTAGGAAATGCAATTTTTGCAGGTATTTATTACTCACTACAAAGGTTATTAAAAGCAAGAATGGCTAATGATTTTTTAAGTAATTTTAATTTTTGGGGGTGGCAATTAATTATTGTTGCAGCGGCAATAACATTACCTTTAGGGTATACATCATCAAAAGAATATGCTGAACTAGAATGGCCTATTGATATTGCTATTGCATTAGTTTGGGTAGCTTTCGGTGTAAACATGATATGGACCATTATGAAAAGAAGACAGCGTCATCTTTATGTAGCTGTATGGTTTTATCTAGGTACTTTTGTTACTGTAGCAGTTCTTCATATTTTTAACAGTTTAGCATTACCTGTAGGCTTTTTAAAAAGTTACTCTGTATACGCTGGGGTTCAAGATGCTTTAGTTCAATGGTGGTATGGACATAATGCAGTAGCATTTTTCTTAACAACTCCATTTTTAGGATTAATGTATTACTTTGTACCTAAAGCTGCTAACAGACCTGTATATTCTTATAGACTATCAATTGTTCACTTCTGGTCGTTGATATTTATTTATATCTGGGCAGGTCCTCACCATTTATTATATACTTCATTACCTGAATGGGCTCAAAATTTAGGAGTTGCTTTTTCAGTAATGCTTATAGCTCCTTCTTGGGGAGGTATGATTAATGGTTTATTAACTCTTCGCGGAGCATGGGATAAAGTACGTACAGATCCTGTTTTAAAGTTCATGGTAGTAGCTATTACTGGGTATGGTATGGCAACCTTTGAAGGGCCAATGTTATCGTTAAAAAACGTAAATGCAATTGCCCACTTTAGTGACTGGATTATAGCACACGTTCACGTTGGAGCTTTAGCATGGAACGGCTTTTTAACCTTTGGTATGCTGTATTGGTTAATACCTCGTATGTTTAAAACAAAATTATATTCTACAGCTTTAGCTAACTTCCATTTTTGGATTGGTACGCTAGGTATTATTATGTATGCTTTACCAATGTATGTTGCTGGTTTTGTTCAAGCTTCTATGTGGAAACAATTTAACCCTGACGGAACATTAACTTATGGTAATTTTTTAGAAACTGTCAACGAAATTATACCAATGTATTGGATGCGCGCTATTGGAGGTAGTATGTTTATTGTTGGAGCATTTGTAATGCTATACAACGTTATAAAAACAGTTAAATCTGGTAGTGATGTGACAGATGATTTAGCAGAGGCACCAGCCTTAACAAAAGTATCTAAACATAGAACTGGTAGTGAAACATGGCACACTTGGTTAGAAAGAAGACCTATTAAGTTAACTATTTATGCTACTGTAGCAATCTTAATTGGTGGTGTTATTCAAATTATACCAACACTTTTAGTAAAATCAAACATTCCAACTATAACGAGTGTAAAACCTTATAGTCCTTTAGAATTAGAAGGTAGAGACTTATATATACGTGAAGGTTGCGTTGGATGTCACTCACAAATGATTCGTCCTTTTAGAAGTGAAGTAGAACGTTATGGAGAATACGCTAAAGCTGGAGAGTTTGTATATGATCACCCATTCTTGTGGGGTAGTAAACGTACTGGTCCTGATTTATTAAGAATTGGTGGAAAATATTCTGATAGTTGGCACTTAAATCACATGTATGATCCTCAAAGTACATCACCTGGTTCTATTATGCCTAGCTACAAATGGTTAATGAGAAGCAAATTAGATAAATCTAGTACTGAAGGAAAAATGAAAGCAATGGTAAGTCTTGGTGTTCCTTATACTGATGAAGAAATTGCTAATGCACAAGCTAATATGGATGCTCAAGGAATGAAGATTCAAGAAAATTTACATGCTGACCCAGATTTTGCAAAAAATTACGCATCTGACAAACAGTATGCTCAAGAAAATGGTGTTGAATTTATTGAAATGAAAGATAGAGAAATTGTTGCTTTAATCGCTTATTTACAACGATTAGGTACAGATATTAAAGTAAAAGATGTTCAAGATCAATTAAGTTCTAAAAAATAGAAATCATGTTAAAATTTGTAAAAAATCACCTAGAGAGTATTACCGGAATTGAAATTTACCCAATGATTTCATTAACCATTTTCTTTACCTTTTTTGTAGTACTGTTTTGGTGGGTATATACTGCCAAAAATGAATATATAAGTAAAGTAAGTCAATTACCATTAGATAATTAGTAAAATAAAAGAAGATGAAAAAATATTTTCAATCATTAGCATATATCTCTTTTATAGCTATTACATTTTTTGCTATAGTTAAAGCTATAATGTCATACGAAAATCCTTTTAGCTTGTATGAAAACCCTTTAGTTTGGATAGCTTTAGTAGCATTAATTTTAGTAGTTCTTTTAAAAGAATTAGTAAATATTGTAGCTCAGCAAAAAGCTGAAGAACTTCAATTAGAAAAAGACGGAATTAAGCCTGAAGAAGTTGATCATTGGGCTTGGGCTAAAGATCTTATTACTAAATGGACTCAAGCTAAAGCTATTGAAGAAGAAGGTGAAATTGAGTTAGACCATAACTATGATGGAATTAAAGAACTAGATAACAACTTACCGCCATGGTGGCTATATATGTTTTATGCTACTATGATTTTTGGAGTTATCTATTTAGTAAAATACCACGTTTTTAATGGTGACAATCAAATTGTAGAATATGAAAAATCTGTTGCTATAGCAAAACGTGAATTAGCAGCCTTTAAATCTACCTCTAAAGAAGCTATTATTGATATGGAAACGGTTACTGTTTTAACAGACGAAAGTGATTTAAATAGAGGAAAAGCCGTATTCAATTTAAACTGTGCTGCTTGTCATTTAAAAGATGGTGGTGGAGGTATTGGCCCTAACTTAACCGATAAATATTGGATTTTAGGTGGAGGTATAAAAAATGTTTTCAAAACTATTTCAAAAGGAGGTAGAGATGGTAAAGGTATGGTAGCTTGGGGAAAAACATTAAAACCTAAAGATATTCAAAAAGTTTCTAGTTATGTTTTATCATTACAAGGAACAACTCCTGCCAAAGCCAAAGCTCCTCAAGGAGATTTATACGAAGAAGAATAAATAAGAAATTAAAATTTTGGTTTTTTAATAGTTAGTTATTATGGAAACACCCAAGGATGAAGTTTTTAGAGATAGTATTAGCACTATAAATAGTGATGGTAAACGTTCTTGGGTTTTCCCTAAAAAACCTAGTGGTGTTTTTTACAAGTACCGTACATATATAAGCTATTTTCTATTATTCATTTTATTATCAGCTCCATTCATTAAAATAAACGGGAATCAATTTTTACTATTTAATGTTTTAGATAGGCAATTTAACATTTTTGGTTTTCCTTTTTGGCCACAAGATTTCCATTTACTCGTGGTATCAATGATAATTGGTGTTGTTTTTATTATCCTATTTACTGTTGTTTTTGGTCGGATATTTTGTGGATGGATTTGCCCGCAAACGATTTTTTTAGAAATGGTTTTCAGAAAAATTGAATACTTAATAGAAGGAGATAGAGGGAAACAAATTCGATTAGATAAACAACAATGGAATGCTGAAAAAATAAAGAAGAGAGTTTTAAAATGGGTTATCTTTTTTATAATTTCATTTATAATTGCTAATGTATTTTTGGCGTATCTTATTGGTGGAGATAGATTAATTACCTACATAACTGGTAATCCTTTTGAGAATATAAGCACACTAATTTCATTACTAATATTTACAAGTGTTTTCTATTTTATATTCGCTTGGTTTAGAGAACAAGTATGTATTATAGCTTGTCCATACGGAAGATTACAAGGTGTATTATTAGACAACAAAACTATTAATGTTGCTTATGATCATGTTAGAGGAGAAAAAGAAAATGGTAGAGCAAAATTCAAAAAGAACGAAGATAGAAAGGCTTCTGGAAAAGGAGATTGTATAGATTGTTTTCAGTGTGTTAATGTTTGTCCAACTGGTATAGATATTAGAAACGGAACACAACTTGAATGTGTTAATTGTACTGCCTGTATTGATGAATGCGATCATATGATGGAAAAAGTTGGTCTTCCCAAAGGTTTAATCAGGTATGCTAGTGAAGAAAACATTAGTAAAAAGGCTCCTTTTAAGTTTAATGCCAGAATGAAAGGCTATACAGCAGTCTTATTTATATTAATTGGTGTTTTAATAGGAATGTTGTTTTTACGAAATGATGTTGAAGCAACTATATTAAGACTTCCAGGGCAATTATATGAACATAAAGAAAATGGTATTATTAGTAATATTTATACGTTTAAAGTAATTAATAAAACTACACAACAAATAAATAATGTTAGTTATAAACTAATATCGCATAAAGGTAAAATTGAAATTGTAACACATCAAAACTTTGAAATTCCAAAGCAAGGTTTGGCTGAGGGCACTTTATTTATAGAATTACATAAATCTATAATGAAAGGTGATAAAGAAAAATTAAAAATTGGAGTTTATAGTGGTACTAAACTCATTGAAACAACAACAACAAACTTCTTAGGTCCAAGGAGCTATAGATAAACCAGTTATTATATAAATATAATAACATAAAAAAACAATAAAATGAAACTAAACTGGGGCACGGGTATAGTAATATCAATCATCGCTTTTATGAGCTTTATAATGTACTTTGTAATTACAATGAGCACAAAACAAGGGTATAATCATGATTTAGTAACTGAAAAATATTATCAAAAAGAATTAGATTTTCAGCAAAACATTGAGGCTACAAAAAATGCTAAAAGATTAAAAAACAACATTACTATAAATAAATCTAAAGAAGGCTTAATTATTAATTTTCCTAAAGATTTTGACTACAAAAAAATAAAAGGTAAAATGTTTCTATACAGACCATCTAATAAACAATTGGATTTCGAAATACCACTTTCACTTTCCAATACATATTTGCTCGTGCCTGAGAACCGTTTATTGGGTGGTCGATGGAACATTACCATAAGTTGGCAATACAAAGGTAGAAACTATTTATTTAAAGAAGAACTTATTTACTAATGTTATTATCAGCTATTATATTAGGATTATTAGGTAGTTTCCACTGCATTGGAATGTGTGGTCCTATAGCTTTTATGTTACCTATAGATAGGACTAATAAAGTAAAACAATTTTTTCAAATTACGAGTTATCATTTTGGAAGAACTCTTACCTATAGCTTAATGGGACTTCTTTTCGGATTGCTCGGAAAAAGTTTTTATTTCTTTGGCTTTCAACAACAATTATCAATCATTGTAGGGCTTTTAATGATATTAATTGTATTGCTTCCTAAAATAGCACGCAAAATCACAATTTTTTCTAAACCAATTAACAAATTAATATTTAAAGTAAAATCAGCTTTAGGAAATGAGTTAAAAAAGAAAGGAAATGATACATTTTTTACCATAGGTTTTCTTAATGGGTTTCTTCCATGTGGTTTAGTTTATATGGCTGTATTTGGTGCTTTAACAACATCTAATGCTTTAGAAGGAAGTTTATATATGTTTTTATTCGGTTTAGGCACAATTCCTTTAATGACGACAGTTGTATATATTGGTAATTTTGCAAATGTTTCAATTAGACAAAAAATTCAAAAAGCAATTCCTTATGTTGTTGCTTCGATAGGTGTTTTATTTATACTTCGTGGCCTAGGTTTAGGCATTCCATACATCTCTCCAAGTGAGTTAGTTTCTACAATTAGTGAAACAGCAAAAGGTTGCCATTAAAACAATATTTTCTTTCTTAGACTGATATAAATCATGTTTTAAAAACACAAAATATCATAACTTAGAGTATCAATCAAAACCTTTAAATTATGAAAAGAATAATTGTTCCTATTGATTTTTCAATCTATTCTGAAAACGCATTAAAATCTGCCGCCTATTTAGCAAAAAAACACAATGCTGAAATCATTGCTGTTCATATGCTTGAGCTTTCTAATGCTATAGCTTCACAATCAGAATCATATGCACAACAAGAAACTATATTTTACTATAAACTAGCTGAAAGAAAATTTTCAGATTTTTTAAATAAAGAGTATTTAAACTCAGTGAAAGTAACACCAGTAATTAAACATTTCAAAATATTTAGTGAATTAGATCAACTATCAAGAGAAGAAAATGCTGATTTAATTATTATGGGATCACGTGGCACAAGTGGCTTAAAAGAAATGTTTATTGGCTCTAACACGGAAAAAGTAATACGTTATGCAAACGTTCCTGTATTAGTTATTAAAGAAAAACCTATTGAAACAGATTTAAAAACGGCTGTTTTTGCTTGTGATTTCTCTGATGATGATATTAAACCATATCAAGAAGCAAAGGCTTTCTTTAGTGCTTTGGGCTGTGATTTAAAATTAACTTATGTAACTACACCAACATCAAATTTTAAAAGCACTAAAGAAATTAATGATAAAGTAAGTAAATTCATTAATAAAACACATGAAGCAATAGACTCATTTAATAACATTAAAATTATTGCTGATTACTCGATTGAAGAAGGTGTTTTATATTATGCAAATACTATTGATGCAGATGTATTAGTTTTAGCTACCCACGGTAGAAAAGGAATTGCACACTTTTTTGAAGGTAGTATATCCGAAGATATTGCCAACCACAGTACATTGCCTGTGATTACTTTTAAAATATAACACTAAAAAAGCCCACAAATGTGGGCTTTTAATATTTTCAAAAAAAATTAAAAAGTATAATTGAAATTTATTTAACTTTTTATGCTTCTCCAGTTGTACCTCCAAAATTCATAGGAATAGGTGGTTGTTCATAATCTTTAATTTCACCATGAGCTTGTTCAAACTTACGAATATTTTCAGCTAATGCCTTTGTAAGTCTTTTAGCATGTTGTGGTGTTAAAATAATTCTCGATTTTACTTTTGCCTTAGGTACACCAGGCATAATATTTATAAAATCAACTATAAACTCAGAAACTGAATGATTGATGATTGCTAAATTACTATACGTTCCTTCAGCTATATCTTGATCTAATTCAATATTTAATTGTGGGTCATTGTTATTTTCGTCCATACTACAATATTACGTTTAAAAAGAAAGACCTCTAAAATAGAGGTCTTTCCTTATAATTACAATAGTTTTTATAAACTATTTTCTATTTCATCTTTAGGACCTACAATTTGTGTATCGTAGCTTCTCATTCCTGTTCCTGCTGGTATTCTCTTACCTACAATTACATTCTCTTTTAATCCTTCTAATGTATCTATCTTACCATTAACAGCAGCTTCATTTAAAACTTTCGTAGTTTCCTGGAACGATGCCGCAGAAATAAACGATTTTGTTTGTAATGACGCTCTTGTAATACCTTGTAATACCTGCTCAGCTGTTGCTGGTTGAACATCACGTGCTACTACTAAGTCTTTATCTGATCTACGTAATAAAGAGTTTTCATCTCTTAATTGACGTGCAGATATCATCTGTCCTGCTTTTAAGTTTTCAGAATCACCAGCTTCTTCAACGATTTTCATTCCATAAATAGCATCATTCTGCTTAATGAAATCATTTTTATGAATTAATTGGTTTTCTAAGAATAAAGTATCACCTGAATCGATAACTCTAACTTTACGCATCATTTGACGTACAACTACTTCAAAATGCTTATCGTTAATCTTTACCCCTTGTAAACGATATACTTCTTGTATTTCATTTACTAAGTATTCTTGAACAGCTGAAGGTCCTTTAATATTTAAAATATCTATAGGAGTTGTTGCTCCATCAGATAATGGCATACCTGCTTTTATAAAGTCATTCTCTTGAACTAAAATCTGGTTAGATAATTTAATTAAGTATTTCTTAATTTCTCCAGTTTTAGACTCGATTATAATTTCACGGTTACCTCTCTTAATTTTACCGAAAGATACTACCCCATCAATTTGAGCTACAACAGCTGGATTAGATGGATTACGTGCTTCAAATAATTCAGTTACACGTGGTAAACCTCCTGTAATATCCCCTGCTTTACCAGACTTACGTGGAATTTTAACTAAAGTATGACCAGACTCAACTTTATCACCATCACTTACCATTAAATGTGCACCTACAGGTAAACTATACGAACGTAAAGCATTACCGTCTGCATCTTCAATAATTAATGAAGCAATAATTTTTTTATTTTTAGAATCAGTCATTACTTTTTCTTGGAAACCGGTTTGCTCATCAACTTCAACAGAGTAGTTTATACCTTGTTCTAAGTTATCAAACTTAACTCTACCTCCAAATTCAGAAACAATAACACCGTTAAATGGATCCCACTGACAAACTACATCACCTTTCTTAATATCTTTTCTTTCTTTATTAAAGATAGTAGATCCGTAAGGGATAATATTTGTACTTAAAGTAATTCCTGTTTTCTTATCAGTAATTTTAATTTCTGCTGTACGTGAAATAACGATTTCAATTTCTTTTCCTTCGTTATCTTTACCTTTTACAGTACGTAAATCATCAATAGAAACTTTTCCTTCAAATTTAGCTATTAACTTATTATCTTCAGAAATATTACCTGCTACCCCACCAACGTGGAACGTACGTAATGTTAACTGTGTACCCGGCTCTCCAATAGATTGTGCTGCAATAACTCCTACTGCTTCACCTCTTTGAACTTTTTTACCAGTAGATAAACTTTGTCCGTAACACTTAGCACATATTCCTCTTTGAGATTCACATGTTAATGCTGAACGAACTTCAACTCTATCAATACCAGACTCTTGAATAATTTCAGCTAACTTAGGAGTAATTAATTCTCCAGCTCCAATTAAAATTTCATCAGTAGTTGGCTTGAAAACATCATGTAATGCAGTACGTCCTGAAATTCTATCACTTAATGATTCAACTATTTCATCATTTTTCTTTAATGGAGTAACTTCTAATCCTCTTAATGTACCACAATCATCTTCATTTACAATTACATCTTGAGAAACATCTACTAAACGACGTGTTAAGTAACCTGCATCGGCCGTTTTTAAAGCCGTATCCGCAAGACCTTTACGAGCACCGTGCGTAGAGATAAAGTATTCTAAAATTGATAACCCTTCCTTAAAGTTAGAAAGAATTGGATTCTCAATAATTTCTCCACCTCCAGCTGTAGATTTTTTAGGTTTTGCCATTAATCCACGCATACCTGTAAGCTGACGAATCTGTTCTTTAGATCCACGCGCTCCAGAATCTAACATCATAAATACTGAGTTAAATCCTTGTTGGTCTTCACGTAAACGTTTCATAGACAACTCAGTTAATTGGTTATTGGTTCTACCCCAAATATCAATTACCTGATTATAACGTTCTTTCTGAGTAAGCATACCCATGTTATAGTTCATTATAATTCCATCAACTTCTTTGTTAGCTTCAGCAATCATAGATTGCTTTTCAGCAGGAATAATAATATCACCTAATGAGAAAGATAAACCACCTTCGAAGGCGTATTTATATCCCATATTTTTAATTTCATCTAAGAAATTACCAACAGAAGGAATATCAGTTACCTTTAAAATACCACTAATAACACCTCTTAAAGACTTCTTAGTTAATACATCATTAATGTATCCTGCAGCTTTTGGTACTTTTTCGTTAAATAAAACTCTACCAACTGTAGTTGCTATAATTCTAGTAACGTGCTCACCATCAACAACATCATGCGTACGAACTTTAATTCCCGCATTTAAGTCTACTCTTTCTTCATTTAAAGCTATAATAACTTCTTCTGGAGAATAGAAAGTTAATCCTTCACCTTTAATAGGCACTTCAGGAGTTGACTTTCTTTCTTTAGTCATGTAGTATAAACCTAATACCATATCCTGAGATGGTACCGTAATAGGTGCTCCATTTGCAGGATTCAAAATATTATGAGAACCTAACATTAATAACTGAGCTTCTAAAATTGCTTCAGGTCCTAATGGTAAGTGAACCGCCATTTGATCACCATCAAAATCGGCATTGAAGGCAGAACAAGCAAGTGGATGTAAACGAATTGCTTTTCCTTCAATTAATTTAGGTTGGAATGCTTGAATACCTAAACGGTGTAACGTAGGAGCACGGTTTAGTAAAACTGGATGTCCTTTAATTACATTTTCTAAAATATCCCAAACTACAGGTTCTTTTCTATCTATAATTTTCTTTGCAGATTTTACAGTCTTAACAATACCTCTTTCTATTAATTTACGAATAACAAAAGGCTTGTATAATTCTGCTGCCATATCTTTTGGCAGTCCACATTCAAATAATCTTAATTCAGGTCCAACAACAATTACAGAACGCGCAGAATAATCAACACGCTTACCTAATAAGTTTTGACGGAAACGTCCTTGTTTACCTTTTAAACTATCAGATAATGATTTTAATGGTCTGTTAGATTCTGTTTTTACAGCTGATGCCTTACGTGTGTTATCAAATAATGAATCTACTGATTCTTGTAACATACGTTTTTCATTACGTAAAATTACTTCTGGTGCTTTAATTTCCATTAATCGTTTTAAACGATTGTTACGGATAATTACACGACGATATAAGTCATTTAAATCAGAAGTAGCAAAACGCCCTCCATCAAGAGGTACTAATGGACGTAATTCTGGTGGTATAACTGGTACCGCCTTCATTATCATCCATTCAGGTTTATTCTCTCTATTTTTTTGAGAATCTCTAAATGCTTCAACAACATTTAAACGCTTTAACGCTTCATTTTTACGTTGTTTAGATGTTTCAGTATTTGCTTTATGACGTAACTCATAAGATAAAGTATCTAAATCGATTCTTTCTAATAAATCAATTAAACAATCTGCTCCCATTTTAGCTATAAACTTATTTGGGTCAGAGTCTTCTAAATACATATTATCTTGTGGAAGTTCATCCGCAATGTCTAAATACTCTTCTTCAGTTAAGAAATCCATTTTTTGTAATGGCTCTCCTTCAGAATTTTTAGCGATACCTGGCTGAATTACTACATATCTTTCGTAGTAAATAATCATATCTAACTTCTTAGATGGTAACCCTAAAAGGTATCCCATTTTGTTAGGTAATGATCTGAAGTACCAAATATGTGCTACTGGTACTACTAAATTAATATGACCTACTCTATCTCTACGAACTTTTTTCTCAGTTACTTCTACACCACAACGGTCACATACGATACCTTTATATCGTATTCTTTTATATTTACCACACGCACACTCATAATCTTTTACAGGACCAAAGATACGCTCACAAAATAAACCATCTCTTTCTGGTTTATGAGTACGGTAGTTAATTGTTTCTGGTTTTAAAACCTCACCTCTAGAAGCCTCTAAAATAGACTCTGGTGATGCTAAACCTATTGAAATTTTGTTAAACTTCTTAACAGTGTATTTTTCGTTTTTTCTTGCCATGATAATGGATTCGAATTAAAAATAAATGTCTTACGTAAGACTGATATGAAAAAATGATTTGTCTCAGGGTTTTAACCCTGAGACATTTCACTGTGATTATTCTTCTAACTTAACGTCTAATCCTAAACCTTTAAGTTCATGCATTAATACGTTAAATGATTCAGGTAAACCTGGTTCTGGCATAGTTTCACCTTTAACAATACTTTCGTATGTTTTAGCTCTTCCTAATACATCATCAGACTTCACGGTTAAGATTTCACGTAAGATACTTGATGCTCCATATGCTTCAAGTGCCCAAACTTCCATCTCTCCAAAACGCTGACCTCCAAACTGAGCCTTACCTCCTAATGGTTGTTGTGTAATTAATGAATAAGGTCCAATAGAACGCGCGTGCATTTTATCTTCAATCATGTGACCTAACTTAATCATATAAATTATTCCAACTGTTGCTGGTTGATCAAAACGTTTTCCTGTTCCACCATCATATAAGTATGTATGACCGTAACGAGGGATTCCTGCTTCATCTGTTAAAGCATTAATTTCGTTAATATTTGCCCCATCAAAAATTGGTGTTGCATATTTTTGGTCTAATTTTTCACCTGCCCAACCAAGAACAGTTTCATAAATTTGACCAATATTCATACGCGATGGTACCCCTAATGGATTAAGAACTATATCTACAGGTGTTCCGTCTTCTAAGAAAGGCATATCTTCTTGACGTACGATACGCGCAACAATACCTTTATTTCCGTGACGTCCTGCCATTTTATCACCAACTTTTAATTTACGTTTTTTAGCTACATAAATTTTAGCAAGCTTTAAAATACCAGCAGGTAATTCATCTCCTACAGAAATTGTAAACTTTTTACGACGTAATACACCTTGTAAATCGTTTACTTTAATTTTATAGTTGTGAACTAATTCAACAACTAAATTATTTAAATCTTTATCAGTAGTCCAAGTTCCGTGTAAGTGAGTAAAGTCTCCAACTGAATTTAACATTTTTTGAGTAAATTTCTTACCTTTTGGTAATACTTCTTCACCTAAATCGTTATAAACACCTTGAGAGGTTTTTCCAGTTATTAAGTTAAATAACTTGTCTATTAATATATCTTTTAAACCTTCAAACTTTGATACGTAAGATGCTTCTAAAGTAGCTATTGCTTCTTTATCTCTAGCACGCTTATTTTTATCTTTTACTGCACGTTTGAATAATTTTTTATTTATTACAACTCCTCTTAATGAAGGTGAAGCTTTTAATGATGCATCTTTTACATCACCTGCTTTGTCTCCAAAAATAGCACGTAATAATTTTTCTTCTGGTGTTGGGTCAGATTCTCCTTTTGGTGTTATCTTTCCTATTAAGATATCTCCAGGATTAACTTCTGCTCCAATACGAATCATTCCGTTTTCGTCTAAGTCTTTAGTAGCCTCTTCAGAAACATTAGGAATATCATTAGTTAACTCTTCAGCTCCTAATTTTGTATCACGAACATCTAAAGAATATTCATCAATATGAATAGAAGTAAAAATATCTTCACGAACAACTTTTTCAGAAATTACAATCGCATCCTCAAAGTTATACCCTTTCCAAGGCATGAAGGCTACTTTCATATTTCGTCCTAAAGCTAATTCACCTTTTTGAGTTGCATAACCTTCACAAAGAACTTGACCTTCTTCAACTCTATCTCCAACTTTTACAATTGGTTTTAGGTTAATGTTTGTTCCTTGATTTGTTTTTCTAAACTTAATTAAGTTATATGATTTCTCATCAGAATCAAAGCTTACTGTACGCTCATCCTCAGTTCTATCATACTTAATTGTAATTCTATTTGCATCTACGTATTGAACTGTACCTGCTCCTTCTGCATTTATTAGAATACGAGAATCTTTAGCTACTCTACGCTCTAAACCTGTACCTACAATTGGAGATTGAGGACGTAATAATGGAACTGCTTGACGCATCATATTCGATCCCATTAATGCACGGTTGGCATCATCATGTTCTAAGAACGGAATTAATGATGCTGATATAGATGCAATTTGATTAGGTGCAACATCCATATAGTTAATTGCATCTGGAGTTTCAACTGGAAAATCTCCTTCTTCACGAGCAATAACTCTCTCAGATTCAATTGCTCCTTCACTAGAAACAGGAAGATTAGATTGTGCAATCTTCATTCCTTCTTCTTCTTCAGCACTTAAATATATAGGTTCATTATCTTCTACAACACCATTATCAACTTTCTTATAAGGTGTTTCTATAAATCCAAGGTTATTAACCTTTGCAAATACAGCTAATGAAGAAATTAACCCAATATTTGGTCCCTCTGGTGTTTCAATAGGACATAAACGACCATAATGAGTATAGTGAACATCACGAACCTCAAAACCTGCTCTTTCTCTTGATAAACCTCCAGGTCCTAAAGCCGATAAACGACGCTTATGTGTAATCTCAGCTAATGGATTCGTTTGATCCATGAATTGAGATAACTGGTTAGTTCCAAAGAAAGAATTAATTACTGAAGATAATGTTTTAGCATTAATCAAATCAATTGGTGTAAATACCTCGTTATCACGAACGTTCATACGCTCACGAATAGTACGTGCCATACGAGCTAAACCTACTCCAAATTGACCAGCTAATTGTTCTCCTACTGTTCTAACACGACGGTTAGATAAGTGATCAATATCATCTACTTCTGCTTTTGAATTTATTAATTCAATTAAGTATTTGATAATTGTAATTATATCTGTTTTAGTTAATACTTTTTGGTCTATTGCTTCGTTAAGACCAAGTTTGGTATTCATTCTAAAACGTCCTACTTCTCCTAAACTATAACGTTGTTCAGAGAAAAACAATTTATCTATAATACCTCTTGCTGTTTCCTCATCTGGCGGTTCAGCATTACGTAATTGTCTATAAATATGTTCTACTGCTTCTTTTTCAGAATTCGTAGGATCTTTTTGTAATGTATTATGAATGATGGCATAATCTGCAAGCAAATTATCTTCTTTATGTAATAAGATAGTTTTTGCTCCAGCTTCAATTATTTCATCAATATGTTCTTTCTCTAAAATTGTATCACGGTCAAAAACTATTTCATTACGCTCAATAGATACTACCTCTCCAGTATCTTCATCAACAAAATCTTCATGCCAAGTTTTTAATACTCTTGCCGCTAATTTTCGCCCTAATACTTTTTTTAATCCAGCTTTTGAAACTTTTATTTCTTCAGCTAAATCAAAAATTTCTAAAATATCTTTATCTCTTTCAAAACCTATGGCTCTGAATAATGTCGTTACTGGTAATTTTTTCTTTCTATCAATATAAGCATACATCACTTGATTGATATCGGTTGCAAATTCAATCCAAGAACCTTTAAATGGAATAACTCTTGCAGAGTATAATTTAGTTCCATTAGCATGGAAAGATTGACCGAAGAATACACCTGGTGAACGGTGTAATTGTGATACCACAACACGTTCTGCTCCGTTTATAATAAACGTTCCAGAATTTGTCATATAAGGTATTGTACCTAAATAAACATCTTGAACAATAGTTTCAAAATCTTCATGTTCAGGATCAGTACAATATAACTTTAAACGTGCTTTTAAAGGTACACTATGTGTTAAACCACGCTCTATACATTCTTGAATGCTATACCTAGGCGGGTCAACAAAATAGTCTAAAAATTCTAATACAAATTGATTACGGGTATCAGTAATCGGAAAGTTGTCCATGAAAGTTTTATATAAACCTTCATTACCTCGCTGTTCTGCTTTAGTTTGCAGTTGGAAAAAGTCTTGAAAAGATTTTACCTGAATATCAAGAAAATCAGGATAATCTGCTCCTAATTTTGATGATGCGAAGTTAATTCTTTCAGTAGTGTTTATCGTTGCCAAAAGAGATACTATTTTTAAATTAAAAATATATTTTTTGAAACTTATTGTTTCAATAATGCAATTTTTATTGCAACAACCGACTGTTAATCAGTTTATTATTATCGTATAATCACAAATTAAACTTATGTGATAAGATAAAGAACGAATATATACACAAAATGGTTTAGGACTAAAAACATAAGTTTCTAGTACCTAAACCTTTATTGTTTATCCCGTTTAATAACCGGGAAAGATATTACTTAAGCTCTACTTCAGCTCCAGCTTCTTCTAAAGACTTTTTAAGACCTTCAGCCTCATCTTTAGATACACCTTCTTTTACTGCTGCTGGTGCGCTATCAACGATACCTTTAGCTTCTTTTAATCCTAAACCAGTTAATTCTTTAACTAATTTAACAACTGCTAATTTAGAACCTCCTGCTGCTTTTAAGATAACATCAAATTCAGTTTGCTCTTCAGCTGCTTCACCTGCTCCTCCAGCTGGTCCTGCTACTGCTACTGCTGCTGCAGCTGGCTCAATACCATGCTCTTCTTTTAAAATATCAGCTAATTCATTAACTTCTTTTACTGTTAAGTTAACTAATTGTTCTGCGAAATCTTTTAAATCTGCCATTTTAATTGTTTTTAAAAATTTTATTATTTTAGTTTATTAGTGCGCGTAATTATTTTTCAGATAACGTTGTAAGAATACCTGAAAGTTTGTTACCACCTGATTGTAATGCTGAAACAACATTTTTAGCAGGCGATTGTAATAATGAGATAATATCTCCAATAAGTTCTTCTCTAGATTTGATGTTTACAAGAGCGTCTAATTGGTCATCACCAACATAAACTGCTTCTTCAACATATGCACCTTTTAATAAAGGCTTATCTGATTTTTTTCTGAACTCTTTGATAACTTTAGCTGGAGCATTAGATGCTTCAGAAATTAACATTGAAGTATTACCTTTTAATACATCTTGTAACTCAGCAAATTCTTTATCAGAAGCTTCCATTGCTTTTGAAAGCAATGTGTTCTTAACAACAGATAACTGTACATTCGCTTTAAAACAAGCTCTACGTAAGTTTGATGTAGTAACAGCATCTAATCCAGATATATCTGCTAAATAAATGGTATTAGTATCTGCTAATTGTGCTGTTAAATCTTCTATTACTTGTGATTTTTCCTCTCTAGTCATGATTAAAAAGTTTTAACTGCCTTATGATAAAGATTTTTCATCAATAGCAACACTAGGACTCATAGTTGAAGACATAAAGATACTTTTTATGTACTCTCCTTTTGCTGCTGTTGGCTTTAATTTAATAAGTGTTTGCAATAACTCGTTTGCATTTTCTTCAATCTTTTTAGCATCAAAAGATACTTTCCCGATTGCAGCATGTACGATACCAGTTTTATCAACTTTAAAGTCAATTTTACCAGCTTTTACTTCTGTTACTGCTTTTGATACATCCATTGTTACTGTACCTGTTTTAGGGTTAGGCATTAAACCTCTTGGTCCTAAAATACGACCTAAAGGACCTAATTTACCCATAACACTAGGCATAGTGATTATTACATCAACGTCTGTCCATCCTCCTTTAATTTTTTGAAGGTATTCATCTAATCCAACATAATCTGCACCAGCTGCTGTAGCTTCTGCTTCTTTATCTGGAGTAACTAATGCTAAAACTTTTACATCTTTACCTGTTCCGTGTGGTAATGTTACAACACCACGAACCATTTGATTAGCTTTACGAGGATCTACTCCTAAACGTACTGCTAAATCTACAGATGCATCAAATTTAACATTTGTAATATCTTTTACTAAAGCTGATGCTTCTGTTAAGTTATAAACTTTAGAGCTATCTAATTTAGCGTGAGCCTCTTTTTGTTTTTTAGTCAATCTTGCCATTTTCTAAATCTCTTTTAAGTTTATGCAGGAGCATCGCCCGTTACTGTTAATCCCATAGAACGAGCTGTTCCAGCGATCATTCTCATTGCAGATTCAACTTCAAAGGCATTCATATCAACCATTTTGTCTTCTGCAATTCCTCGAATTTGATCCCAAGAAACTTTTGCTACTTTTTTCCTATTAGGTTCACCTGAACCTTTCTTAATTTTGGCCGCTTCTAATAATTGTACTGCAGCTGGTGGTGTTTTTACTACAAATTCAAATGATTTGTCAGTATAAACAGTAATAACAACAGGTAATACTTTACCTTGTTTGTCCTGTGTACGTGCATTAAACTGCTTACAGAACTCCATGATGTTAACACCGGCAGCACCTAAAGCGGGTCCAACTGGTGGCGACGGATTCGCTGCACCTCCCCTTACTTGTAGTTTTACTAATTTACTTACTTCTTTTGCCATTGTTTAAGATTTAACGATTTGTTTAAAAGTGGAAGCTAAAAACAAATCAAAATATAGGTTGTAACAATTATATTTTCTCTACTTGCATGTAATTCAATTCTAATGGTGTTTTTCTTCCGAAAATCTTAACCATTACCTCAAGCTTACGCTTTTCTTCATTTACATTTTCAACTGTACCATCAAATCCATTAAAAGGACCATCAATTACTTTTACAGTTTCTCCTACGTTATATGGTATTGCAATATTTTCATCCTTTACAGATAACTCATCTACTTTACCTAACATTCTATTTACCTCTGATTTTCTCATAGGCACAGGATCTCCTCCTTTAGTTTCACCTAAAAAACCAATAACTCCAGTTACTGATTTTATTATGTGTGGTACTTCTCCAGCTAAGTTAGCCTCAACCATTATGTACCCTGGAAAATAAACTCTTTCACGGTTTATTTTTTTTCCATTTCTTACTTGAATAACTTTTTCTGTCGGAACAATTACTTGACTTACAAAATCAGATAAACCATGACGTGCTATTTCAGTTTCGATATAAGTTTTCACTTTATTCTCTTGACCACCAATAGCTCTAACAACATACCACTTCATCACTGACTCAGCCATTATTAAAACCTTTTAAAGAAGTTATCTAACCCTGTTTGAAAAACCCAATCAATTCCTGCTACAGCTAATGCAAAAACTATAGTAAATGCAGCTACAACTACCGTTGACTTTTGAGCCTCTTCTCTAGATACCCAAGTCATATTAGTATTTAATTCTTCAAAAGAATCTTTAATGTATTGTATAAAGTTATTCATGATTTTATCCTTTTAACGAGTTACAGAAAAACCTGTAACTCGTTTTAGTTTTGCACGGATTGAGGGACTCGAACCCCCGACACCTGGTTTTGGAGACCAGTGCTCTACCAACTGAGCTAAACCCGTATTTCATTTTAAAAGGAGCCTCTCTTTTTAAAGAGACTCCTTATTTTATATATTTAAGACCTTAAAATTAGTCTAAAATTTCAGTTACCTGACCAGCACCAACTGTTCTACCTCCTTCACGGATTGCGAACTGTAAACCTAAGTTTAATGCAATTGGTTGGATTAAATCAACAGTAATTGTTAAGTTATCTCCTGGCATTACCATTTCAACTCCATCAGGTAAGTTAATGTTTCCAGTAACATCAGTAGTACGTACATAAAACTGAGGACGGTAGTTATTATGGAATGGAGTATGACGTCCACCTTCTTCTTTCTTTAAGATATACACCTCAGCTTTAAACTTAGCGTGTGGAGTTACAGAACCTGGCTTACAGATTACCATTCCTCTTTTAATATCTTCTTTAGCTATACCTCTTAATAAGATACCAGCGTTATCTCCAGCCTCACCTCTATCTAAGATTTGACGGAACATTTCAATACCAGTTACAGTAGAAGTTAATTTCTCTTCTCCCATACCAATAATCTCAACAGCGTCACCAGAATTGATGATACCAGTTTCAATACGACCAGTAGCAACAGTACCACGACCTGTAATTGAGAATACATCTTCAATTGGCATTAAGAAATCTTTTTCAGTATCTCTTGGTGGCTCTTCAATCCAAGTATCTACAGATTCCATTAATTCTAAAACTGTATTAACCCATTTTTCTTCACCATTTAAAGCTCCTAAAGCAGAACCTGAAACTACAGGACCATTATCTCCATCATATTCATAGAAAGATAATAATTCTCTTACTTCCATTTCTACTAACTCTAATAACTCCTCATCATCAACCATGTCAACTTTGTTTAAGAAAACAACGATACGTGGAATACCTACCTGACGACCTAATAAGATGTGTTCACGAGTTTGTGGCATTGGACCATCAGTAGCAGCAACTACTAAGATAGCTCCATCCATTTGTGCAGCACCAGTTACCATGTTCTTTACATAATCGGCGTGACCTGGACAATCAACGTGAGCATAGTGACGATTAGCTGTTTGATACTCTACGTGAGAAGAGTTAATTGTAATACCTCTCTCTTTCTCCTCTGGAGCATTATCTATTTGATCAAAAGCTCTTGCTTCTGAATATCCTGCATCTGCTAAAACCTTAGTAATTGCAGCAGTTAAAGTAGTTTTACCGTGATCTACGTGACCAATAGTACCTACGTTTAAGTGCGGTTTCGAACGATCATAAGTTCCTTTTGCCATGATTATTAATTTTTATTCTTAGTTAAATATATTTAGTGTTACTTTAAAACCTATTTTAAAATACTCTAAAAGAGCCAGCGACGGGATTTGAACCCGTGACCTCATCCCTACCAAGGATGCGCTCTACCAACTGAGCTACACCGGCTTGGAAATTAGAGCGAGAGACCGGGTTCGAACCGGCGACATTCAGCTTGGAAGGCTGACGCTCTACCAACTGAGCTACTCTCGCGGATTTTAAAACCTTTCATTAATAATTAAAAATTGAAGCTTAATATATCAATTAATCAGTTTTAAAAAGTGGGGAGAGCAGGATTCGAACCTGCGAAGTCGTAAGACAACGGAGTTACAGTCCGTCCCATTTGGCCGCTCTGGAATCTCCCCATTTTAATTGTACTATGTTAATGAACTTTAATTGAGCCGATGGAGGGACTCGAACCCACGACCTGCTGATTACAAATCAGCTGCTCTAGCCAGCTGAGCTACATCGGCTTTTTATTGCAAAAAACAATCCGCTATTTCTAACGGACTGCAAATGTATAAAGTAATTTTGATTTTCTAAAACTTTTTTTGAAAATTTTTTCATTTTTATAGCACTAAAAAATCTTTATCCTTTTCTTTTGATTTTTTTAACTGCCTTTTTAACGACTCAATCGCAACACTAATACCCTCTTCAAAGGTTTTATATTGTTTTTTAAACATCAACTCACTTCCTGGTATATTAACTTTTACTTCAGTAATTTTATTTTCCTTCTCACTTGTTTTTTGCACTTTTAAAAACACCTCTGCATCAACAATCTTATCATGAAACTTTTCTAAGCCCCCTATTTTCCTCTCTATATAGTCAATTAATTTCTTGTCGGCGGTGAAGTTAACAGATTGTGTAAATACCTTCATAATCTTTCAATTTTTAATCAGCTCCTCTAGGGTGAGCCATGTTAAACACTTTTTTCATTTCTTCCAAGCTATTATGCGTATAAACTTGGGTAGAGGCTAAACTTGAATGCCCTAGTAATTCTTTAACCGAATTCAGCGATGCACCATTATTTAATAAATGAGTAGCAAAGGCGTGCCTTAACACATGCGGACTCTTTTTTCCTTTTGTAGACACCCTACTAAAGTACGAATTTATTATTCTATAAACAAGTGTTTCATATATTTTACCTCCCTTTTTAGTCATCAATAAATAACCACCATCATCTGTTAACGACAGTTCTTTTTTCTTAATCAAATAACTATCAATAGTTTCCACTACAAATGGCAACAAAACAACTAATCTTTCTTTATTTCTCTTACCTAAAACTTTTATAGTATTATTAACATAATCGATATTTTTTTCTTCAAGACTAATCAATTCCGCCCTCCTTATACCTGTTGAATATAACAACTCAACAACTAACCTATCTCTTAATCCTTCGAAATCATCTTTCTCTTTTATTAAATTTATTGCATTATTTATTTCCAACTCCGTAAAAGGTGAATTGATTTTTTTCTGAACCTTTAATGATTTATGTTTTGCTAATGGATTTATATCAATTTCTTCTATTTTTTGCAAAAAATTATAAAATGACTTTAATGAACTCACCTTCCGATTAACACTTCTATTCGAAACACCTCCATTCACCAAATCTACAATCCAATTTCTTATTTCACGATAGTGAATACTCGTTAAATCATCTTCTTCATAATTCTCTATACAAAACTCCTTAAACGCTATCAAATCGTTTTCGTAAGCCATTATGGTATGTTTAGAATATTTCTTTTCAAACTCTAAATACTCCAAAAACGATGTTACTAGCATAAATAAATGTATATCCTCAAATTTAACCAATGTTTACCACAAACAAAAGTCCCGTATTAAAATAATACGGGACTTTATTTATTTTAAGGATTTTTTATCCTATTTCTTCTTGTGTTCTTAACTGCTGAACATAAGATGCTTTTATTTTTCGAGCTCTATTAGCTACTGAAGGTTTTGTAAACTGCTTCCTATTACGTAATTCTCGCATTGTTTTAGTATTGCTAAATTTACGTTTGTAACGTTTTAACGCTCTATCAATATTCTCTCCTTCTTTTACTGGAATGATTAACATATAATTGCACCTCCCTTCATGTCTGTCTCTAAATTTTATTTTTTAGGACTGCAAAAATAAAAACAAATTTTGAAATACAATTATCTTTTGTGAATTATTTTCAAACTATTCATCATCAATACTTTCTTCACTAGAATTACTTATAAAAAACTATTATAATTTTGAGAATACAGCACCTACTAGGTTGCTGGTCTATATTCTTTTTTATCGATAATCATTTTTGCAATAATCTCTTTTAAAATCTCAGAAGTACCACCCCCTATTGGACCTAAACGACTATCTCTTAAAAGTCTTGCCATTGGATAATCCTCCATATAACCATACCCTCCTAATAACTGTAAAGCATCGTATATAACCTCATCAGCCATCTTTGTAGAGAGCAACTTACTCATACTTGCTTCTTTCACTACATATTGGCCATCATTTAATCGCTTTGTGATTGAGTAATTATACTCTTTACACATATCAACTTTACTTGCCATTTCAGCAACTTTATGCCTCAATGCTTGAAATTCATTTAAATGTTTACCAAATGCCTGTCTTTCATTCATATATTGCAATGCATAATCTACAGCATATTCAGATCTGGCATGCGCATTTATACCCATAATCAAACGTTCTAAAGCAAAATGTTGCATAATATAAGAAAAACCAGAACCTTCCTCTCCCATTAAGTTTTCTTTAGGAACAATAACATTATCAAATGCTATTTCAGCGGTATCAGATGCTCTCCATCCTAATTTATCTAATTTAACAGCTGAAACTCCCTGTACATTTCTATCAACAACAAAAATACTCATCCCTTTATGTTTTGCTTCAGGGTTTGTTTTTGCCGCAACTACTAAATAATCAGAGTAAACACCATTTGTTATAAATGTTTTTGATCCATTAATCACAAAATTATCTCCATCTTTTATTGCTGTTGTACGCATTCCTGCAACATCACTTCCTCCAAAAGGTTCAGAAATACATAAGCACCCTATTTTATCACCTTCAATACTTGGTGTTAAATATTCTTTTTTAATTCTATCATCTCCTTCTTTATTAAGATGCGTCATGGCTAAATATGCATGAGCCCACATGTTTGCAGCAAAACCTCCAGAATTAATTTTCTGTAATTCTTCTAAAAAGATTACCGTATAAAAAAGATCTAAACCTAATCCACCATATTCTTCAGGCTGGTTTAAACCAAAGTAGCCCATTTCCCCAAACTTTTTCCAAATAAAACGTTCAACAGTCCCATCCTTTTCCCATTTATCTATATGAGGAACAACTTCTTTTTGTAAAAAGTCCTTAAAACTTTGACGAAAAGATTCGTGCTCTTCAGTAAAGTACATACTATTCATTGATTTTATAATTAGTTGTTGTTTATTTCGCTTCCAAATATAAGACTATTCTAGCGTATTTTTTTAATGGGAAACCGCTAATATTTTTCAATTCAGCAATGTTTTGAATTTCGGCAACTTCCTCCTTATAATCAAATATTTTTTTACAAAGTATATAATCTATATACGGATTTCTTAAAACCTCTTTAAATGTAGCTGTATTTACATTCACTTTTAATATTTTCGGCTTATGTAGTATTTTAAAAGTACTCCTTAGTTTTCTTACAACATTATCCTTAATTCCAGAAACTTCGTTTAATTGTGACACAAAAGTAAACCCTTGTATTCTACTTCTATAATTTAATAATTTTTGAGCTAACTCTTGATCCCCCACACAATTCACCACATCTCTTAATGTGACCTTATTTATATCAATACTTGAGAACTTAATAACCTCTTCAAATTCTTTTTGCTTCGCACTAGATCTGATTATATTTTCAGCGTCATTTCTTTTTTTCAGATTTCTCTTAGTTACCCAATCAGGAAATTTAAAATAAGGCGCTATTTTAAAAAATAAACTATCCGATATTTTTGTTACTTGTTGAAATTCCTTTTTTGAATTTATAAATCTTCCTCTTTTTCTAAACTCATGTAATCTATCTATTTCATCTATAGACATTCCTAATTTACTCCCTTTGTAATCAGAAATATAATTAGGATTAAACGGATATAACTTAGGCCCTTTCTTTTTAAGTTTATCTTCCCTTAGGCTATCTATTTCTTTTAAAAAAACTGCTAATTCATTTTCATCTAAATCTTCAGTTTCTTCTTCATGAAAATTTACAAATACATATATAGCTTGCAACAGGACAATAAGAATTATTAAAAAGAAAATCCCATTTCTTTGGCTTTTAGTATACCAGAAATGGGATTTGAATAACTTCATTTTATATGGAATATTTTAAGCTTTCATAACTCCGATAGCTTTCAAATACTTAGATAACTCTTCACGAACTTTAGGGAACAAGAAGCATAACCCTATGACATTTGGAACTGCCATTGCAAATATCATTGCATCAGAAAAATCAGTAACAGCACCTAAACTTGCAGCTGAACCTATTATTACAAATAAACAAAATAAGATTTTATATGCATAATCAGACGCTTTTGAACGACCAAATAAGAACATCCATCCTTGTAACCCATAGTATGACCAAGACAACATAGTTGAAAAAGCAAATAACACAACTGCTATTGTTAAAATATAAGGAAACCATGGTAATACAGAAGCAAAGGCCTTAGAAGTAGCTAAAACTCCATCAGGTGATTTTACTCCATATGTCATTATATCACCATTTCCGTTTGTAATAATAATTACTAATGCTGTCATTGTACAAACCACCACAGTATCAATAAAAGGCTCTAATAAAGCAACCAACCCTTCAGATGCAGGATATTTTGTTTTTACTGCTGAATGTGCAATCGCAGCTGAACCTACTCCAGCTTCATTTGAAAATGCAGCTCTTTGAAAACCAATAATTAGCACTCCAAGTAAACCACCTGAAATACCTTTAGCATTAAATGCTCCATCAAAAATTTGACCGAAAGCATCTCCTATTTTAGAAAAATTAGCAACTAAAATTATAACTGCTGCTAAAAAATATATTCCTACCATAAAAGGTACAATCTTCTCAGTAATATTTCCAATTCTTTTAATTCCTCCGATAATTACTACAGCTACTAAAACTGCCATAATAATACCAAAAATTAAGGCTGTAGATAAATCGTTAGATCCAATCATACTTCCAAATTGTTGAGCTGCTTGATTAGCCTGGAACATATTTCCACCACCAAACGAACCACCAACAACCATAACTGCAAATACCACAGCTAACACTTTACCTAATCCACTTTTACCAACATCAGCTAAACCTTTCTTAAGGTAATACATTGGTCCTCCATAAATAGTTCCATCTTCACCTACATCACGGTACTTAACACCTAAAGTACACTCTACAAACTTTGACGACATTCCTAATAAACCAGCAACAATCATCCAAAAAGTAGCTCCAGGACCTCCTAATGATAAAGCTACTGCAACCCCTGCAATATTACCTAAACCAACAGTTCCTGACAAAGCAGCTGTTAACGCTTGAAAATGGGTTACCTCACCTTCATTGCCTTCAACTCTAATAGTTTCAATAGCATCACCTCCTGGAGTTGGGTCTCCTGCCATAACACCAGAAGTAGCGTGATCAACATCATCATACTTCCCTCTTACTATATTAATTGATGTAGGAAATAATCGAATATTTACAAACTTGAATATAATCGTAAAAATTAAACCCGCAGAAAGTAACATAATAATAACCAAAGGCATTTCAACTCCTCCACCTAGTTTTACTGGATAAAAAACAATGCTTCCCCAAGCATCTGCAACAGGTTTAAAACCTTCATTTATCTTTTCTGCTAGTCCTTTCTCTTGTGCAAAAGTTAACATTGGCATTATTAACATTAATAATGCTAGAAGTTTTTTCTTCATAATATAAATTATAAGTTAGTTTTTTTTGAATTAGTGGATTGCAATATCTTAAAAAATTGAAGTTTTGCCAACTTTTATGCGTTAAATGTAGTTTTTAAGTTAATTTTTCTTTAAAGTTTTGTAAATCTTGTTTAAAATTTTCTGGTACAAAGTTTAATTGCTCAATACTCTTACTTAAATCAAAGCCTGTTTTAGCTGGTCTTGATGCTTTTTGATTTAAACTTTGAGTTGAAATAGGCTTAATCAAGTTTTTGTTTAAATCAAACACCTCAGCAATCTCCATAGCTATTTCATATATGCTTAATAGTTTTTTGGAAGACACATTAAATACTCCTTTTACTTTTTTATCAATAACTAACTTGCAAGCCAACGCCAAAGATTCAACATAGGTTGGCATTCTATATTGATCATTAACTATAGTAACTTCCTTCCCTTCTTCTAAAGATTTTTTAACCCATAGCACAATATTACTTCTAGACATATCGAACACCTTTCCATACACCAAAATTGTACGTAAAATTGTGTAATGTACTGATGAAGAAGTTAACAATTCTTCAGACTTAAGCTTTGACATTCCATAATAACTTAAAGGATTTGGGTCGTCAGTTTCTTTATAATATCCTTTTTCACCATCAAAAATAAAATCTGTTGATAAATGAATCAGATGAGCATTCGTTTTTTCAGCATATTCTTTAAGAAAATGAACTACATCTACATTAAGTTTATCGCATTCTTCTTTATTATCTTCGCAAGCATCAACATTTGTCATTGCTGCAGTATTAATAATAACATCAGGAGTATAGGTTTTCAGTTTTTCTTTCAATAACATTTCATCTGTTATATCAATCGAAACATATTCAAAATCATTTCTCCCACTCCTATTATCCCCTCTAGAAAAACCTATTACCTTATATTTATCTTTTTCATTTAATAGTAAACTAACCAAACTTTGACCAAGTAAACCATTACTTCCAGTTATCACAACTCTTTTCATTAAAACAACTCTCTTAATTTTGTTATTTGCTCTGGTCTTCCTAAAACAATTAAGTTAGCACCCGCTTTTAGTGTTACTGAAGCATCAGGATTAATAATATATTCTTTTTCAGAAGTTCTATATCCTATAACAGTACAACCTGTTTGCTTTCTTAAATCTAAATCTAAAATAGTTTTATCAATATATTCTTGTGGCAAATTATTAATTGCTATCTCTTCCAAATTAGCTGTCGTATCACCTTCAATAGTTAAACGATCTACAAACTCTATCACATCTGGTGTTACTACCAATGAAGCCATATGGGCACCCCCTAACTTATCTGGCATTATAACATTATCAGCACCTGCTATTTTTAATTTACTATACGAAGTTTCTTTAGAAGCTCTACTTATTATTTTACACTTTCTATTTAATTGTTTAGCAGTAAGTACTACAAATAAATTATCGGCATCAGAAGGTAAAGCTGTTATTAAATTACTAGCATTTAAAATTCCTGCTTTTATCAAAGTTTCATCAGTTGTTGCATCTCCTTCAATATTTAGTACACCATCGTTATCTAATCGTTGTATTATTGTTTGATTTTGCTCAACTACTACAAAATCTTTTTTATAACTTTTTAATTTAGCTATAGCCTGACGTCCATTTCTGCCATAACCACAAACAATAGTATGTCCTTTCAACTTCTCTATTTTTTTTTGCACTTTTTTAATTTTTAATTGATGAAAAAACTGGCCACTTATTAAATATTCTGAAAATGAAGATACCGCATATCCGAAAATAAACAAACTAGATAAAATAAGCCCTATTGTAAATATTTTTTCTCCAGTTCCAAACGGATGTACTTCTCCAAAACCAATAGTAGTTATAGTAATAATTGTCATATATAAACCATCCACAAAAGAATAGTCAAACAAAAAACAATACCCTCCTACTCCTACTAATAAAATTAATATGGAGAATAAAACAGCTTTATATAAACGTGATTGAAATATCGTATTCATTATAAATCAAAAACCGAAGTTCTTTTAGTGTAAATCATATCTTTTAACCTTAACAAGAACGCTAAAGTTAAATACAAGCCAAAAGAAAGACCGATAGTAACAAAAGAAATATAAATAAAAAATAATCGAACATTTACAGCTCTCATACCTAATCTATCCGCTAAACGCGATGACACATAAAATCCGTTTCTCTCAAAAAAATGTCGTGTTGAATGGATTATTCTCATTATACTATTTTTCTGTTTTAACTGCAAGATACTATTTTGTTTATATCTAGTAAACTAAAATACATAAGTATTGCTTAAATTTGTTTTTTTCTTTAAATAACTCACTTTGAAAGAGCAAGAATATATCGAAGTTTATGGAGCAAGAGCCCATAATTTAAAAAACATTGACGTTAAAATTCCTCGAGAAAAACTAGTTGTAATTACTGGTTTAAGTGGAAGTGGAAAATCATCATTAGCTTTTGATACCATATATGCTGAAGGACAACGAAGATATATAGAAACGTTTTCTGCATATGCTCGCCAATTCTTAGGTGGATTAGAACGTCCAGATGTAGATAAAATAGATGGTTTATCTCCTGTTATTTCTATTGAACAAAAAACAACTAATAAAAGTCCTAGGTCAACAGTTGGTACTATTACAGAAATTTATGACTTTTTACGTTTGTTGTTTTCACGTGCTGCTGATGCCTATTCTTTTAACACAGGAGAAAAAATGGTTAGTTATTCTGACGACCAAATAAAAAACTTAATTTTAAAAGATTTCGACGGAAAACGAGTTGCTGTTCTTGCTCCATTAATTAAATCTAGAAAAGGTCATTACCGTGAGTTGTTTGAACAAATATCTAAACAAGGTTTTGTTAAAGTTCGAGTTGATGGAGAAATTCGTGAGATTGAGAAAGGAATGAAACTTGACCGTTATAAAACACACGATATAGAAGTTGTTATAGATAGACTACCCATTAGCAACGCTGCTGAAAAACGCTTAGAAGAAACCATTAAAACCGCTTTATACACTGGTAATAACATATTAATGGTTATTGATATTGACGATGATAAACCTAGATATTTTAGTAGGGAACTAATGTGCCCCACAACTGGTATTGCTTACCCAAATCCTGAGCCAAATACATTTTCATTCAACTCACCAAAAGGTGCATGCAATCATTGCAATGGCTTAGGAATAACTAATGAAGTTAATTTTCAAAAGATAATTCCAGATGATAGCATCTCCATTAAAAACGGAGGTATTATCCCTTTAGGAGAACAAAAAAACAGTTGGATTTTTAAACAACTTCAAACCATTGCTGAACGTTATCAATTTAAACTAACTGATCCAATTAATAAAATATCTAAAGAAGCAAAAGACATTATTTTAAATGGTGGTAAGGAATCATTTACCATTAAATCGAAAGCGGCTGGTGTTACAAGAAAATATGAAATAGACTTTGAAGGGATCATTGCTTTTATTGAAAACCAATATAAGGATACCGAGAGTTCTTCTATTAAAAGATGGGCTAAAGGTTTCATGGATGAAGTTTCTTGTTCCGTTTGTGAAGGAAAACGATTAAAAAAAGAAGCCTTACATTTTAAAATCGTTAATAAAAACATTAGTGATTTAGCACAAATGGATGTTACTGAACTTGCTAATTGGTTTAAAAACATAGAAAGTGAGTTCAGTGAAAAACAACTAAAAATTGCTTCTGAAATTTTAAAAGAAATCCGAACTCGAATTCAATTTTTATTAGATGTTGGTTTAGATTACTTAACCTTAGATAGAACCTCAAAATCTTTATCTGGTGGTGAAGCGCAACGTATTCGTTTGGCTACACAAATAGGATCTCAATTGGTTGGTGTTTTATATATTTTAGATGAACCTAGTATTGGACTTCATCAACGTGATAATGAAAAATTAATTAATTCACTAATTAAACTTCGTGATGTTGGAAATTCTGTTTTAGTAGTTGAACATGATGAAGATATGATTAAACATGCCGATTTTGTATTTGATATTGGTCCTGGAGCAGGAAGGCATGGTGGAGAAGTTGTAAGTCAAGGTACTTTTGAAGATTTAAAATCTCACAAAACCCTAACTGCTGATTATTTATCTAAAAGAAAAATAATTGAAGTTCCTACTAAAAGAAGAGAAGGAAATGGAAAAACCATAAAATTATCAGGAGCATCTGGAAATAACTTAAAAAATGTTTCTGTTGAATTTCCTTTAGGTAAAATGATTTGTGTTACGGGTGTTTCAGGTAGTGGAAAATCTACTTTAATTAATGAAACATTATACCCAATTTTAAATGCGCATATCTATAGAGGTGTAAAAAAACCTATGCCTTATAAAAAAATTGAAGGGTTAGAAAATGTAGATAAAGTAATTGATATTGATCAATCACCGATAGGTAGAACACCACGTTCAAACCCTGCAACTTATACTGGGGTTTTTGGTGAAATTAGAAGTTTATATGCTAAAACACCTGAAGCATCTATCCGTGGATACAAACCTGGACGATTTAGCTTTAATGTAAAAGGAGGTCGTTGTGAAACTTGTCAAGGTGGAGGTGTTCGTGTTATTGAAATGAACTTTTTACCTGATGTACATGTAGAATGTGAAACCTGCCAAGGAAAACGTTTTAATAGAGAAACTTTGGAGATTAGGTACAAAGGAAAATCTATTTCTGATGTATTAGAAATGACAATTAATGAAGCAGTTGATTTCTTTGAATTAATTCCGAAAATACATCGTAAATTAAAAACTATTCAAGATGTTGGTTTAGGCTACATTACCTTAGGACAACGATCTACAACTTTATCCGGTGGAGAAGCACAACGTATAAAACTAGCTTCTGAACTTTCAAAAAGAGATACTGGAAATACTTTTTATATTTTAGATGAACCTACTACCGGTTTACATTTTGAAGATATTCGTGTTTTAATGGAAGTACTCAATAAACTAACCAACAAAGGGAATACGGTTTTAATTATTGAACACAATTTAGACGTAATAAAACTTGCCGACTATATTATTGATGTTGGTATGGAAGGTGGAAAAGGTGGTGGAAAAATATTAGTATCTGGAACTCCAGAAAAAGTAGCTAAACATAAAACGAGTTATACCGCTAAATTTTTAAAGAAAGAACTAAAAAAATAAAGTCAAAATAAAAAACAGTCATTATGAACGAAGTGAAGTAATCTCATTATAATTTCACAGATTACTTCGAAAGTAAACTTTCTCGTAATGACGTAAACAAAAACTAACTATAAACAATCATTACGAAAGAAGTGAAGTAATCTCATTATAATTAAACAGATTACTTCGAAAGTAAACTTTCTCGTAATGACACGAACAAAGACTAAATAAAAACTGTCATTACGAATGAAATGAAGTAATCTCTCTATAATTACAGACCACTTAAAAAGTTAGTTTTCTCTTACAGACTTTAAACAATTAATATTAATTCAATTGCTCTAACAACTCTTGAGCTTTTTCCTTATTGTAATAGGCTTTGTCAATAATAAGATGCAGTACCTCTTTAGCTTCAGATAACTTGTTCTGCTTTACTAATGAAAGTGATTTAAACCAATATCCTTTTTGAGCATCAATTAAATCGCTATTTATTAAACTGTCAAGTATTTTTTCCGCACTTATATAATCTTTTAACTCTATATATGATATTGCTTTATACATATAAACAGCACTATTATTTTTATCTTGTAATAAGCTCTTACCAAAAATCACCAATGCTTTTTTATAGTCTTTGTTTTTAAAACTCTTTTCAGCTTCAATTAAATTAACTTCTGTATCATTATCACCTCTATTCACAAAAGTAGGAAGCGTTGTCTGCATTACATACTCATTATACAAGTCACCATAATTACTGTTCGGACTTCCAGTATTAAAAAACCTAAATACTCCTACTAATAAGGCAATACTTGCTGCTACTGAAATAAAGAATAATGGTCTTATTTTTCCTTTTTTATTGTTTTTAAAAGCATCACTTCCTTCTTTAATTGTTTTTTCGAAACTCTTAGCTTCAGTACCTTTAAAAAAAGCTTCTATTTCATCAACCTCATCGTTCTCATCTATTGAAAAATTCCACGAATCTTCATTATAAGAATCAAACAACTCTTTTTCAAAATCTACTTTAATTTTAAAATCTTCGTCAGTTTTTAGCCTATCCTCAAAAGCCTTTGTTTCTATTTCTGAAAGTTCGCCTTTAAAATAACGTTCAATTAATATATCTTCTTCCATCATCATACCACTTTTAATTTCATATACCTCACATCTCCTCTAATAAGTTCTGTAAGTTTCTTTTTACACTTAAAAACACGTTGTCGTATGACCGTTTCAGAGTTATATTCAGTAGTTGCTAAAATTTCCGCATAGGGCACTTTAGCAAAAAAAAGATTTAAAATATTTCTACAGTTTTCAGACAACATTCCTAATTTTTCTACAAACAATTCTTGTTTTTTAATTTCTAAATACGACAAGGCAGTATCCCTCTCTTCACTTACCTGTTCAACAACCTCATTATTTGTTACCCTATTTTTTCTTTTATTTAACTCTCTACGCCATAAATTTCTACAAACAGTATACAGAAAGCCTTCAAAACTCGACTTTATTTCAAATTTTTCTTTTTTTAATCTAACCGCTATTTGTAGTAAAGCTTTTTGAAAAACATCCTCAGCATCTTCACTATTTCCTTTGTTTTGAAGAACAAATTGCTTTATGCCATAAAAACTCTGTTTATAAATTGTTTTTATAACACTTGAATCATTATTTTCTATAGCTTCTAAAAAAAACTTTCCTTCCATTTTAACTAGTTATCTGACAAAAATAAAAAAATTATATTTGCCCTTGGGTAACATTTGATGTTTTCATAAACATCAAGTTAAGAAAACAAAATATTTATAATCATGAAAAAAAGTAATTTTATTTATTTTAGTGGTATTATTTGTATCGCTTTTATTATGCTAAGTTTTATTCCAAAGAACGAATCAAACTTAAAATCATCTGAAAACAAATTTGGTAATTATATTAACGTTTTAGTTGTATATCCTTCCAATATTAACGCTCAACAACGTAGTATGCTAAGAAATTGCTTTATTAGTAATATTAGTAGAGCTAATTTAATCTCCTACAACCAATGCACTAACAACCCTAATGCTGAAATTTTATATATTTATATTGACGATAGAACTAAGGGAGTAACAGATTCTGATAATGCAGAGGATCAAGAAATACTACAAGCAACTCCTGTTACTGATTTCTCCTTAAACATAGCAGCAAGTAACTGTGGAATTATAACAGCTTCAAAATATTTAAGCTGTAATGATTTAAACTCTAATGGCCCATCTGGTTTTCAATCTCCAGGCGGTCAATAATTAAGTCTTATGAAATTTAAATATACTATTTTACCTTTTTTTTTTTACCTTTTAACTTTCTTTGGTATAAGCAAGCTTAATGCACAATACAGCTATAAAGAAATCTTAACTTTAATTAAAAAAAACAAGTTAGTTTTAAATGAG
The DNA here is from genome assembly GCF_003318185.1 of Tenacibaculum sp. E3R01. Taxonomy (NCBI): domain Bacteria; kingdom Pseudomonadati; phylum Bacteroidota; class Flavobacteriia; order Flavobacteriales; family Flavobacteriaceae; genus Tenacibaculum; species Tenacibaculum sp. E3R01. Next base: position 13,993 of record NZ_QOCC01000020.1, on the reverse strand, counting down.
AAAAAGGTAGATAGTATATTAACTTCTATTCGAAAGAAAGATACTTTATATGCAGAAGCGGCACATGGTTTTTCTTTTTATTATTATAAAAAGAAACAGAATTATGATTTAGCTATAAAGTATGGAAATTTAGAAGTAGAGACTTTTGAAAACTTAAGAAAAAACAATCGTCAATACACTAATGCTTTATATAATTTAGGTAAATTTCATTTTTTAAAAAACGACTATAACAAAGCAATCACATTTTTTTTAAGGGCAGTAGATTCAAATGCCTTTCCCCTTAAAGTTGCTCAATCATATTGTTGGACAGGAAAAATGTTTTTTTTTAAAGGTGAATATTATAAATCCATTGATTATTATTTAAAAGGTATACCTTTATTAGAAAAATGTAATTCTAAAAGAAGTTTAATCTCTAACTATAATAACCTTTCATTAAGTTGTAATAAAATAAATACTGGAAAGAGTGTTTCTTTAGGAATCTCATTTCTTAAAAAAGGGGACAGTATTATTCGTAACAACCCTAACCTAAAAATCTCCAACAACTCTTTTTATGCTCTTAATGTTGGATTTGCTAATCTATACTCTTTAAAACATCAATATAATTATGAAAAAGCTAAACATCATTACTTAAGAAATTTAAAAAGAGCAACTATTAATGATAACAAAACAATAATTGCAAATTCTTATTTAAACCTTGGAGAACTATATTTGAATAAAAAAAACGACAGTTGTCTTTACTTCTTTAATCAAAGTCTAAAGTATGATCTTAAAGATAAAACTGAGAGTTATGAAACGTATAGAAATATTAGTAACTATTTCTTATCAAAACATCAATTAGACAGAGCCTTAAAAAATGTAAATCTTTCTTTAAACCACAGTTTTAAAACTACAAAAAGTAACCAAATTAATAACCTTAGTTTTTATGAAGTTTTAAATACAAGAGATAAGAAATCAATTATTTTAGCTTTAAAAGCTAAAACAACAATTTTTATAAAACTTTTTCAAAGAGACAAAAAGAAAAGCTACTTACAAAAAGCTATAAACAATGTTGAACTTACCAATAAAATAGCAAACATTCTGATTAACTTTAGTACTGAAGCTAACACCAAGTATTTATGGAGAAAAGAAATTTCTGAAACTTTCAATTTAGGTATTTATACTGCTTATTTATTAAACGATTCAAAATTAATGTTTGAGTTAATGGAAAAAAATAAAGCTTTTTTATTAGCATTAAATATTAATGAGAATATAAAACTCACCAATTTACCGGATGAAGTTTCAAGAAAAAATAATTTGTTTAAAAAAAATATTTTTCAATTAGAAAGTGAAACAGAAATACATAAAGCTTCAAAGAAAAAAGATTCTTTATTTGACTTAAAAGTAAGCTACCAAAATTTTAAAGATTCTATTCAAAAAATATACCCTCAGTTTAGTAATCAAAATAACAACATTAAACAAGTTTCTTTTAATCAGGTTAAAAGTAACTTACATAAAAACGATATTAAACTCTACTATACATTAAATGCTAGTAACGTTGACGATGATAAGCAATCAATGATTGGTTTACTAATTAGTAAAAACAAAGATATTCACTTTAAAATAAAAAATATTGATAGTGTTTTATTAGGGATTTCTGCATACAAAAAACTTATTTCAAAACCTCTTACACAAAAACAAGAGTTAGCACGTTTTAAAAAGGTTTCATATTCGCTCTACAATCAATTATTACCGACTAAAAAGATTAAAGATCTTATTAAAAATAAAAATATTAGTATTGTTAGTGATGTTTCTTTAGAAAACATTCCTTTTGAAGCGTTTAATACTAGCGCTAGTGACTTGCGCTATTTAGTAAACGATTGTAATATAAGTTATAGCTACTCTAGCTCATTTTCTGAGTTTAATAAAAATAGAGTTAGAAAAACAAATACAGACATTGCTGTTTTCGCTCCTGTTAATTTTAAAAACACTGAATTATCATCCTTGAAGAACACTGAAAAAGAAGCTACTCTTATTACTAATTTAGTAGGTGGAGATAGTTTTACAAACAGTAATGCTACAAAAGATAATTTTGTTCGTAAAACAAGTAATGCTAAAATTATCCATTTAGCAACACATGCAACTGCTACTAACAATCCTAGCATTCAGTTTTTCACTAATGATTTAAAATTACATGAACTATATACCTATAAAAACAATGCTGATTTAGTTGTTTTAAGTGCCTGTGAAACTAACATTGGAGAGTTAAAACAAGGTGAAGGTGTTTTAAACTTAGCTAGAGGTTTCTTTCATTCTGGAGCTAATGCAGTAGTTTCCTCAACATGGAAAATTAATGATGCTAGCTCTTCATTTATTATGAAAGAGTTTTATATTAATTTAAAAGACAAGCAATCAAAGTCTGAAGCACTTAACAATGCCAAACGCGCCTATCTAAAAAAACATAGTTTATCAGAACAATCTCCTTATTATTGGGCTTCATTTGTATTAATTGGTGATACTTCTCCTGTTTTTACTACTCATTATTTTTATTACGTAGGTATTGTTTTAATAATTGGTTTATTGTTGTTTTTCTATTTCAAAAGAAAATAAAAATACTAAATGAGTGTTAAACCTTTATTTCAAAATTAACTTTCAAAAAAGTTAAAGTATAAAAAAACTATATTTGTGAATAGATAGTATTTGATGTCCCTTAAACATCAAATTAAGAAAACAAAATCTTTCTAATCATGAAAAAAAGTACTTTTATTTACAAAGGGCTACTTCTTTTAGTTGCATTTATTACATGTAGTTTTATTGCAGAAAACAATCAATTTAAAAACCCTACATCCTTAATTAAAAATAGTGAAGTTAGTATTCCTATAAGAACATTTGAACTTTTAGTTGTTTATACTCCTGGAACCTCTTTTGCTGAAAGATTACAAAAAAGAGAGTGTATTCGAGTAACACTACAAAATAATAATGTTAAGGGTTTATGGTACAATATTTCAAGTATTGTTCCATGCCCATCTAATCCTTATGCCGAAGTAATCAAGTTTCGAATATTTGATCCTAAAGAAAATGATAAAGCTGTTGCTGACGATGATGATGAAGAAAAACCTAATGGCAAAAGTACACACAACTATATCAATTTTTCAGCGTACAATAAAATATTTAATGATTGTGGAGTTTCAGTTTCTACAAACACTAATTGTGGCAGTAATAATAATCAAGGTGGTAATGGTTTTATTCAGTTAAAAATAAATGACTTATAAACACCTAAGACTAATTACACTAATACTTATAGTCTTTTACAATCAAAAGACTATAAGTCAACATAGTTATAAAGAAATTGTAGCTTTAAGTAGTAAAATAGATTTTTCTGAAAAAAAAATCGACAGCATACTTTCTACAGTCAAAATAAAGGATGCGAAATACGCTCAAATTGCCCATAACTTTTCTTTTTTTCATAATAAAAAAACCAAAAACTACAACCTTGCTATAAAATATGGTAAAATTGAAGTGTCTATTTTAGATAGCTTAAAATTAGTCAATAAAAAACACACCAATGCTTTATACAACATAGGTAAATTTTACCTCAAGAAAAAACAATATCAACAAGCTATAATTTACTTTACAAAAGCTATTAATTCAAATAATTACCCAAAAAGGGTGGCTCAATCTTATTGTGAAATAGGAAATTGTTATGACAAAAAAGGAGAATATTATAAATCTATTGACTTTTTTTTAAAAGGTATTCCCTTATTAGAGAAATACGGATCAAAAAGAAGTGTGTTGGTTCAGTGTGTAAGACTTTCAAACTGTTGTTATAAAATAAATACACAAAAAAGTACCGATTTAGGGCTTTTTTATTTAAAAAAAGGAGATAGTTTAATCAAAAACAATAAGGACATAAAATTCAGAAGTAAAACTAAAAACTTCTTATTCACTGCCTTGGCTAACTTATACTCTAACTCATTTAAGAAAAAAATCAATAAAGCTAAAAACTATTACTTAAGAGTATTAAACAATGCATTAATTAAAAAAGACTCAGGGTCTATTGCGAATACCTATATGAATTTAGGAGAGTTATATTTAGATACAAGAAACGATAGCTGTATTTACTTTTTAAATAAAAGCATTAAATATGACCTCACAGAAAAAGTCTATTTAAACGAAACGTATAGAAATTTAGCAACATTTCATAAAAGAAAATTCAACTACAATAAAGCTCTTTCTCATATTGAAAAAGCTATATTTTATAACTTTGAAGATGTTAAAAACAGACAAATTAACTCACTTACAATAAACCAAATACTAAACACTTATAATAAAAGATCGGTTCTTCTTTCTCTAAAAACCAAAACAGAGATTCTTTTACAATTATACAATTCTACACAAGAAAAAGAATATTTACAAAAAGCTATTGATAATGTCCAACTTACCAATAAAATAGTAAACATTCTCATTAGTTATAGTACAGAAGCAAATACCAAGTATTTATGGAGAAAAGAAATTTCTGAAACATTTAATTTAGGTATTTATACTGCTTATTTATTAAATGATTCTAAGTTAATGTTTGAGTTAATGGAAAAAAATAAAGCTTTTTTGTTAGCGTTAAACATTAATGAAAATATAAAACTCACCAACCTTCCTGATGAAGTTTCTATTAAAAACAACGTATTTAAAAAAGATATTTTTCAATTAGAAAGTGAAACAAACACTTATAAAGCTTCAAAGAAAAAAGATTCTTTATTTGACTTAAAAGTAAGCTACCAGAATTTTAAAGACTCTATTCAAAAGATATATCCCCAATTTAGTAATCAAAACAAGGATATTCAACAAATTTCTTTTAATCAAGTAAAAAGTAACTTACATAAAAACGATATTAAACTCTACTATACATTAAATACTAGTAATGTAGATTCTAACAAGCAATCAATGCTGGGACTACTAATTGCTAACAACAAGGATATTCGTTTTAAAATAAAAAATATTGATAGCGTTTTATTAGGGATTACTGAATACAAAAAACTTATTTCAAAACCAATTACTCAAAAACAAGAACTAGCACGTTTTAAAAAGGTCTCATATTCACTTTACAACCAATTATTCCCAACTAAAGAGATTAAAGATCTTATTAAAAATAAAAATATTAGTATTATTAGTGATGTTTCTTTAGAAAACATTCCTTTTGAAGCTTTTAATACTAGTAGCACTGGTTTACAGTATTTAGTAAACGATTGTAATATAAGTTATAGCTACTCTAGCTCTTTTTCTGAGTTTAATAAAAATAGAGATCGAAAAACAAATACAGACATTGCTGTTTTTGCTCCTGTTAATTTTAAAAACACTGAATTATCATCCCTAGAAAAAACAGAAAAAGAAGCTGCTGTTATTTCTAATTTAATAGGTGGAGATAGCTTTACAAACAGTAATGCTACAAAAGAGAATTTTGTTCGTAAAACTAGTAATGCTAAAATCATTCATTTAGCAACACATACAAATGCATCTAACAATCCTAGCATTCAGTTTTTTACTAATGATTTAAAGTTACATGAACTATACACCTATAAAAACAACGCTGACTTAGTTGTTTTAAGTGCTTGTGAGACTAATATTGGAGAATTAAAACAAGGTGAAGGTGTTTTAAACTTGGCTAGAGGTTTCTTTCATTCTGGGGCCAATGCGGTGGTTTCTTCAACGTGGAAAATTAATGACGCTAGCTCTTCATACATCATGAAAGAGTTTTACTCCAATTTAAAAAACAAAGAATCAAAATCTGAAGCGCTTAATAATGCGAAACGTACCTATTTAAAAAACCATAGTTTATCAGAACAATCTCCATACTACTGGGCTTCTTTTATTTTAATTGGAGGCACTTCTCCTGTTTTTACTACTAATTACTTACTCTACATTCTTCCTATTTTACTGGGTTTATTTATCATTTTTATTTTTTTCAAAAAAAAGGGTAACATAAATTAAAGTATTGAACACTATAGAAAATGATCTATATTTTGAAAAATACTTTAAACCAATTTGAGCAAAGTTTATTAAATAAAATCTCATTTCTTTTTAAAGAATTGAACTTATTTAATAACGTTATAGACCGGCCAATCTTTATACGAATCAATTGATTTAAAAAATTAAAACCATCATTATTTGAATCTGAAGGTAGTCCGTTAATATTTTGTTCTCATTAAACAGTAAAAATTGACTACCTCTTTTCAAATACTAAAAATACTAATGAAAAAGGATTACAAAAAAGAAACACACTAAAATCAAAATCTATGAGAAAAAAAAATTAAAACAGTCGGGGGAAAATTGCTTAAAAGAAAAAATGAAAACAAGTACATCAGCTTAAATGAAAAAGAATAGTTGATTTAATTAATCTATCGGGGGAAAATTGCTTAAAAGAAAAAAATGAAAACAAGTATATCAGCTTAAATGAAAAAGAAGAGTTGATCTAATTAATCTGTCGGGGGAAAATTGCTAAAAAAAAATGAAAACAAGTATATCAGCTTAAATGAAAAAGAATAGTTGATTTAATTAATCTATCGGGGGAAAATTGCTAAAAGAAAAAATGAAAACAAATATATCAGCTTAAATGAAAAAGAAGAGTTGATTAAATGTATCTATCGGGGGAAAATTGCTTAAAAGAATAAATGAAAACAAGTATATCAACTTAAATGAAAAAGAAAAGTTGATATTATTAATCTGTCGGGGGAAAATTGCTAAAAGAAA
>NZ_QOCC01000020.1:0-7204 GCF_003318185.1 Tenacibaculum sp. E3R01 | reverse complement strand
ATTAATCTGTCGGGGAAAATTACTATGAAAGAACAAAAATCATTAATACAATTCTAAGAAAAGAATACTATTTATTATAACTGTTGTATTGTATTGCTAGAAAAAGAGTTGGCTTTAACCAACTCTTTTATTTTCAAATAATCTAAGAACCTATATTGTAAATTTCTTTTCCCTTTTATTTTAAAATCATTACTAATGAACTAGCTGTAGAAACATTAAAATTTGGTGGTAAATAACTTCCCCTACCATTATTATTTAAAATTAATCCATCAGTATACAATCCTGTATTGTACATATTCCATAAACATATCAATTTTTCATTAGCTATTAAATAGTCAGAAAGGTTTTGAATATTATCAATATAAATATTTTTATTTGGAAAGTTCAATTCCCATTTATTTAATTCGATTATCTCAATTAAATATTGATGATAATACATTTGAGCATCTAATATCCCTCCCCATTTTGAAGGATCTGGTTCAGCAGTTGATGATTCTACTGGTGGGTTTGGCCCACCAGACATAGGATTTAAGTGCCAATTATACGCATTAAATTGTTCATGAAACGCAACTTCAAACGGGTTAGAATCAACAACATTTGAATCCATTATGTCAATTAAATTTATACTGGTTAATCTAGAATCTTTAATTAGTTCGTAAAAATAATCTCTTGCATTTTCATTCTCAATCAATGTTTTACCTATTAAAAATGAGGTCATATACATTAATTTATTTTTTTCATCTACTGCATCATCTGATATTTCTATAGGATCAATTGTTCCTCCTCCTCGTCTTCCTTTTTCCATTTTTTCAATCGCATCTATTGTTTCATTTTCAGAACAAGAAACACAAAGTACTAAAACAAAACAAAATAATTTTAAAAATTTCATAAATAACTTTTTTAATATTTCTTGGCACAAAAATACAAAGGAATTAGACCTCTGTATTATTTAGTTCAAATTCGTTGTACTTGAATTCAAATTCGCTTTTAACTTATTAGAAAAGATTTTTTAATACCATGTCTTTTCTTCTAGTAGCTACAGGTATTTGCTCTCCTGTTTTAGTTACAAGAAATCCTTCATTTGTATATTTAGTTATATAGGCTTTATTTACAATAAAAGACTGATGACATTTAATAAATCTCTTTTTATCAAGTAGTTCTTCTACTTTTTTCATAGGCTTTGAAATAACAATACTCTCTTCAAAAAGATAGAAGGTTGTATAATTCCCTTCTGATTTACAATACAAAATATCATCAAATGAAACTAAATGTTGTGTATCTAATGTTTTTAAAACAATTTTATGATGCTCTCCTTCTCTATAATAATGATTTGCAATTGTAATAGAATTACTCAACGTATTCTCTTTCTGTATGGTATTTACCGCTTTTTTTACAGCCTCAACAAATTCATCATCATCAATAGGCTTCAATAAATAATCCAAAGCTCCTAAACGTATTGCTTTTATAGCATGAGAATCAAACCCCGTTACAAAAATTATCTTGAAATTTATCTCCTCTAACGAGGATAAAATATCAAAGCTTGTACCATCACCAAGATCAACATCCATAAATACTAACTGAGGCTGGTATCTTTTTATTTTTTCAATCCCTTCTTTTACTGAAATAGCTTCGTCAACAATAAATAGGTCCTTTTGAAAATTTTGGAACACCCTTTTTTTTAGATCTTCTCTAACATGTCTTTCATCTTCAATTATTAATGTCTTTAGCATACTACAATAATTTATAAGGCATTTTTAACTCTACCCTCGTTCCTTGATAATTTTCTCCCAACTCTTTTTTATTTGTAACAACAATAGCTTCACCTATCATTTTTCGTAAAAAATCATCTATTAATTTTACGGAAGATCTTTTATCAACATTATTCGCATCAATTCCTATGCCATCATCATCAACAACACAGCTAATATATTTTTCACTAAAATTAAGTTGAATAACAAGATTCCCTTTAATTTCGTTTTTACCAAACCCATGAATTATTGCATTCTCTACAAAAGGCTGCAATAACATTGGTGGTATAAAAATCTCATCTTCAATTTCAATACTGTTATCTATTAAAAAATTAAATCTTTCAGGAAATCTAAATTGTTGCAACTCTATATAATCCTGTAAAGATTGGAGCTCATCTTCAATAGGCACGTAATCTTTAGTTGAATTTTCAAATATAGTTCTTAGCAATCTTGAAAATTTTTGAATGTATTTAATTGATTGTTGACTATCTTCTTCAATACTATTTTTAATTAGACTTAAACTATTAAATGTAAAGTGAGGATTCATTTGAGAACGTAATAAACGTTGATGTAATAAAAAATTTTGCTGCTCTATCTTGAATTTTCTTTGTCTAAAAAAATTTAAAACCAACACTCCTATTACAATAGCAAATAATAACAAAGCAGCTAGTATATATTGATTTCGCTCATACTTAAGGCTCTGAATCTCTGTTTTTTTCTTAGCCTTCTCCAAAATGTTTTCATTATTTAGAGATTCTTTTAACGCTTCTAACTCGCTATTTATCCTATCTGCATAGTTTTTTTCCTGATATCTATATATTGAATCTAACTGTGCATTTATTTGTCCTATATCTTTATCTTGTTTATAAAGTATTTCTAAATTAGTTTTCAACGTGCTTCTTTGATTTATATAATTAAGATTATTCAAACCTATCTGAAATATTGAATCTATATACTTTTTAGCAATATCTAATTTCTTTAGTTTAATATATGATTTTGATAAATTATTATAGTTGTTAACTATTCTTGTCTTTCTTAAATGTAAAGGTAATTGCTTAGAGAAAACTAAAGCCTTTTTGTATGTATGTATCGCTTTATCAAATAATTTACTACTGTAAAAATAAGAACCTAGTGTACCATATAATTGATACTTAGCAACGGTTTTTAAATAATTTTCATATTTACTAGCTTCTGCCAATTCATTAATTGCCATATCTTGTTTACCAAGACTACTATAAATATTAGACCTACCAATCTTAGACATTGCATAATTAGTAGTATCCTTTACTTTTAAAAACATTACTGTTGCTGAATCATTTGCTATTAAAGCTTTATCAAATTGTTTTAATTTTACTTTTACTCTTTGCCTAAAATGATAAACATAAGCCTTATTTTTATAATCATACTCATTTAATAATGTAAGTAACTTTTCATTGACTCCCTCAGCATTCAAATAATCTTCCTTATATCTATAATAGGTTATCATTAAAGCTCTAAAATAGAAAACCTCTCTATCTGATTTTATTTTCCCTTTAGAAAAACTAGTTGCTTTATTAAAATTATTTAAAGCTATATCATAGTTTTCTAATCTATTATTATACCGTCCTGATACATAATGATATTCAGCTTTTAAAGAATCAGACATCATTTTTTTAGGAATTTCTTTAAGCTTTTCTAAATAAAATTTTAGGGAATCTTGTGATAATCTATTTCCAATTTTATTGTTAAAATAACTTGGATTTTTTTTTAACATCACTTTATCCTGTTTTTTAAAGCAACCCATTGCAATTAAAAAACATATTACTACAATTATTTTTTTCATACTTACCTATAAACAACTCAACAAAGCTAGTTATTTCTTTATTAACACTCAGTTTAATAACTTTTGAGTTAGCAATCACTCTGTATCAGTAGAGAGTTCATCCATTTTGTTACAATCAACATTTATAATTCACCAAACAATTATTCAAAAAAACAGATTATTATCAAAGCACCTCAATTATGAATTAATACCTCACAAATATGAATTGACTTACATAGATACTTATTTCTTCTATAACTTCGTAAACAACTCACCTCCTTTATTGAAAAAGGATTTGTAAGAAACCAACTACAATTTGTTAACTATTTATGGGGAATACATTAATAAACATAGTACAACAACTTCTTAAAAGAAATCGAATTCCTTTTGATAAGGAAGAATTAGCATTTCAAATACAGAGTCATCCATCGTATCCTAGTTTACACGCTATAACAGGAGTGTTAGATCATTTTAATATAGAAAATGTAGCAGCAGATGTTCCTGTTAACTCAGAAACACTAGAGCAATTACCTTCTTGTTATATCGTACAAGTAAATGATAGTACTGGACAGAACTTAACTGTAGTTGAAAAAAAGAAAAGTGATTATATTTTATATACCACAGAAGGCAAAAAAGAAAAGATATCAGAAGAAGAGTTTTTAAAGAAGTTTACAGGGATTATAGTAGCTGTTGAAAAAACAGATACAATACAAACTAGTAAAAAAACTAGTAAGATTCCTAAATATGTAGGTTTTGGAATCATAAGTATGTTAGCAGTTTTCTTAGTGTTAAAAACAACTGGTTCAGTTTTTAGTATTTCTCATTTATTGCTATCTATAGTAGGAATTGTGGTTAGTGTAGCTATCGTAAAACAAGAATTAGGCTTGCAAACTTCTATTGGCGATGCTTTTTGTTCTGGAGCAGATGATAAAAAAGATTGTGATGCAGTTCTTACTTCAAAAGGCGCAGAAATAATAAAAGGATATAAACTAAGCGACTTCAGTATTTTATATTTTTCAATATTAGCACTTTTAACCTTTATTGAAATAACTACACCAGTACTATCTTATTCAATAAGTTTAGTCGCCATTCCTATAACATTATACTCTATTTACTATCAATATGCAGTAGTAAAAAAATGGTGCTTATTATGTTTGAGTATTGTTGGTTTATTATGGGTACAAGCATTAATTCCTGTACTAACAAATACTTATATTTCTAGCTTTGTGCCTAGTGATTATGTTGTTTTAGCAATTATAGGAACAAGTACATGGTTGGGATGGAGTTATGTAAAACCTCTTATCTCTGAAGTAACAGAATTACGAAAAGAAAAAATAGAAGGAGTTAAATTTAAAAGAAACTACACTTTGTTTGAAGGTATGCTAAATAAATCCCCTCAAAGAAATACAACATTTGATAAAAACCAAGAGATTGTTTTTGGAAATCCGACCTCAAATTTAGAAATAGTTGTTGTAACCAATCCTTTTTGTGGTCATTGTAAACCAGTTCATAAACAAGTAGATGAGATTTTACATAAATATAATGATTCGGTTAAAATAAGAATACGTTTTAATATAAACACTGAAGATAAAAGTGGTAATGCAGTAAAAATAACTAGTCGATTATTAGAGCTCTATAACAACAATAAACAAAAAGAATGTTTAGAAGCTATGAGTGAGATTTATGAAGATGGTAATGTTGATTTATGGTTAAAGAAGTGGGGAGCGACTAATAATAGTGACTACTTTTTATCTGAATTAGAAAGAGAAAAAGAATGGTGTAAAAACAATGCTATTAATTTCACTCCAGAAATTTTAATAAATGGAAGATCATTTCCAAAAGAATACAATAGATCAGACTTAATTTTCTTCATCGAAGAACTAGAAGAAAATAGCCAAACAATAATGAGTAAAATATAAGAACATATTCTCTCGCGAAGAATAGACATAATCGGTGAATGTCTTAAAATGATCACCGCTAAAAACAACTTTAATTATGAAAAAATCAATTTTAAATTTAGGGAAAGCTCTAAATAAAGCGGAACAAAAACAAGTAAGTGGTGGTAGAAAACAATGTGACACAAATTTTGATCGCATATGTGAAGATTTTGGGAGACAATGTGCTGAATCATACTGTCGTTTATTTTTTATACTTAATTAAAAATTATGAAAAAATCGATTTTAAACTTAGGGAATACTTTAAATAAAAAAGAACAAAAACAAATTAACGGAGGTAAATGGAGAGCGTGTTCATCGATAGAGATAGCTGCTGGTTGTTACCATATTAGAACTGGTTGTTTTTGCCCTATAAGTTCTTTTTAATTCATCATAAAACAAGTTCAAAAACAACATCATTATGAAGAAATCAATTTTAAACTTAGGAAATGCTTTAAATAATGTAGAGCAAAAAGAAATTAACGGAGGGCGTCGTCCTAAATACATCTGTAATGCTGATGGACCAATAGTAGTTTGTACTTTTCCACAAACATGTACTTTAGGTAATAATGGATGGTATTGTAGTTAAAATAAAAACAAATTATGAAAAAATCAATTTTAAATTTAGGAAATGCTTTAAATAAAATAGAGCAAAAAGAAATTAACGGGGGTAGAAAATTCTGTACAAGCCATGCACAGTGTCCTGCTAACCAATGTTGTCAATCACCTCCTACTTCAAGTAGTGGAGTATGTGGAGCTGCAAATAATGGTCAAGGTTTATGCAATGGGCAATTACCTTTTGAAGATGTACCATTTGGAGAAATACCAATGTTTTAACTTAAAAGGGCTGTATTTAGCCCTTTTTTTATTTTAACAAAAAATGAGTGCTATAATCATTCTCTTATTAACAATACTAAAATTTTTATTTATGAAAGAATCAATTTTGAACTTAGGAAGTGCTTTAAATAAAACAGCGCAAAAACAAATTAATGGAGGTAAAAAAAATTGTAATACACATAATGATTGCGGACCAGGAGCTTGCTGTAATACTTCAAGATTTTGTCAACTTTTTGGAGCTCCAAATTCAGGCGGGCTTTTATGTGATGGCTCTTTATTAATTTTTTAAGAATACTTATTTAAAAGACACCTATAATTACAAAAAAATGATTTTCACATAACTTTTATTTAAATCTTATGTGAAAATCAAATTATTCAATAAAAAATTAACTTCTTGTATAAGTATATATAAAGGATTAAATTGCAACGGCTTCCTAATTTATAGATGTAAAAATTGCTACGATAAATAGAGCTATTAAAATGTAGAACATAAAAAGTTTTCACTTTATATTTAAGAAGAGAACTATTAAAATAATTAAATTTTTCATTTGAAGAAATTTCCAAATTATAAGCAAACCGAGGCAAAAGATTGTGGCCCAACGTGTATAAAAATAATTGCAAAGCATTATGGTAAAACAATCAACACACAACAACTAAGAAAACTAAGTGAAACAACCCGAGAGGGAAGTAGTTTATTAGGTTTGAGTGAGGCAGTTGAATCTATGGGGTTTAAATCTTTAGGAATTAAACTTGCTTTTAGCAAACTTCGAGAAGCTCCATTACCTTGTATTATTCATTGGAATAAAAACCATTATGTGGTTCTTTATAAAATAAAGAAAAATACTGTATACGTTTCAGATCCAGCTCATGGACTTATTACTTTT